>NZ_JAMOKF010000009.1 GCF_023656545.1 Micromonospora phytophila | reverse complement strand
CACTGCGGCATCCTCGATCGGATCTCCGGCATGGTCGTGGGCGTCCCGTACGCGATCGACGGGCTCGGGGCGCCCGACGCGTCCCCGACCCTGCCCGAGATAGTCCTCGACGTCCTCGGCGACCGTGGCATCCCGGTCCTGGGCAACGTCGAGTTCGGACACGCCGGTCCGAATCTGCCGATGCCGGTCGGCATCCGCGTCGCCCTCGATGCGCAGCAGCGGACGTTGTCGCTGCTCGAACCGGCGGTACGGCCGCACGCGACAACGGGACCGGTCGGCTGAGCAACGCCGGGTCAGTGGGCCCACGGTCTCGGCAGCACCCGCGGGCCGGCTCAGGCTTTGGTGACCGACGCCTTGGGTCGTTTGTTCGGCCGGTATGAGGGACCGTTCATGAAGACCTGGTGGTTGGTATTGATCAGCCGGTCGAGCAGCGGTTCGGCGACGACGGGGTTGGGGAACAGCGGATACCAGTCCTGGGGTGCGCGGTTGGCGGTGATCGCAATGGAGCGGATCACGGCCTCCTGGCGGAATTACCTGAGCGCTGACACTGGCCGTCCTGACCTTCACCACCGCGGCCCTGACCGTCCCCGCTGCGCCAGAGGTGATCGCCCTGATCGTTCCAGAGATCAGACGCCTGATCGCCGCGCTGCTCCAACGGGCACCCGACATCGCCCACCTGATGCGCTGGTCCTACTGGCGACGCCGACACCAAGCCCTCGTGCGAATCAGTCACTACCGCGCCGGGAGCCGAAGCAGCTCAGCGAACAACGTGACCGCCGTACTAATAACGCTCGATTTGGTCCGATACGCGGAACGTGCCAGCACATTGGGTGCAGGTGGCGCGGCCGAATACGTGGGTGACCGCTTCGGCAACGGACTGCTGTCCGACTTCGGTGCTCATGCAGTACAGCCGCAGGCCGACGCCCTCAAGATCGACAGATGTCGCCGGCAGCAACGGCGTCTGTGCAACATCCGACTTCGTCGCATAGTCCTCGTGCGTGGCGAAGTGACCCCGTTCGCCGAACGCTATGAACAGGGACGTCTCACAGTTCGGGCACTCGACCTCGACCTCGTCGTAGATGAGCCGTTCGAGTTCTTCGCCCCAGAGCATGTCGCCTTCCAGCGCCATGACCGCGCGGAGACGGTAGATAAACGACCGCGCGTCAGCCGGCGTCGGGAGCCAGTCGGTGGTCAGGTGACACAGTTGCACCAGGATGTCGGCCTGCCGGCGGTGAGATCGCTCATCCATATCGACCGCTAGTTTCCCGGCGAGGATCAGCACCTCGTCGCGATCAGCGGGCATGAACACAGAAGCGATGGTCGCTAGCCGCGCGATGAGCAGCGTCTCTTCTGCTTTGTCAAAGCCCTCCTGGCAAGCCCGCTCATACAACACGCCCCACGCCGGCGCACGCGGGTCCGAGGCCGCCTCCGCTAACAACTCCTCCACCGTCGTCACGGCGTGATCTAACCAGCAGGTCAGGCCGCCGTCCATCTGGTCTGCTCAAAGACGAAGTGTGACTGCCGTATTGGCCACAGCCGGCGCTCAGTGGTCAGCGCCGGGCCCGTGGGCGGCGGCGATTCGACCACCGTCGAGCGTGACCGTCGTTGGTGGTACGCCCAGGGCTGGCCACTCCACCGTGAGCTGCAGCGAGTGCGCGGGTGGTCGCGGCCACAGCCACGCCCAGTGGTCGGCGACCACGTAGTCCCTCATGACGATGGCGCCGTGCCAGTAGCCCACGAGAGTCGGCCCGTCGGGTCGCTGGCTGTCGGTATCCCTGGCCTTCGCCGAAGTTACCGGCGGCTGGCCCGGCCAGGCGATGCTCAGCCGGAGCGCATCGGGATGAAGTGGGCGGCGAAGCGAGTGTCCGGGGAACCCGAACCCGTGCCCTGCTACATCGCTGAACCTCTTCCACCCGGGCAGGTCCAGATCTGACTGCCGCGCGTGGACATTGAGGGGAATCAGGCACCCCGTCCGGTACACGGTCACCGCGGTCACGGTCAAGTCGAGACGGGCCGAGCGGAGGACGGCCTGGTCGACCGGCACTTGTACGCCGGGCTCGGCTGGCCACCGTACCCAGTCAGGGATGGACCACTGCGCTGGTGAGGTACGAAACTCTAGAGTGGACGACGCTGAGCTGCCTCGCCGAGTCTCCTCGCGTCGGTGGTAGGCACCGACCCGGTCGGTGGCCTTGTGCACGACGGCGTGCGGAACGCCTGGGACCCTTTCGGCGGGCCAGACCACGATCAGGTGTTCCTCGATCGGCTCGTCGTCCTCGCCCTTGGGGTCGTCCCGGGCGTCGTCGCGTCCTCGCGCCTGCAGCCGGAGCCAGTAGGCACCCCTGCCGGATGCAAGGTCAAAGGTGGCGGCGGGGCCTGACATGAGCGTCCGGATGGTCAGCCTTGCGCTGGGCAGCTCGAAACTCACGTCCACGACTTCGTCCCAGGATTCCGGGTCGGGGTCCGGTGGGACATCATGCGCCTCGACCGTGAGCCGAACCGGGCCGTACGCAGTGCCGGTGTACACGACGGCCACGTCTCCCTGCGGGCCGATGAGTCCGGTGCCTCCAGTGGTGAACTCACGGCTGATGTCGGCGTCTTGATCGGCCACCAGGTACTGGCTGTGGTCAGCATCGACGGTGAAACGCACGCGGTTGAGCAGCATGCCGGACCATAGCAGCTATCGTGCGGACGGGGTCGCGACCGGCTACGTCCACATCCGCTGACGCGACGAGGCTTACGCGATACTGCCTTGATGATCGGGTTCTGCTTCGAGCTGTATCCGCTGGACAAGGTGTCGTCGTGGGGCGGTGACCAACCAACGCTGCACTGGTTCGGGCTCACCGAGGGCTGGTACTGGCTCGAGGTCGGCGGGCACCAGTTGCTGCGAAGGACCCGCCTCGAGCATCCGCATCCCTACGTCGACTACTACCTGGCCCGGCTCTGGGAAGACGTCAATGTCCTCACGCCGGACGTCCTCGAGCCGGTGCCCGCCGACCTGCAGCTGTTCATCGCCTCCGACCCCGCGCAGTGGGCATGCGATCCGCTCGCATTCGTCACCGTCGGTGACGAGGACGGATTCGGGGGCATCGACCCGAATGTGCCCGACCACCCGGTGGTCATGGCCGCGAACTGGCACGGCGCGCACTACCTGGACCTCGGTTACCTGCGGAATGCTCCGAGTCTTCGGTTCTGGCGCACTGTCCGCGGCGACAGCGACGAGATCACCGTAGACTGGCGGCACGAGGACAACGGCGAGATCGGTTTCATCGCCGGCCCGGCTGTCCGGGTCTGCGTCCCGACTGCTGCATACGTTGAGGCTGTATACGCGCTCGACCGAGAGCTGATGACGGTGATGCTGCAGCGGGTCGAACAGTTGGAACGCCGTGGCCGCCTGCCCGGAGTGGACCTTGATCTCGCCTGGCTGCGGCGTGAACACGAGGACCGGGCGCACTGGCTCGCTAAGAACCTCAACCGCACACCCAAGACCGACTGGGACGCCGTCCGTCAGGGCGCCCGCCGGTTGCTCGGTGACCCACATCAGGCCAGCGCCGCGACGGCCTAGCGATCCCGGAGCCGACCACGGCCTGCCAAGACCAGATGCGCGGATCTGCCGCGCTGCTCGGCGTCGCGGCGCCCGGTCGCGCCGACAAGCGGGCACTTGACCATGACCCGCACGTCTACCAGCTGCGGTCTGACTTCCCCGGCCGTACGCCGTCGGCCGTCACGGCGATCGAAAGGTCTACGCGGCCCCTGGCGGCTGCCCTGATCGGCACGGAAGAGCTGGTGCGCCCCGAGGCGATCGTGATCGGCGGCTTCGCCGCGTCGGTCCCTGGACATATCGACGAGGTCATCCGTCAGCTGTCCTTGCTGGCCTGGCCTGGCCGGGTCAGTCCCCCCGCGCGGGTACTACCCGCCCGGCTCGGCGACCGGTCCTCCCCGCACCGCGCGATGCTCGCCGCACGGGGCGCACTGGCGCGGTGAGCCGGGCCGCCGTCACTCGGCGCCGGACAGCTCCATCGCGACGTCGAGCTCGCGCCGCTTCGCCGGAGAGAGGACCCCGATCCGCTCGATCAGGTACTCCCCGGCGAGGGACAGCATCCAAGTGCAGAAGATCTTCCCATCCAAGGGCAGCGCCACCCGCACGACACCATCCTCGGCGAGCCCCTCCTGCGCCCCGAAGAAGACTTCGATGCCGATCGCCCGCACGTCCGGCCCGGCCGCCTCGACGACGCGGCGCCGCTCATCCGCGTCGACCGCCTGCTCACCGGACATCAGCAGGAACCCCTGCTTCTCGACTGGCGTGGCCGGGGCGACAATCTGCACCGCCCGGAACTCCGGCCCCGCACCACCCGACAGCAGCACGACGGGTCGCTTGTCGTCGAACTGTGCCCACCAGAGCTCGCCGCGTTCCATGCCCGACACTACCGCGCGGACGGGCTCAGGTGAGACCGCAGCCGAGGTAGCGGGCGACGGCCGCGGCAGGTTGCTCGACCACCCGGGCAGTCACCAGGTCCCGGGAGAGCCGTAGGTACTGCGCGTGCCTCAACGCCAACGGCGTCGTCGAGAAGTTCGCCAGCACACGTCACCGGCAGACGCCCGTCACCACGATCAAACGCACCCGCTACCCCTACTGAGCTGTGTCAAGGCTTCTGGGCAGGTCTTCGTAGGATTGCTGGTCAGGCGTGGTCTGGTAGTCGGTGAGGGCCTCGGCCAGGGTGCGGTAGCCCAGGGTCGAGTGCAGCCGCTGCCGCGGCTCTCCTGGCGCAGCCGGGCCAGCTCCTCCCGCTCGGCGTTGGTCAGCTCGTTCAGCCAGCGATCCATAGCAACCCCAGCTCAGTCAAGCCGAGGGGTGGACGGCGCCGAACCGATCCTCACAGGCTTCAAGCGTTGGTGTTCGACCGACGCCGGATGGTCTCCGAGCTCGGTTGCGGGCCTGCGTCGTCCCGCCGGCGCTGCCGCGGTCGCGGCGCTGGTCGTTGCTCGGTGGCTCCTTCCACGGCGTCGGGGGCCGCGACGGGTGGTGTGGTGCGGCTCGCCGCGGTGTTTACCAGGTCCGGCAGGTCCCGCCCGGCCACCAGGGGTAGCTCTCGCGTGGCTGCCGCGACCGGCCCCGGCTCGCCCGCCAAGTCGGCGACTCGGGCGACACCTGCCCGTCCCGTCGCGGTTCGCCGCGTCGGTGCCGGGCTGCGGGTCGGTGCCGGCGGCACGGTGTCGGTCGGCTCCGCGACGGAGCCTGGCGCGTCCGTGGTCGACGGCCCTTCCGCCCGGCTGGTGGCCGACCGGCCTGCTGTGTTGCGCGGCGTTCGTCGCGGTGGGGCTGCCGGCAGGAGCGGCGCGAGTTCCGCGTGCAGCGCCGCCCAGTCGGAGGCGGGGAGCGGGTCGGGCTGGTCCGTGGTCGAGGTGACCTGGCCCGTGCTTTCGGACCGCTCCACCTGCCGGTCGGTACGGTCCGGCGTCACCGCCCGGGACCGCTCCGATCCCGGTCGCTCGTCACCGTCTCCCGCCTGCTCGGTGCCGTTCGCCTGCTGAACGGCGTCCCCGGCCGACTGTGGCCGCGCTGACCCGCCGGAGGCCACGTCCGCCGCAGGGACTACGGGGGCCGCGTCCGTGAGCGGCCCGGGGTCGTGAGCGAGCAGCCGCTCCGGGGCATCGGCGAGCAGCCGCGCGGCCGAGGCTAGTGCGACAGGGTCACTGCCCGTGCGACGCCACCGCCGGCGGCGGCCGCCGGCCGGTAGGTTCCCGGCCAGCACGCGCGCAGGTGCCAGATCGGCGGCGATCAGCGCGGTGAGCCCGTCGTAGTCCGCCTGTTCGGCCAGCCGCCGGGCGATCTCCTCGAGGTCGTACACCGCCACGGCGATGTCCGCGGTGGTGGTGTCCAGTGCTCGACTGATCTTGCGGCGCAACACCTTGCTGAGCGCCGCCTGCCGCCGCTCGGCGCGGATCTGTGCGCGGGCCGCGTCGAGCGAACCGTACAGCCCGAGTCTGGGGTCGGCCTTGGCCAGCGAGCGGGCACGGCGGGTCAGCCACGGATGTCGCAACCAGTGCCCGACCGGTTCGTACGCCGGCGTCGTGGGTGGCAGCTGCTGCTTGGCGCGCAGCCGGTCCCGCCGTTGGTTCTCGGTGCTCATCAGCCACACCAGATAACCGAGCAGCGACATGCCCGCGTAGAAACCACCTTCGAGGTGGTTGCTGTGAGCCAGCCAGTTGAAGGCGACCGCGGCCGTGGCGATGCCGGCCGACAGCACGCGGGACAGCATCGCCGGTTCGCCTAGTCGACGGCGCACGTCGGCGTTCGCGAGCACTACAACGCCGCCCAGCTCCAACGCCCCGACGGCGGGAAGGGCGACGTACCAGGGCATGCCGAGCCGTTCCATCGCCCCGGACACCTGGCCGCCGAGCGCGATCAGCAGCACGACGACGTAGAACCCGGTGCGCAGCACGGCAATGTGCCGCACCGCCTTGGCCAGCTCTGCGTCCCACGCCTCCGGCGGGTGGGCACCTGACGCGCCGCCCGCGGCGTCTGGCGCCCTGCCGATTGAGTTTCCGCCGGTTATCCGGGTCCGGTCCGGTTCCTGGAACACGCCGAGCAGGTTCCTCTCTCCTTCGGCCCCGGCCTGAGCGGCGCCGCGGCCGCCCGACGCGGCCAGTGCCGTCCGCCGAGTCGTACCAGAGCCGCGCTTCGGGTGCCGGCCGTCGTCCGCCGCATGCTACAAGGTTGCGGGCCGAATTGGAGATTTCAGATGCCACGCTGGGCGCCTCGGGTTCGCCCCTCCCGCGCCACACCGCGAGTCATCGGTGAAGCTGCCGGCTACGTGGCCGCCTCGAACCAGGCCAGTGGCCGCGCGGTTCGTGGGCGGCTTCGGCCTCGGGCGGCTGCCAGGGCGGCTCTGGAGCGCAGCGGGTCCGAGGCAGGGCGGTTACCAGCCGGGGTAGCGGTAGCCAGTTCGGGTCGGTGCCCGGTTGGTCGGTGATGGTGGCGAGGAAGAGGAGGTCGATACCCGCAGGGTGCTCGGTGAACTGGCGGACGTGTCGCGAGCGAGGTTGTCGGTCACCCAAGCCAACTCCAGCCGGGACAGCCAGTCGAACGGCAGCGAATCTATGCGTATGCGGCACGAGCAGTGGGCCTTGCAACGGCGGCGGCGGGTATACCAAGGTTGCCCCTGCCAACTGGATCTCGTATTGCGTAGCCAGGCCACGTGACCGCCCGGCGACTGGCGCGGCTTAGATGAATAGGCAGAACGGGTGGCCGGCCGGGTCAAGGTGCACCCGCACGTTTTCCTGCGGTTGGAAATCCGCCACGGTGGCGCCTACGGCCACGGCGTGGGCCGAGGCCGCATCGAGGTCGTCGACCTGGATGTCGAGGTGGGCCATCATCTGCGGCTGCTGCGGGCCAGCCGGCCAGACCGGCCGCACGTATGCCGGCTCGGTCTGGAAGGACAGGCCAGCGTCGCCGTCCGGGGCGCGCAGCGTAACCCAATCCGGCTCGTCGTCGTGCCGCGACCACCCGAGCAGGCGTTCGTAGAACGCCGCGAGTTCCCGGGCATCGGGGGAGTCCAGCACAGTGGCGGCCAAGGTCAGCCGAGGTCGATCTGCCATACCGCTGTTCGTACCCATCGACGTGCCGCACGCCACCGCGCTCGTGCTCCCTGACCCCAGCCTGACCCCAGCACGACACCAACAGCGGCCGTCGTACCAACGCTGGCTCCAATTCCCATGCTGGCAGTTTGGGAGCCACCCGCGGGAGCCACCGGGGCGGACTGGACCGGGCGGGACCGGACCGATGGAGTTGCTGAGCGGGCGTGCCTGTGCTGGTGGGGCTGCTCGACGGTGAGGTCGACGAACGCGCGGATCAGGCGGGTCTCGTTGGCCGCCAGCCACACCGCGGGCGTCACCAGCGCAGGGACATGTAGCCAGCCGCGATGCGTCCCGCGCGTCGCGCGTCGCGCAATGAGTCGCCGATACTCGGGCCGGCGCCCGGCGTGTGTGGATCAAGGGACGCAACGCCGTAGGCGGCGACCGCGCCGACCGTCAGCGCAGCGGAAGTCCACTCCACTGAGACCTCGATGACGCCGGTGGCGAAGACTTGTTGGGTTGGATCGTGCAGCGCCAGGCCCATGGGATGCCTACGTACATACCAGCCTGGCGCCGGAGGTGGCGCGGCACCGCGTGTCCATCGGGGGAGTCCGAGGGCTATCGCCGCTTCCACCTGCGCCTCCTGGTCGCGTCCGTCGAGCGCCTGCGTGATCGCCGGTGTTAGGGGTGCGAACCAGGCCACCGCGAGTGGGCGGTCTGGCGTACCCGCGGTCCCGGCTGCGCCGGCAGCGAAGGCGCCGTTCGGCGTTGCGCCAGCGCGAGGTGGCGCAGAAGAGACCCACACATGCACGTCATCGCGGACGCGACTGCTTCTGCGGGCGCTGTCCGCCACTGCGAGCATCCACGCGTCGCTCGCGTCATCCTGTGCCCGGGTGTGGCGCATCCGGGCAGCCTCATCTTCATCCGTCGGCACGCTGTGCAACCTATCCGACACTGTCAGAAATGTTGCCGTGTCGATGGGTGTTTTTCGCCGGGGCGCTCGCCGTCGAGCCTCGGCACCCTTGCAGGCAAGGCCGCTGCTCCCCAGGTCGCCGCAACGGTCGGGATCTGGCTTCGGCGGTGCAGGGGCCGGAAGCCGGCATTGAAATAGCGTGGGCCACAGTGTGCCGGGACAGCGAGGGCCTACCAATACGGGCTGTGGGACCGCACACGCACGTTGCCTGGGACCGTCCTTCGTGGTGGGTCGACGCGGGGCTGGCGAAAAATCACGGTCCTGACCGTGGCGCATGGCCGGGTTACAGGGTAGAAACATGCTATCCCCTTTTTTCACGGCGTGATACAAGTCGGACGGAGTCAGAGAGCGCTCTCTTACGGCATGTCGCGAGGGGCTCCCGCACTCATCGACGGCAACCTCCCACCCCCGCGTCGCTGCGTCCGGAACATCTTCCGGCCGGCGGAGAGGACGAACTAGATGACGACGCAGTCCCCTGGCGTGCGGCGGCGAATCGGCCGGGCGCTCGTGTTCGGTCTCGTGCTGACCGCAGCTGCCACCGCGACGAACACGGCGGCGACCGCCGGTCCGTCGCGGCACGGTACGCCGGACTTCGGGCCCAACGTCAAGATCTTCGACCCGAGCACCCCGGTCGGCGAGATCCAGGCGACGCTCGACGCGACGCACGCCCGGCAGGTCGGCAACGAGATGGGCACCGAGCGGTACGCCTACCTCTTCAAGCCGGGTAGTTACGGCACCGCCGAGCAGCCGCTACAGGTCAACGTCGGCTACTACACCGAGATCTCCGGTCTCGGGGCCTCGCCCACCGACGTGGACATCAACGGCAAGGTCGAGGTCTACAACCGCTGCCTCGAGGGCGGCGGCACGAGCAACTGCCTCGCGCTGGTCAACTTCTGGCGCACCCTGTCCAACCTGTCGATCAACATCAACGCGGCCGGCCAGGACGGCTGCCGGTCGTCGGCGAACTTCTGGGCGGTGTCCCAGGCGGTGTCGATGCGTCGGCTCGACATCAGCGGCGGCGGGTTGTCGCTGATGGACTACTGCACCGCCGGCCCCCAGTACGCCAGCGGCGGCTTCATCGCCGACTCGCGGCTGCCTGCCACCATCAACGGCTCGCAGCAGCAGTGGCTGACCCGCAACAGTGAGGTCGCCAGCTGGTCCAACGCCGTGTGGAACCAGGTGTTCGCCGGTGTCGTGGGCGCTCCGGACGACGCCGGGTTCCCGAACCCGCCGTACACCACGCTCGACACCACCCCGCTGAGCCGGGAGAGGCCCTACCTGTACGTCGACGCGAAGGGCCGCTACAACGTCCGCGTGCCCGCCGTGCAGCGCGACAGCCGCGGCGTCTCCTGGGCCGCCGGCATGACGCCGGGCCGGACCATTCCGATCCGCGACTTCTTCATCGCCAAGCCGTCCGACCCGGTGCACGTCATCAACAGCCAGCTCGCGCGCGGCAGGCACCTGCTGCTCACGCCGGGCGTGTACGACATCGCACGCAGCATCGAGGTCAGGCGCCCCGACACGGTGGTCCTCGGCCTGGGCCACGCCACCCTCACCGCCGTGAACGGCGCCGTCCCGCTGGACGTCGCCGGCGTCCCCGGCGTGGTCGTGGCCGGCGTCACGATCGACGCCGGCCTCACGGAGTCGCCGGTCCTGCTGCGGGTGGGCCGCAAGCACGGCCGCAACGCCAGCACCCCGCACAACCCGACGACGCTGTCCGACGTGTACTTCCGCGTCGGCGGGCCGCACATCGGCCGGACGAACATCGCGCTCGAGGTGAACAGCGACCACGTCCTCATCGACCACACCTGGGTCTGGCGCGGTGACCACGGCGTCGAAGGCTTCAGCGAGGGTGTCAACGGAGACACCGAGCGCTGGCGGACCAACACCGGTCGCTACGGTGCCGTCATCAACGGCGACCACGTGACGGCGACCGGGCTGTTCGTCGAGCACTTCCAGCGGTACAACACGGTCTGGAACGGCGAGCACGGTACGACGGTCCTGTACCAGAACGAGCTGCCGTACGACCCGCCGACGCAGGCCGACTGGATGAACGGCGACGTCGAGGGGTGGGCCGGCTACAAGGTCGGCGACCGGGTGAAGCACCACACCCTGCACGGCGGCGGCGTGTACGTCTTCAACCAGAACAACCCGTCGATCCACACCGAGAACGGCTTCGAGGTCCCGGTGACGCCGGGCGTCAGGCTGCACCACATCATGACCGTCAACCTCAGCGCCGGCACGATCGACCACGTGGTCAACGGCGTGGGTGAGCCGGCCGACACGACCCGGGTCGGCGCGCCGGTCTACCTCACGGAGTACCCGATCTCGTAACGGCACCGACGGGGCCGACGCAACCGCCTGCCCGGGATGAGCACACGGGAACGGCCGCGGGAAGGATCCCGCGGCCGTTTCCGGATCGGTGCGAGTACCCCGAGGTCCGTTTCACCGGCGCGGCGCAACGCCTGGCGATAGTCACGGTGCCGCCGGGTACGCCCAGCCCGGGGTCGTCGCCCAGGGCGACGGGCAGGTGGGTGGAAGGGTTGGTCGCAGCAGGCGCACGGCCACCTCGCAGCCGGTGCGATCGTCGCGGTAGGTGAGGGCTCCGACAGACACGCGACGGACTGGGTGAAGGAGCAGGCGCACCTGCCTCCGGACCAGCTGGCGCTGTCAGCACCGGGCGACGCACGGCGGCACGGTCATCTTGCAAGTACGACTCCATCACGCTTGGCGGCACCGAGCGGGATCCGATCTTCGTGGACGTCCTGACTCCCAACGGCTACTGACCGAGGAACATCAGTCGGCCGACAAACCCCTACGCTCGTCGGCTACCCGGCAGTGCCTTCGGTGGCGTGCCCACTGTTGATCGACCGCGGCGACCACAGCCGCCACAGGTCCTTCACGGACGGGCCGCCGGCAAGGCACCACAGGGCGATGACGGGGTCGCAGACCGCGCAGCCCAGCGAGGAGTGTGCCGCGAACGGCAAGATCGGTTTGCCGTGCAGGTGATGCAGGACGTCCCAGGCGGTGTGCATGAGCCATGCCAGGCCGATCCACCGCCAGGAGCGCAGTCCCCTGAAGGCAACGTACGTCATAGCTGCGGTGAACAGCAGTTCCCAGACTCCGAAGCCGCCGCTGAGATATGCGGCACCCGCCCCGGCAACCATCACCGCGTTGAACGACCGGCGGTGCGCGGCAGGGATCAAGGAGTTCAGTCCGGCGTAAGCCAGCCCGATCAGAATCGGCGCGATCACTATCACGCCAGAACGCTACGACCGGTCAGTGGTGGCGAACAGCGGCGTGAGCGCCAACCATCAACGGCTGCTCGCCACGCTGTTGATGGCAGCCGGGATAGCGTCAGCGGATGCATGCGGTAGCGGTCGTGGCCTTCGACGGGGTTGTCGGCTTCGACCTGTCGACGGCGCTGGAGGTTTTCGGCAGAGCTCGACTGCGTGACGGGCGGGCGGCCTACCAGGTGAAGGTGTGCGCCGACCGCCGCGATGTCGATGCCGGGCTGTTCATCCTTCGCGCGCCGTGGGATCTGGACGTGCTACGCGACGCGGACACGGTGATCGTGCCCGGCGTCGCGGATCTCCAGGCGCCTGTCTCACCGCAGGTCCTGACTGCCGTGCGGGCGGCGGCAGCCCGGGGAGCCCGGGTGGCGTCGATCTGCGTCGGCGCGTTCACCCTCGCCGCGGCCGGCCTGCTCGACGGCCGTCGAGCCACAACCCACTGGGCCGCGGCACCAGAGCTTGCCCGGCGCTATCCCGCCGTCACCGTCGAGCCGGACCTGCTGTACGTCGACGAGCACGATGTGCTGACCTCGGCGGGTGCCGCCGCTGGACTCGACCTTTGCCTGCACATGGTCCGACGCGACCACGGCGCCGCCGTCGCGGCTGACGTAGCCCGCACCTCGGTGATGCCGCTGGAACGCGCCGGCGGCCAGTCGCAGTTCATCAGCCACGAACCGCCCACAGCGCAGGGCAACTCCCTCGCCCCGCTGCTGCAGTGGCTGGCCAGCAACACCGCAAGTGACCTCAGCCTGGACGACATAGCAGCTGAAGCTACTGTCAGTGTTCGAACGTTGCTGCGGCGTTTTCGTCAACAAACCGGAACGACGCCGATGCAATGGCTCACCCACCACCGGGTGCGCCGGGCACAGCACCTGCTGGAAACTACCGCCGTGCCAGTCGAGCAGGTCGGGCAAGCTGCAGGGTTTACCTCAGCGACCACATTCCGCGACCGGTTCAAGGACCTCGTCGGCGTCAGCCCGTCGGCATACCGCCGCGCGTTCCCACCCCCAAACGCCGACCAGTCCATCAGCATCGATGGCAACCGGGAATCAACGGGACAGTCGCGGTAACCGGCTCTGCACGAAGAAGGCGGTCGCGGTGTGTGACCTATGCGAGCAGGATCCGCTGTCGCAGGAGAAAGAAGTCGGCTCGGCCAGCCGGGCGAGCAGTGGGCTGTCGAAGCGCGCAGGACTGTCGGCCCGGTCGGTCACAGTGGGGATGTGGCTGCTCGGCGCCGGCCGGGCCCGGATGCGTCGGCCAGGGCAGCCCCGGCCAGGACCGCCGCATGCGGCCAGGACCATGTTCTTGCGTACGCCCATCAGCGGACCGCCGCCGCGGCGGCCCGGCCGGCGATGCGGCCGGAGAACAGGCAGCCGCCGAGGAAGGTGCCCTCCAGCGAGTTGTAGCCGTGCATGCCGCCGCCGCCGAACCCGGCGACCTCGCCCGCGGCGTACAGTCCGGGCAGTGGCTCGCCGTTCGCCCGCAGGACCCGGCCGGCGAGGTCGGTCTGCAGCCCGCCCAGAGTTTTGCGGGTGAGGATGTTCAGGCGTACGGCGATCAGCGGTCCCGCCTTGGGGTCGAGCAGCCGGTGCGGCGTGGCCACCCGGACCAGCCGGTCCCCGCGGTAGGCGCGGGCCCCGCGAATCGCGGTGATCTGGGCGTCCTTGGTGTACGGGTTGGTGATCTCGCGATCCCGGGCGACGATCGTACGTTCCAGGTCGGCGAGCTCGATGAGCGGCTCGTCGGTCAGCTTGTTCATGCCGGTGACGAGTTCCGCGAGGGTGTCCGCGACGACGAAGTCGGCCCCGCGCTGCTTGAAGGCCTCGACCGGTGCCGGTGCGCCGGGACGGATGCGGCCCAGTACCTGACGGACGCTGCGCCCGGTCAGGTCCGGGTTCTGCTCCGAGCCGGAGAGAGCGAACTCCTTTTCGATGATCTTCTGGGTGAGTACGAACCAGCTGTGGTCATGGCCGGTCGCCATGAGGTGCTGCAATGTGCCCAGGGTGTCAAAGCCGGGGAAGAACGGCGCCGGCAGCCGTTGGCCCTGCGCGTCCACCCACAGCGACGAGGGACCGGGCAGGATCCGGATGCCGTGCCCGGGCCAGATCGGGTCGAAGTTGCGCAGTCCCTCGACGTAGTGCCACATCCGGTCGGGGTTGATGATCGTTCCGCCGGCGGACTGCGTGATGCCGAGCATGCGGCCGTCGACGTGCGCCGGCACGCCGGCCACCATGTGCTTCGGCGGCACGCCGAGCCGGGCCGGCCAGGCCTTGCGGACGAGATCGTGGTTGCCGCCGATGCCGCCCGAGGTCACGATCACCGCTGGGGCGCTGACCTCGAAATCGCCCACCGCTACCCGCGAGCTAGGCACGCCGCGTGCGACCGCGCTGGGCTCCAGCACGGTGCCGCGGACCCCGGTGACCACACCCGCCGTGGTGACCAGGCCGTCCACCTGATGCCGGAATCGCAGCTCAATCCGGCCGCGGGCGACGGCGTCGCGGACCCGGCGCTCGAACGGCTCGACCACGCCTGGACCGGTGCCCCAGGTGATGTGGAAACGCGGCACGGAGTTGCCGTGGCCCTCCGCCCGGCCGTCGCCGCGCTCCGCCCACCCCACCACCGGGAACAGCCGATGACCCATCGCGCGCAACCAGGCCCGCTTCTCGCCTGCGGCGAAGTCGACGTAGGCCTCGGCCCACCGGCGCGGCCAGGCGTCCTCCGGCCGGTCGAACGCGGCGCTGCCCAGCCAGTCCTGCCAGGCCAGCTCGCGGGAGTCGCGGATGCCCATCCGCCGCTGCTCCGGCGAGTCGACGAGGAACAGCCCGCCGAACGACCAGAATGCCTGGCCACCGAGATTCTGCTCCGGCTCCTGATCGAGCAGCATCACCCGCGCGCCGGCATCCGCTGCCTCGGCGGCTGCGACGAGACCCGCCAGGCCGCCACCCACCACGATCACATCTGTGTCCACCAGCCCAGCCTTACGGACCCGAGTGCCAAAGAGGAGTTGTACAGTGACGAAAATTTCGTTGCTCTTATCACCGAGGTGACAAAGCGAGGGACCCATGTCGGATGCCGTCCGGGACATCGAACCCCGGCTCGCCAACCTGGGCGCCCATGTCGGCGAGCACCTGAGGCGCAGCCGGGACGCACTGCACGCACGGCTGCTGGACACCGTACGCGCGGAGATGCGCTCACAGGGTCGCTCGCTGACCGGCGACCAAGGGCGCGGGCTGTCCCTGGGCGTGGAGACCGCGGTGACCGAGTTCGTCGAGGCCGTCGCCGACCCGGCCCGCGACCTCGAACCCACCAGGGCGGTGTTCCGGGCCCTCGGACGCACCGAGTTCTTCGAGGGTCACCAGGTCGACGCGCTGCGCACCACCCTGACGATCGGGGCCCGCGAGATCTGGTCGTTCCTGGTCGAGTCCGGCACCGACCGGCTGTCCCCGGAAGAGCTCTACGTGCTGGCCGCCGCCCTGTTCGGTTACGTCGACGCCCTCGCCGGGTCCGCGGCCGAGGGCTACCTGCAAGCCCAGCAGGACACATCACACGACTTGGTCGTGGCCCGTCGGCGGCTCGTCACCCTGCTCGTCCAGGCGGACCCGCCGGGCGATCCCGTCCTGCGCGCCGCCTCCGATGCGGCCCGCTGGCCTCTGCCGGCGTCAGTGGCCGTCGCCGCCGTCGAGGGCACCGACGCGGACCACCTCGCACGCGCCGTCGGCGGCGGCACCGTCGGTACGGTGATCGACAACGCCGTGCGGCTGGTCGTCGCCGACCCCGAAACTCCCGGGCGTCTCGCCCGGCTGCGGCACGTACTCGCCGGGCGCCGCGCCGCGCTGGGCCCGAACGTGCCGCTGGCGTCGGCTCGGCAGTCGTACCGTCTGGCTGCGCGGGCCCTGCTGCTACAGGGTGCCGGACAGTTGCCGGTCGACCGGATGCTGTGCTGTGAGGAATACCTGCTCGAGCTGCTCACGCAGTGGGAACCAGGGGTGGCCGAGCTTCTCGCCGCACGAGTGCTGGCGCCCTTGCAGGCCCTACCGGAAGCCTCGCGGCAGACTCTTTTTCAAACGCTGTATGCGTGGTTGCGCGCCCAGGGACAGGTGATCCCGACGGCTGCGGCGCTGCACGCGCACCCGCAGACGGTCCGGTACCGGCTACGCACCCTGCGCCGGCTCTTCGGTGCGCAGCTGCAGGACCCGGATGTACGACTGCGGCTGCACGTGGCCTTGGAGCGCCAACTCGCCGACTGAGGTGCAACGGGTGTCGGCCCTCGCACCCTGCGGGTGGCCGGTTGTTACCGTCAGGACAACTCCTCGCCAGGTTTTTGTCGGCAGGGGATCGTCCGTGACGAGCGTGATCGCCAGCCTGAAGACGTGAAGGAGACGGCCGACAGCTGGGGAAGAGCGCGGCAAAGCGCCATCTTCCGCGATGGTGCGAGTGGACGTCGACCGACGGTCCACGCAGCGCTTCCCGCCTTGTAGGACGAGGCCTGCAGGAAGCTCCCCCCGAGCGCACACGCCTACGTTGCGGGCAGCGCGGGGATGGAGGCGACGGCCGCGTGCCAACCGTCGCGCCTTGGACCGCCGGCACATCCTTCCCCGGATGCTGCGCGACGTCTCGAAGCGTCACTGTCGCTGCGGTGAAGTGGGTCGGGGTGTCGATTGAGGAATCGCTACTCCCGGCGAGCCTCGTAGTGCGCTGTTTCCAGTCACGGCGGGCGGGACCCGGGGTCGGGATCCCGCCCGCCACGGAGGTCGCGCACCCCAGCCTCCGAAGAAACAGGCGTCGATGGTCGGGGTGCTGTTACGGCTAAGCCGCAGCCGGGACGTCCCGCTCGGCGTCAGGTGCGCGGCGCCGCCACGGCGGCCTGGGCGTCGACGATGCCCCAGCCGTAAATCGGCGTATAGACACCACGCTGGCCGACGACCGGGGTGCGGGCAGTGGACATCAACACCGAGTACACGTTGTCAAGGCTGCGCTGCTGGGCGAAGAGCAGGGCCGCGACCCCCGACACGTATGGCGTGGCCATCGACGTGCCGGCGTAGGCGTCGTAGTCGCCCTGCCCGCAGGCGGCCGAGCCGGTGTCCACCGGGACGCTGGACCACACGTCGTCGTCGCAGTTGACGAGGCCAGCACCACCGGGGGCGGCGACCGCTCTCACGTCAGCTTTCACGCCCAGGTTGGAATACCACGCCTTCACCTCATTGCGGTCAGTGGCGGCGACACAGAGGGCGCCGGGTTCCCACGCCGGGGTGTCGCAGAGCGGTGCCGTCTCGTTGCCGGCGGCGGCGATGACCGCCACGCCTTTCGCGTGCGCGTACGCGATCGCCTCAGTCGCGGCCGACTCGAGCCCGGTGAGGGTGAGTGCCTGGGAGCCCGGCAGCGCCCCGAGACTCAGGGTGACCACCTTCGCACCGTGGTCGGCCGCGTACCGGATGCCCGCCGCGATGTCGGCGAAGCTGCCACTGCCCGCCTCCAACACCTTGATCGGCATGACCTTCGCGTCAGGGGCGGCTCCCGCGACACCGACGCCGTTGCCGGTGGCCGCGGCCGCGATGCCCGCAACGTGGCTGCCGTGCTCGTCGCCGGCGTCGGGCCTGCCGTTCGGCCCCCGCCAGTCGCCGTCACCGCAGGACACCGGGCCACAATCGACGAAGGTCGCCCCGGGCACAAGCTTGGAGGCCAGATCCGGGTGGCTGAGGTCGACACCGGTGTCCACGACCGCGATCACCACCCCGGATCCCGTGCTGGTTGCCCATGCCTGTTCGGCGTGGATCTGCAGCAGGCCCCACTGCTTGTCGTACAGCGGATCGTTGACAGCCGCTTGGGCGGGCGTTGCGGTGAGGGCCACGAGGACGGTGACCACCGCGGTGCCGGCCAGTAATCGCATGATCGACATGAGACCTCTTCTCAGGATGCGACAGTGCTTCATCTATGAATCGGTGATCACGCGCGAGACGCAACAGATCGACCCGAACGGGGCCGTGACGTCGACCGACGGCGCCATGTTCGACAACTGGTTGGCCTGGGCCACAACAAGGGCAAGTTCGGGCCGGACCATTGTTCCTGGCCGGCGATGCCGCGCACATGACACAGCCCCGCCGGCGTGCTTACGCCACCCGGCTAGGCTCGCGGGCGCTGTGGGCCGTGTCAGCCCGGGGGAACCACCACCCCGGGAGGCTGGCCGCCCCCCATGAGCTGCAGATACTTGTCTTTGCGCAACGGTCGCGGAGCGGCCGAACGCGGGTAACCTGCGGGCGTGAGGGACGGGGCTGCGCCATTCGATCCGGGGCATCCGACGCCGAGGGTTGTCACCGGCGTCGTGCCGCTGCTGTCGCAGGACTTCACCGAAGCGACGGTCAGCACGCTCCGGCATGCTCTCCATGCCCAGGTGACCGCCGAGGGACTGACCGGGGACGCCGGCTACGACTTCGTTCTCGCCGTCCACGAACTGGTTACCAACGCCGTCCGACACGGCGGCGGCCATGGACGTCTCGAACTGCGCCGGCAGAACGACGTCCTGACTTGCGAGGTCATCGACCGAGGTTCAGCGTTGGGTAGCCTGCCGGTGCGACTGCCCGCGGCCGACAGGGCCGGTGGACGCGGTTTGTGGCTCGCCCATCAGCTGACCGAAGGCCTCATCGTCACCCGCCGCCTCAACGGCGTGACCGCCATCGTCACCGCCTGCCTGTAACCGGCGGGCTTCTGCGCAGCTTCGCCCCTGAACAGGCGGTAAGCCTCAACCGCAACGTCCCCGCCCCATCGGCGGTCGGCCACATACCCGACCTGACCGGGCCTTGGCGGATAAGAAACGACGGCTGCGCACCAACCGACACAGCAGGTCGGCACGGGTCCATTCGCACATGCGGCCATCGCGCACTACCCGCATCGACCAGCCCTGTGGGACGCCGTCCAAGCCGAACAGTACCGCCAACCCGGCGTGGAGCACGCCGATCCAAGCTCTGCCCTGCTGGGATCCCCGTACGAGCTGGTCCGCCGCCATGACGACCGCCAGGATGACGACCCGATGCATCTACGGGCGGCGCAGTATTACCGGTTCAGCATCCGTAGCGGGTCAACGGCCGCCGTCAACGGCCGCCGTCGACCGCAGCCGTACACGGGCCCCGGGGCTCGGGCGCGCGGGACGCGGAGCGCCGGGTTGCCCGCCGATCGCGGCATTCCGTTCCAACCCGAGCTCAAGCTTCCGGCCGTTGATGCCGTGGCCGGTGATCGCCCAGCAGCGTGGATTGATGGCATCCACACGGTCGCTGGCCAACGATGGGGCGCCGAGCGCTCAGCGCCGACCCTCCTTGTGCTCGGCCGCCGCTCCGCGGGCAGCGTACGAGATGGTCAACCGCCCAGCGTCCCCCTGCGAACGTCATGTTCGGCGGACGCGTCCCCACCCCCGGTCGGTTCAGCCGCGGCGAGCAGGTCGTTGACCGCTCTGAGCAGCGTGTCGCATACGCGGTCCGGGTTGCCGAGGGCACCGCCCTGAAGGGCGCCGTCGCGCAGGAGCACCAACAGCCGCGCAGTGTGGTCGGGGTCGATGTGCCCGGCCTCTGCCGCCTGGTCGCGCAGTGCCTGGAAGAACCAGGCGTGGTGTTCCTCGACGGCCACGCGCACGGGATGGGCCGGGTCCGGATATTCCGCTGCGGCGTTGAGGAACGCGCAGCCGCGGAAGTCGGCTCGGCGCACGTCTTCGGCGACGGATTGCATGATGCCCAGCAGGGCTTCGCGTCCGCGGCGGTGGGCGGGGATCTGCGCGACGGCGGCGCGGATCTCCTGGCTGCGGCCTCGCAGGTAGGCGACGATCAGTTCCTCCTTCGCCGGGAAGTGGCGGTAGAAGGTCGCCCGGGTGACGCCGGCCTCGCTGACCAGGCGGTCCACGCCCACCGTATGCAGGCCTTCGGCGTAGAACAGGCGCGAGGCCGTTCGCAGCAACCGGTCCCGCGGGGCAAGCGCCGAGGTGGATGACATCCCCTCAGCATAAAGAGAGACCGTTCGTTCTGCCACCGCATACGGTAGCGACGTGATGTGCTCCACGCCGCCTTGCGAACGCTGGGAGAACGACTAGTCTTCCCGGTAGAAAGACCGATCGTTCTACCTCACCGAGGAGTCGTCATGCGCATCCGGAACCTGCTGAGCCTGTCCGCCCTCGCTGCCGTCGGAATCGTGGCCAGCCTCGGCACCGGCGTCGGCAGCGGCACGGCGAGCGCCGCCGCCGACCAGCACAACAGCCCCAAGCCCACCGTGGTGCTCGTGCACGGCGCCTTCGCCGACTCGTCCAGCTGGAACGGGGTGGTGTCGCGGCTGCAGAAGCGCGGATACCCGGTCATCGCGCCGGCGAATCCGCTGCGCGGCCTGAGCTCCGACGCCGACTACCTGAAGCACCTGCTGGCCACCGTTTCCGGCCCGGTCGTGCTCGTCGGGCACTCCTACGGCGGCTCGGTGATCACCAACGCGGCGGCGGGCAACCCCAACGTCAAGGACCTGGTGTACGTGGCGGCCTTCGCCCCCGAGGCCGGGGAGACCGTGCTCAGCCTGTCCGGCCAGTTCCCGGGTAGCACCCTCGGCGAGGCCCTGGCGCCCCCGGTTCCGCTCGGTGACGGCACCCACGACCTCTACATCCGGCAGGACGCGTTCCGCGGCCAGTTCGCCGCCGACGTTCCGGCCGCGGCGGCTGCCCTCTCCGCCGCCACCCAGCGCCCGATCCGCGACGCCGCGCTCGGCGAGGGCTCCGGTGCCCCGGCCTGGAAGTCGATCCCCTCGTGGTTCGTGCTCGCCGGTGCCGACAAGAACATTCCGATCGCTGGCCAGAAGTTCATGGCCGATCGGGCCGACTCCCGCCGCACCGTCACGGTCGATGGGGCGTCGCACTCGGTCGCGGTCTCGCACCCGGACGCCGTCGCCGCCCTGATCGTCGAGGCCGCCACCGCCAACTGAGCGGCCACCCGAAACACCCATCGCCCCTGCCGGCCCGCGATCTGGCGGGCCGGCAGGCGTGTATGCCTCCGCTGCTTCGGCGGTAGCGACCGGCACCTTGTTTACGACCTCGCGTCGAAGGCGATGCCCGACAGCTACTCCGCCCCCGGCCCACATACCGGCCCAACGCCGGCCCGGGCCAAGGCCTCGCCGCCTCGTGGGTCGGGATTGCCGTGAACGACTTGGCCCAGGTCCCCGCGCCGAAGGCCCCCGCCGCGCGCACCTACGGTGACGTCCGGGTCCTCGTTCACTTCGCCTCCTAAATGGTGCGTGAGGGATGTCGCTCGGCCGCTGAGCACGAGGAGAATGCTGGACAGAACGGGGATGAGGGACGAACCCGAGCTCCTAATCAGGTCACCACGCCGGCCCGTGCAAGCGCCGAGAACGGGCGCCCCGCCTGGCGGCTCGACGGGTCAACTTCAAGGCACGGAGCCAGTTCAAGTCGGGTCAGGCCCGGCCGGCGGGGACGCCGTCACCAGAACTGTCGGGTTCCACTTGATGCATGACACATCGGCTCCACTTGACGCGATACGGGTTCCCGCCCGACCGGTCGCCGCTGTTACACGTAGTTACTACTCAGCCGGGCCGACTCGACGGCCCGTCAGGGGTGCGCGGTCAACGGCATGTGCGGGTTGAAGGGTCAGGAGCCAATCCAGGTTGGTGTGCCGTTGTGAGTGGTTGTCGCTAGAACCGTGCAGCCCATCTCGTGCGCGGCGGCGGTGACGACGGCGCGGGCCGTGGCAGCGTCGCCCGGTGGGAACGCGACGCGGATCTGGTGGCCGTACGCGGTTTCGTAGGTCAATAGCCAGTCGCGGTCGATGGCCTTGAAGTGGTTCTGTCGCCCGTGGTCACTGATGAAGTTGCCGCGGTCCGCCGTGGGAGTGAGGGCAGCGCGGAGGATGCGCAGGCGTTCTTCGTACGGGCGGTCGCTGTCGGACAAACGCACGTAGACGTGGTCACGTTCGCGGACGGCGTCGAACCAGGGGATGCCGTGCGTCGTACCGAGGCCCGGTACCGGGCGACGCCCGCTCAGGTGCCCGTAGAGCAGGTCGACGGCGCCGGTGTCGTACCGGTCGCAGTGATCGCCGAAGTCGAAGACGACGACTGGCCATGTGTCCGGAACGCCCTCGGTCAGCCAGCACAACATGACGCCGTTCCCGGTAGCGGCCCATTGGAGCAGGCCGCCGGGCTCTGGATATAGCGGGTAGGGAAAGGCTTCCGGAAACTCGCCGCGCACATCCCGATACCCGTCGAGTAGTTCTCCGGCCTGCCACACCAGGTCGGCGTATCCGGAGGTCGCTGCGGCGAAGGGCGTGAACAGGGTGATGTCACCGAACTGGCCCAGGCCGTAAGTGACGACCAACGCACGGTAGTCGGTAGGCAGGGTGAAGCCTAGCGTTGCTTCCGTGCCCAATCGCCCTGCGCGTGGACCGGCGCTGCCGGCGGCGGAACAAGTCGAGCCATGTCATCGATGGTTGCCACGGATGATCAGCCTAGCGTCGAAGCGCTGTCCGCCCGGACCTCCCCGCGCTCGACGGTTGGACTAGGACGCTTGCTTCGGTTCGGGCTACTCATGGCCGGTGGCCATGATGAGGGCCTCGGTGAACTGCTTCCAGGTCGGCTGGTCAGGGAAGTAGTCTCCACGGTTGCGGTAGAGGCCGCGCAGGGCTTTGAGCGAGGACTCGAGTGCGTCCAGGAAGCGTTCGAGGGTGTGGTTCTCCCACTCGGTGGGGTGGGCGCGTAGGTCGGTGAGCATCCGTCCGACGATGTCGGCGGCGTCGGTGTTCGTGGTGACGTGGTTGACCTCGTCGGGACGGATGTTGGTGAACCTGCCGGTCTCGTAGGCGCTCATCGGGTCATCGTGCCTGTTCTGTAGGGGGAGTCGGTCTTGCGGGGTCGGCTGGCTTTGATGTTGCGGACGGGCTGGTGGGTGGTGCGTCGGACGGTGCCGTAGTCGCAGGTGATGGCTAGTTCGGTGTCGGGGACGTCGATGGTGGCGGTCTTGCCGGCGTGGACGCGCCCAAGGGCGACTTTCTGCCCGACGACCATGACGACGCCGTGTTGGATGCCCGTCGCTGGACCTTCACGGGATCGGTTGCGGGTTGCGGGGGTGGCCCGGCGGGACCGCGCAGCCTCGGCGGGGGTCAGCGGGTTGGGTCGGGTGCGCAGAAGTTCCGGGTGTCGAGGTCGAAGAAGCTCGCCCAAGCGATCTGACAGGTAGTCGGCGGGCCTAGCGTGTCCGCCGATCCGGTAACGCAACAGCGCCGGGTTCGAATCTCTTCGGGCGCGCATCTCCCCAGGTGAGCCCGGTCTCGGCTCCAAGATCAAGCCCATCCTTTTCGGTGGACCTCGTGCCGTGCCCGTGCGTCCATGCCCGCCGCGTCGTCGTGAACCAGGCGAGCCCGGCACGCGCCAGGCGGTCGCGCACCCGCGCCCACTCCGGCGGACCCGCGCCCTCCTCGCCGTACCGCGCGTCGTGCTCCGCCACCGGATCCGTCACTGGATCAGCCATGCCGACCGACCCTAGTGATGAGTTGTCGCGCCCGCACCCGTCACACCTAGGACGGGACACGACGAGGCGGAAGGATGACGTGATGAGTGCGGACACGCGGCTGGAGGAGCTGGGCGTGAGCGGTCTGGGCGAGAGCGGTCTGGGCGAGATCGACGAGCCGGCGTTCTCGGGGCTGGCGGAGCGGCACCGGCGGGAGCTGCACGTGCACTGCTACCGGATGCTCGGGTCGTTCGAGGACGCCGAGGACACCGTGCAGGAGACGTTCCTCCGTGCCTGGCGGCGGCGGGAGACCTTCGAGGGGCGGTCGACGTTCCGGGCCTGGCTGTACCGGATCGCCACCAACGCCTGCCTGGACCTGCTCGCCAAGTGCCGCCCGGAGCCCGCGACCGGCGGCGAGGTGCTGTGGCTGCAGCCCTACCCGGACCGGCTGCTCGACGAGCTGCCCGCCAGCGACGCGGAGGAGCCGGAGACCGTCGCCGTCGCGCGGGAGACGATCGAGCTGGCGTACCTGGTCGCTGTCCAGCACCTCGCGCCGCGCCCACGGGCCGTGCTGATCCTGCGGGACGTGCTCGGCTGGCCGGCGAAGGACGTCGCGGAGCTCCTCGGGGACTCCGTCAACTCCGTGAACAGCGCGCTGCAGCGGGCCCGCGCCGGCATGCGGGAGCACCTGCCCGCCGAGCGGCAGGACTGGACCGGCGGCGAGGAGGACGCCGGGACGCGCGAGCTGGTGCGCCGCTTCACCGACGCCAGCGTGGCCACGGACATCGACGTGCTCGCTGCCATGCTGCGGGACGACGTCCGCTGCTCGATGCCGCCCACGCCGGGCCTGTACGTCGGCCGCGACGCGGTGGTGAACAGCTGGGTCGAGGATGGATTCGATGGCATGAAGGGCCTGCGCGCGGTGCCCACCTCGGTGAACCGGCAGCCGGCCGTCGCCTTCTACCTGTGGCGGAAGCGGGAGGGCGCGTACCTGCCGCTGACGATCGACGTCCTGCGCGTCACCGGCGGGGCGATCACCGAGATCGTCACGTTCCACGACGACCAGTTCCCGCGGCTCGGGCTGCCTGAGCGCCTGCCGGCGGACGGCACGGAGTAGTCCCGGTGCGGACGCTCGCGCTGCGCGGTGGCGGGCGTGTCGTGGTGGTCGCGGCCGAGTGGTGCGACGCGTTCGGCGTCGTCACCCGCGGGCGGGTGCAGCTGGAGCTGCGCGACGGCGAGCCCGGGCCGGTCCTCGGACGCGACGCCGGGTTCTGGCTCCGCGGCACCGGCGTCCGCGCCCTGCGGAACCCCGGCCGTCGCACGGCGAGGATGCGCATCGTCACCCCCAGGGCCAGGACCGTCACCTGCCAGTCAACACACCCCTACGCCAGTCACCGAAAGATGGAGGATGACATGGACAGCATGAATGACACCGGGGTCGTCGCAGGCCCGCCATCGGGCCAGACCAGCCACACCCACCGACTCCGCGGGCTCGCCGGCACCGGCTTCGTTGCCACGCTCGCAGCGATGGTGGCCACCACCCTCGCCGCTGCGCTTGCCCAGGCCGTCGGCGTCGACTTCGAGGTCCCCGATGGTGGCGAGACGATCCCGTTGTCCGGGTTCGCCGTGGTGACCGGCTTCTTCTCGGTCGTGGGAATCGTCATTGCCGTCGCTCTTCTTCGTTGGAGCGCTCGCCCCGCCGAGCGATTCGTGTGGACGGCAGTGTCGCTGACCGCGATCTCGTTGGTCCCGCCCCTCCTCTCCGGGGCAAACACCGCCACCGCCACCGCCCTCCTCGGGCTACACCTCGTCCCTGCGACGGTGATGATCCCCACCCTGGCGCGGAGCCTCCACACCCGGACCGATTGACGATCCGCCCCGTCGGCCGGCAGACCGAGGTTCGCCCGTCCCACGCCGGCAAGCCGGACAGCGTTCCAACTACCGTTCCCAGCAAGCCGGCTGGTGGCGGCCGCCCGACCACCGTTCCGACTGACCGCCCCAGCACCTGATCAATAGTTGCCGGAGCGGCTCCAGGTCATCGGGACGACCGACCGAGGCAACCAGTGACGGCAAAGGGGCTCCCGGCCACGGCCGGGAGCCCCTTCATTGGCCTTGCTGGCGTATCAGTAGACGACCACGCCGTACGCGTTGGCCGCTTCGCGTACGGGCTGGTAGAAGGTCGTGCCGCCGGACCGGCAGTCGCCACTGCCGCCGGAGGTGATGCCGAGCGCCTTGGAGCCGTCGTAGAGCGGACCGCCGGAGTCGCCGGGCTCGGCGCAGACGGTGGTCTGGATCATGCCGCTCACGGTGCCGCCGCCCTTGCCGACGTAGCGAACCGAGACGTTGAGCGCGGTGACGGTTCCGCTGTGGGTGCCGGTGGTCGAACCGGTGCGCTTGACCGACTCCCCGACGTAGGCGTCGGCGACGGTGAATCCCCCGGGGTGGGTGAGGGAGGTGTTGTCGTAGCGGACCAGCGCGTAGTCGTTGCCGGGGTAGCTGGATCCGACGGTCGGGCCGATGAGGGTGGTGTGGCTGGAGTTGGTGTACCAGGTGTTGGCCACGTCTCCGCAGTGCCCGGCGGTGAGGAAGTAGTAGGTGCTGCCGCTGACGACGTTGAAGCCGAGCGAGCAACGGTAGCCGCCGCCGTAGATGGCGTCACCAGCGGACACCAGCGGGGCGAAGACACCCGAGGCTCGCTCGACGCGGATCGCACCGGCCTTGTCGCCGGCGCTCTGCCTGATCTTCGCAATCTCCGCGCGGGAAACGCTGCTGTCGGCGGTCACGACGACGCGGCCGGACGCCTCGTCCACACGCCAGGCGATGCCCTCGACTGCCGACCGTTCCACCGCGTCGCTCACCTGGGAGAGCTGGCTGGCGCTGTAGTCCTGAGGAGACGCCGACGCGGCGGCCGGCTGGGTGAAGGTGGCGGTGGCGACCATGCCGACGGCTACGGCGAAGATTCGGGCGGATCGGGCGATGTGACTGCGGGATGGGTTGCGCTTGATCCTCACTGTCTCCTCCTCAGGAGCGATAGGCCAGATGGGTGGTGGCCCCGTGAGCCGTTGGGGACGCCTCGCCGGGTCGGTCGATGCCGTCCTCCTGACACACGCTGCCGTCAGTATCGGGTTGCATCAATCAAACCGCAAGATGCATAACCATCTATGCAAATGCTGATCGGGAAGTCGCGCGGCCGACACACGACGACGCCGGCGCTCAGTCCCCGACCGGCCATGCAAGCCACGAGCAGGAAGCCGGCAGGTGAGCGCAGGACATCAGACATCCACGCTGGCGGCCGACCTCGGACATGCCGGAAGACAAGATCCAGAAGGTACGCGGATTGATCAAACGCATCGCTGGGGGAGCGGTCGGGCCTGTGTCGACTGAGCAATGGACTGTCATGACCTGCGCCGACGTCGCCCCGGCGTCCTGCCCACCAGCACATCTGCCACGCTGGTGAGCCGTTGCGAACGGTAAGAAAGGCTGTGGTTGTGCGGCGGCTTGCTCCGGTGAGTCGCAGGTGACGGTCGCCGCTCTGTTGACCAGGTCGCTAATGGTCTCCTGCGCTTCGGCCAGCTTGGGTCCGACCGTTGGTGAGATGAGCACCGACCGCCACATGGCGTACGTCGATGACGGGCTGAGCCGATCGAGTGACCAGGATGGGCCGCCAATCGACGTGGCCACCGGTGCGCCCCGCTGCATGGATCCTTTCTGCCAGGATGGCGGCCATGTTCGACGGCGAGTTGGCGATCCAAGGGTACGAGCTTCCGGACGGCGCGCGGCTCGTCGACGGCAAGGTCCTGCTTCAGCAGCCCGGGTTCTGGCCGGTGTACCTGGCCTACATGGGCGGCGCGGTATATGACACGTCAGCGGCGTTCGACGTACCCGAGTCCGCACGTTCCGACATGGAGCGGACGCTGCTGGACCGGGCGCAGTGGCCGGTGTTGTCGCTGCGACTGACACCTGCGCAAGGCACGTGGTGGCGGTGGTTGCGCATCGTCAATCGCAACATGCCCGACGATGGCGGGCTCGACGTGCTGGTCACTTCGGATCTCGGCGGGTCGGCTGTCCGGATCGCCGGGTTGGGCGAGTTCTACGGGCCGGGGCTCTGCTGGGAAGAACTGCGGGCGCTGGCGGACATGCCCGATCCCGCGCTGAGCCGCGAGCAGCGCCTGTTGCTGGCGTTGCCGTTCGTGGGCGACAAAGTGGTGCCGGCCGATGCCCGTACGGTCGTCGCGGCGGCATTGCGGTCCGTGGGTGCGACGGGCGATGTCGACACGCTCGTCAGCGATCTCGTGGATCCGGCGGAGGGTTGGGGCGCTGGGATGTGGGTGATCCGGCACGGCGTACGGATGTGTCTGGCCCGGCACGCGCTGCGGCACATGCAGGACACGTCGCTGAACGAGCTGCGGGAGGTCGACCTGGCGTTCGGTGCCCGATTCGCTCGAAGTCGATCGGGTAGCCGGGAGTATCGGCCGCGCGCAGCGGGCCGAACGATGCCGCGATGGCGGTTCGAGGTGGTCGAGGCCCGGGCGGACGGTGTGGGTCTGCGGCTACTGGGCCGCCTCGACGGTGAAATCCGAGACGGGGAATCGGCGCGGCTGGTGGACGGTGTCGCCGAGGTACCGATCGCCGCGGTTCGGGTCGGGGAGGACCCGGCGACCCGGAATCTGTTCCTGACGATAGACGCGGAAGTGCCCCCACCGGCGCCAGGCGCGCAGCTGCTTCCTGCAGACGGATAGCGCGTCAGAGGACAGCGGTGACCTCACGATGCCCGTGCACCGGGGTGCCGCCTGGCAGGGCGGGCCGTAGGCCCTCCGTCCGGCCTGGCAGTTCCGGGCACAGCGAGGCGATCCGGGCGGAGTCGACATCCGAGCTCCCTCTTTCGGGCGACCTTGTACATGGATATGCTCCGATCCCCGATGTCTCATGCCGCCCACCGATGCCGGGGGTGCGGTGGCTGGCCGGGTGGAGGACGCATGCGCAGGGCACTGGCTGGTCTGCTGGTGGGAGTCGTCGGTGCCGTCGGGCTGAACGCGGTGCCCGGGGCGGCCTCGGCAGCGTCGGACGACCCGCACACCGCCGGGCCGTTGACGATCCAGAGCGTGCCGAACGGGCGCATGGTCGACGTCGACGGCGGCGAGATGCGGGACGGCCGGAAGATCCACGAGTGGACGTACAACGGCTCCGGCGCCCAGCAGTGGCGCCTGCGGCGGGCGGGGACCCACTACCAGATCGAAGCCGTCACCGATCCGGCGTTCTGCCTTGGACGGGAGCGCGACGGCGACCTGGCCCGGGTAGTCCTGCACCGCTGCGCCGACGGGCTGACCGACTGGGACCTGCAGGCGCTGGGCGGCGAGCGGTACCGGATCAGGAACCCGACCGGGGATCTCTACCTGCACGTGTGGAACGAGGTGCCCACGAACGGGCGGGAACTGGTGGTGAGCGCGAACGATGCGGCCGGCGCCGAGTGGTACCTCACCGACCTTGCGGTGCCGCGCCGTGCGATGCCCGCCGACCCCCGCCTGGACCAGCTGAGCTTCCTGGCCGCGCACAACGCGATGGCGAACAGCGACGAGGGGTTCTGGGGGCGCTTTCCGAACCAGTCGTACCGGCTGCGCGACCAGCTCAACCACGGCATCCGAGGACTGCAACTGGACGTGCACGCGTACCGCGGCGACGTGCGGATGTGTCACGGCGGGTGCTGGGGCAACGAGCGGACGCTGAGCGACGGACTGCGGGATGTGGTGGGCTTCCTCGACGGCAACCGGGACGCAGTGGTCACCGTCTTCCTTGAGGACTACACGAGCGTGGACGAGCTGCGCTCGGCTGTCGATCGGGTGCCCGGCCTGCAGGACGTGCTCTTCCACCCGGACCGGTCCGGTGTCCGCGACCACGGATGGCCGCGCCTGTCCGAACTCGTGTCGAGCAACCGCCGGCTGCTCATCTTCTCCCAGCGTCCCGGGCGGGAGAGCTTCGGCGTGATGCACGACCGGGACTGGACCGCCGAGAACTACTGGTCGCTGGGGGACGGCGGCGGCGCGCTGGACTGCTACAGCCGATGGGACGAGGTCCCCCTGCCGAAGGAGGAACCGGGATTCCGGCGGCTGCACGTGATGAACCACTACCGCAACATCCCGACCGAGTGGGCGGCCACCGCCGACAACGGCGCCAAGCTGCGGGACCGGGTGCGGCACCTGTGTGGCCCATCGGCGCGGCGCAAGCCCAACTTCGTGGCGGTGGACTTCTACCAGAAGCCCGAGGGCGGAGCGACCTGGGACCTGATCCGGGAGCTCAACACGTACTGGTGAGCAACGAGGCTCGCAGGGTGGAGTTCAGGGCTCCGGGTAGGTCGAATCGGCCGGAGCGTCGCGCAGTCTCGGGGAGATGGCGCGGTGCGGCGAGCATCAGAGATGCCGAGCGGCACGTTGAGGAAGAACCCGACGCGCCAGGAGAGCAGGTCGGTGACGACGCCGCCGAGCACCAGACCGGCGCTGGCGCCGACGCCTGCCGTGGCGGCGTAGTAGCCGAGCGCCCGGGTGCGGTTGGGCCCTCACGGCAGCTGGTCGACAGCAGGGCGAGCGTCGAGGGTGCCAGGACCGCGGCGCCGATGCCCTGCACCGCCCCGGCGGCGACGAGCCAGGCGGGGGACTGCGCCACGCCGATGGCGAGGGACGCGGCCGTGAAGATCGCCAGATCGGTGACGAACATGCGGCGGTGGCCGAGCAGGTCCGCCGGCGCGGGCCCGAGCAGCGGCAGGCCGCCGAAACATAGGATGTACGCGTTCTGCACCCACGACAGCCCGTTGGCCGAGAACCGAGGTCGGTACAGATCTCCGGCAGCGTGGCGATGACGATCGAGATGTCCAGCACGATCATCGGGTGGCTGACCAGGATGAGCGCCAGGACAGCCGTCGGCGTGGTGCGAACGACATGGTGGCGGTCCTGGACCAGCAGGGGCAGGCCAGGACGGCGCAGGAGGCCGACAGGGCGTGACCCGGTCGCCCTCCCGGCCCTCGTGACACCCAGCGAGCAACCGTGGAGATTCTGACCAAGCAGCCAAGCACGAGGGGCCCGGCTGCTTGGTGGTGAACGGCCTGCGGAGTTCGGACCGCTGGTGGGCCAGGGCGATCGTGGACGGACAGCTCAGGCGGCGGACAGCTCTGTGTGCATCGGGCCCGAGGGCGCGCTCACGGGAGAGGGCTTGAATCCCCTGAGGATGAGGTACGCGGCGAGGCTGACCTCCCACGCGAACACCGGAAGCGCGGCGATCGAGCCCCAGGTGGAGATCTGGTCGTAGAGCCCGAACATCACGGCGGTCGCCGACGCGCAGATCAGCGGTCCTCCGACGAGCCCCAGCACGGCGATGAACCGCGGCACGAGCCGGGACCGGTACATCAGGTAGGCGAGCAGCAGGCTGTTGGCTCCCAGCGCGAAGTTGGGGCCGAACAGGAACGTCCAGTCGTGGATGGCGACGAGCGACGTGCCGACGGTGACGAGCGAGGCCTGGTCCGTGCCCACAGCCCCCGCGAGGTCCTGTCGCAGCGTCACGACCGACAGGACGCTGAGGATGCCGACGACGATGATTGCGGCTTCCAGCAGGCGACTGCAGAGGTAGCCGAGGGCGATGCTGTGGTGCTGCCTCTTGACGACGGGATACAGCGTGACCGCCGTGCCGATGACGGCGACGACGAGGAGCAGTTCCAGGAACCCGCCCGTCAGCACGCGATCGTCGGCGCCGGCGCCGACGATGTAGTTCGCGTCGCTCAGGACGGGGCCGTACAGCACCAGCCCCGCGATGGCGGTGATCTCTGTGATCAGGAAGAACACGCCCGCGGTCACCGCGGTCCCTCTTGTAGAGCTCATGTCGACTCCTCTTCCCGATCCCGGGGTGTACGCCGTACACCCGAACATGCGGGACCCTAGGTGTACGCTGTACACCTGTCAAGGGGGGTGCCGGTCAGTGGTTGACGCGGAGGAAGGTGATCATCCGATGGCTGAGCAGAGGACGGCCTCACGCCGCGTCCCGCTGAGCAGGGATCGGGTGCTGCGCGCCGCCGTCGCGCTCGCCGACGACTCCGGGATCGACTCACTCAGCATGCGCAAGCTCTCCCAGGAGCTCAGCGTCGTACCCATGGCGCTGTACACGTCGCGAACAGGGTCGGGCCGACCGGGGCGTCGGAACCGGCCTCGAGATCGCCAGGTGGATTCACCGCCCGACCCCGTTGAGGCGCGGGCCTGGCGACGTCGCGGGAGACTGACCCGATGTCCTCGACGATGCTGGTGGTCGGCCCGAAGCTGGCGGTGACCCTGGTCGTGCTGACCGCCGCGGCAGCGGCCGTCGCGACGGTCGGGAAGCTCGGGCACGGCCGCCAGATCGCCGTTGCCGCCATTCGCGCGGCGGTTCAGTTGGCGGCCGTGTCGCTGCTGATAGCCGCCATCGTGGCGTCGCTGTGGGCCACCGCCGGTTTCGTGGTGGTGATGTGCGCGGTCGCGGTCGGCACCTCCGGCCGGCGGATCACCGGTGGGACGGGTGGTTGGTGGGCCGGTGTGCCGATCGCGGCGGGAAGCCTGTCCGTCGTGGCGGGTCTGCTGCTGACGGGCCTGTTGCCGCTGCGCGGGATCGCGATCATCCCGGTGGCCGGGATCCTGATCGGCGGGGCGATGACCGCCACCTCGCTAGCGGGTCGGCGGGCCCTGGACGAGGTGACCGGTCGGTGGGGCGAGGTGGAGGCGGCACTGGCCCTGGGCCTGCTGCCCCGGGACGCGATGCTGTTGATCTGCCGTCCGGCGGCCGGCCAGGCGTTGATCCCGGCGCTGGACCAGACCCGCACGGTGGGCCTGGTGACCCTGCCCGGGGCTTTCGTCGGGATGCTGCTCGGCGGGGCGAGCCCCCTCGTGGCCGGGATCACGCAACTTTTCGTCCTCGTCGGACTCCTGGCCGTGGAGACCGTCGCGGTCGTCCTGACTGTCGAACTGGTGGCCCGTGGGTGGCTGCTACAGCGAGGAACTGGTCAGCGTCGCCGGAGAGCGTGAGGTCCCTGTCGGCTCCTACCACCAGGTGCTCACCACGCTCATCGGCCTTGTCAAACACGCCGCCGCCGTGGAGCGGAACTGGTTCCAACACTGCATGGCAGAGCAGCCACGTGAACAGATCGCCGGCAACACATGGGGCGACGACGCCAGATGGGAGGTGACTAGCGTCCCCGCCGGCGCCGCGCCGCCCGGCAACGCGACCGCTCCGTCGAGTCAACCGGCCGCTGCCACAGCGGACCGGCCTGCGGATTCATCGGCTGCCGGTCACGGCCCGCCGAGGGTGTCCGTGCGGCTGGTCACCAGGCCGTTGCCGTCTTCCCGCCTCGGGTCGGCGGTGCGGCGTTCCTGTTTCACCCGATAGAGGCGCTGGTCAGCCACCTGCATCAGGGCCTCGATCGTGTCGCCGTCATGCGGAGCGGTGGCCGCGCCGATGCTGACGCCGGTGTGCCGGCGCACCGCGGCGTCGATCCGGGTCGCGGCCGTCCGCGCGGTCGCCTCGTCCGCGTCCAGCAGGACGACGACGAACTCGTCACCGCCGATGCGGGCGATGACGTCCTCGGCGCGGAGCACCTCTCGTGCCGCCGCCACCGTCCGCCGCAGCAGTTCGTCGCCGGCGGCATGCCCGAGGCGGTCGTTGACGAGCTTGAAGTCGTCGAGATCCAGGCAGAGCATGGACGGGCCGCGCCGCCAGCAGCCCCTGAACAGCGGTTCGGTGATCTCGGCCAGGCCGCGCCGGTTCAGGGCGCCGGTGAGCGGGTCCAGCGCCGCGAGAGCACGGAGCTGGGAGCGCTGCCGCACGAGTTTCCGTGTCTGCGTGGAGCAGACCGAGGCCAGGACCGCCATGCCCGCGACGTTGATGAAGACGTGACCGGGCGGTGTCGGTTGCCCAACGGCCGCGAGGGCGAGGTAGGACCCGATCAGCAGCCCTTCGAGCCCCATCATCAGACGTACGTGCGGCGTGTGGCTGGCGACGAACACGGTTGTGGTCAGGAAACCCAGGGCGGCCGGGGAGGCGACCCCGCCGTCCCAGTACGCGCCGAGCGCCACCACGGCGAGCGTGACCAACAGGATCGTGAACGACACCCGGTACCCCGAGGCCTTCGTGGTCACCGTCTTCGCCGCCCACACGCCCACCATGCCGGACGCCATCCCACAGCTGTACGCCGCGATCATGAAGCCCCGATTCGGCTCACCCAACGTCACGAGGCAGTAGACGACGGCGATCCCGTGGGAGACGACGTGCAACGCGGCGCTGAGCAGCATCCTTCGACGGCGCTCGTTCACATTGTCCACCGCACCCCGACGACGGCTCCAGGTGACGCAGCAGCACAATCGGTCGAGGTGGCCATGTCGGTGGTCCATGTCGAGGTCGCTCCGACGGCGGGCCCTACCACGTCGACATTCAATATGTGCGTTAGGTCACAGTCAATACCCGATTCTGTGGACCTGACTGTCCGTTGTGCGCCCACCCGTGCCCGTCCGACCGAAGCGGCTCCCGTATCCGCGACCGCCCTGACGGGTCACGCATTGCCGGCCCGGGCCCCAGGCTTGATCCAGTCGAAGGTGCGCTCCACCGCCCGCTGCCAGTTGTCCCGTTCCTCGGCCCGGACGGCGTCGTCCATCTTGGGCACCCAGCGGGCGGCGAGGTGCCAGTTGCTGCGCAGCCCCTCCAGGTCGGGCCAGTAGCCGACTGCCAGCCCGGCGGCGTACGCCGCGCCGAGGGAGACCGTCTCGGCGACCATCGGGCGTACCACCGGCACCGCGAGCACGTCGGCGACGAACTGCATCAGCAGGTTGTTGGCGGTCATCCCGCCGTCCACCCGCAGCGCTGTCAGCGCCAGGCCGGAGTCGGCGTTCATCGCGTCGACCACCTCGCGGGTCTGCCAGCCGGTGGCCTCCAGCACCGCGCGGGCCAGGTGCCCCTTGGTGATGTACGACGTGAGCCCGACGATGAGCCCGCGCGCCTCGCTGCGCCAGTGCGGCGCGAACAGCCCGGAGAAGGCCGGCACGATGTAGCAGCCCCCGTTGTCGTCCACGGTGCGGGCGAGGGTCTCGATCTCCGGCGCGGTACTGATCAGCTCCAGCCGGTCGCGGAACCACTGCACCAGGGAGCCGGTGATCGCGATGGAGCCTTCGAGGGCGTAGACCGCCGGCTGGCCGCCGATCTGGTAGCCGACGGTGGTGAGCAGCCCGTGGCTGGAGTGCACCGGTTCCGTGCCGGTGTTGAGCAGCAGGAAGCTACCCGTGCCGTAGGTGCACTTGGCGTCGCCCGGCGCGAAACAGGTCTGGCCGAACAGGGCCGCCTGCTGGTCGCCGAGCGCCGCCGCGATCCGCACGCCGGGCAGGACGGCGGTCGCGGTGCCGTACACCTCGGACGAGGAGCGGATCTCGGGCAGCATGGCGGCCGGGATGCCGAAGAAGGCCAGCAGGTCCGGGTGCCAAGCGAGCGTGCGCAGGTCCATCAGCATGGTCCGGCTGGCGTTGGTCACGTCGGTCAGGTGCAGACCGCCGTCCGGGCCGCCGGTGAGGTTCCAGATCAACCAGCTCTCCATCGTCCCGAAGAGCACCTCGCCGCGGTCCGCGCGCTCGTACAGCCCGGGCGTGTGGTCGAGCAGCCAGCGCAGCTTCGGGCCGGAGAAGTACGTGGTCAGGGGCAGCCCACAGCGCTCCCGGACGTCCTCGGCGCCGGGCGCCTGGGCCAGCGTCTCCACCAGCGCGTCGGTGCGGGTGTCCTGCCAGATGATCGCCGGCGCCACCGGTGCGCCGGTGCGCCGGTCCCACACCACCGTGCTCTCCCGCTGGTTGGCGATGCCGATCGCGGCGACCTGGCCGGCGACGATGCCGGCCTCGGCGAGGGCCCTCGGCACCACCTTGCCGACGTTGCGCCAGATCTCCAGCGCGTCGTGTTCCACCCAGCCGGGCCGGGGGAAGTGCTGTTGGTGCTCCCGCTGCGCCACTGAGACGAGGTTGCCCCGGCGGTCGAACACGATGCAGCGGGTCGAGGTGGTGCCCTGGTCGATGGAGACGACGTAGCTGTCAGTCATTCCTCGTCCTCTCTGGCCTGGCGGGGAGCAGGTGGACGGATCACCAGCGTGCGGCGCCGAGATCCCGGGAGACCGCGCGGGCGGCGTCGCGGACGTATGCGACGAGCGTCGGGCGGGGTTGGCCCTGCCCGTCGCAGACGCGGTCGACCGGGCCGGAGAGCCCGATCGCGCCCACGACGAGGCCGCCGTAGCCGCGGATGGGTGCGGCGATACCGGCCTCGCCGAGGGTCATCTCCTCGATCTCGGCGCCCCAGCCGTTTTCCCGGATCTTGGTCAAGGCCTGGCTGAGGGTCCGGGCGGTGACCACGGTGCGCCGGGTGTACGGCTCGGGTTCGCCCTGCATGACGGTGTTGGCGGCGCCGACGTCGTAGGCGAGCAGGACCTTGCCGATTGCGGTGGCGTGCGGGGGCAGCAGGGACCCGACGTCGAGGGTCTGGAGGGTGTCGTCGGGTCGGAAGACGTGGTGGACCACCAGCACCTTGCCGTCCAGCAGGGTGCCGATGCGGACGGCCTCGCCGCTGCGCGCGGCCAGCGGGTCGGCCCAGTTGATCGAGCGTGAGCGCAGTTCGTTGACGTCGAGGTAGCTGGTGCCCAGGTGCAGTAGCGCCGCCCCGAGCTGGTACTTGCCGGAGGTCTTGTCCTGTTCCACGAAGCCGACGTCCTGCAGGGTGCGGACGATGCCGTGGGCAGTGCCTTTGGGCAGGTCGAGGGACCGGGCGATCTCTCCGATGCCGAGCCGGCCGGAGCTGCTGGCGAGCAGGCGGAGGATCGCCGCGGCCCGCGCGATGGACTGCACCTGACCCGGCATGGGCCGGAATGCTAACGGCATTTCGGCGGCCGCAACAGTGTTCGACATTGTCGACCGGGGTTCGTTGACCCGGCCTCGAGTGTTTCCTACGGTTCACGGCACGGTGACGCCCGACGCCGCAGCGTTACCGACCGGCCCTCCGCTTCCCCCCAAACGAAGAGGGTCGTCACCCCCCACCACCTCTGGAGGCACCCATGGCGCAACGGTTGAAAGTCCCCGGACTCGTCGGCGAGTTGGCCGCCGAGTTCGCCGGCACCGCGATCCTCATCCTGTTCGGCGTGGGCGTGGTCGCCCAGGTGGCCGCGGCGGGGACCGGAGAGTTCGACAGCATCGCCTGGGCCTGGGGCCTCGGCGTCACGCTCGGCGTGTATGTGGCGGGCCGGATCAGCGGCGCGCACCTCAACCCCGCAGTCACCGTCGCCCTGGCGGTCTTCAAGGGCTTCTCCTGGCGCAAGGTGATGCCGTACGCGCTGGCCCAGACCGCCGGCGCGTTCGTCGCGGCCCTGATCATCCGCTGGAACTACAGCGAGGTGCTGTCCCGGTTCGACCCGGGCCTGACCAGCAAGAGCCAGGGCGTCTTCTCCACCCTGCCGGGCGCCGGTGTGACCGAGTGGGGCGCGCTGCGCGACCAGATCATCGGCACGGCCATCCTGCTGTTCCTCGTCCTGGCGGTCACCGACGCGCGTAACTCGCTGCCCGCCGGCAACCTCGCCCCGCTGATCGTCGGCCTGATCGTGGTGGCGATCGGCATGGCCTTCGCCGTCAACGCCGGCTACGCCATCAACCCCGCCCGCGACTTCGGCCCCCGCCTCGCCTCGTTCCTGACCGGCTACGAGACGGCCTTCCAGGACACCAGCGGATATCCGTACTTCTGGGTGCCCATCGTCGGGCCGCTCGTCGGTGGCGTCATCGGCGCCGGCCTCTACGAGCTGATCATCGGCCGCTTCCTGCCCAGCGAGGACGAGCTGGAGCCCGGCGCCCTGGCCACCGAGACCGTCGCTGTCCGGGCCGAGCCCGCCCGCGTCTGACATCCGCCGATCCGCATCCCCCGGACGAACACAGAAGGAGACACCCCGAATGGCTGACTTCGTCGGCGCGGTAGACCAGGGCACAACCAGCACCCGCTTCATGATCTTCGATCACGGCGGCAACGAGATTGGCCGCCACCAGCTCGAACACCAGCAGATCCTGCCGCAGGCCGGCTGGGTGGAGCACAACCCCGTCGAAATCTGGGAGCGGACCCAGACGGTCATCCAGACGGCGATGAACGCCCGCGGCCTGACCGCCTCGGACCTGGCCGCGCTCGGCATCACCAACCAGCGCGAGACCAGCGTGGTGTGGAACCGTCGGACCGGGCGGCCCTACTACAACGCCATCGTCTGGCAGGACACCCGTACCGACCGCATCGCCTCGGCGCTGGAACGCGAGGGTAAGGGCGACGTCATCCGGCGCAAGGCGGGGCTCCCGCCGGCGACGTACTTCTCCGGCGGGAAGATCCAGTGGATCCTGGAGAACGTCGACGGGGTCCGGGAGGCCGCGGAGCGCGGTGAGGCCGTCTTCGGCAACACCGACACCTGGCTGCTGTGGAACCTCACCGGCGGCACCGAGGGCGGGGTGCACGTCACCGACCCCACCAACGCCAGCCGCACCATGCTGATGAACCTGGAGACGCTGGACTGGGACGAGGAGCTGCTGTCGTTCTTCGACATCCCGCGCGCCATGCTGCCGGAGATCAGGCCGTCGTCCGACCCGCGCTCGTATGGCAGCTGCACCATGAACGGCCCGTTCGCCGGCGCGGTCCCGCTCACCGGCGACCTGGGCGACCAGCAGGCCGCCACGGTCGGGCAGGTCTGCTTCGCCCCGGGCGAGGCGAAGAACACCTACGGCACCGGCAACTTCATGCTCCTCAACACCGGCACGGAGATCGTGCGGTCGAAGGCCGGACTGCTCACCACGGTGTGCTACCAGTTCGGCGACCAGGCGCCGGTGTACGCGCTCGAAGGGTCGATCGCGGTGACCGGCTCGGCCGTGCAGTGGCTGCGCGACCAGCTCAAGATCATCAGTAACGCCGGGCAGAGCGAGATCCTGGCCCGCCAGGTGGAGGACAACGGCGGGGTGTACTTCGTGCCGGCGTTCTCCGGCCTGTTCGCCCCCTACTGGCGCTCCGACGCCCGGGGCGCGATCGTCGGCCTCTCCCGGTTCAACACCGACGCCCACATCGCCCGGGCCACCCTCGAGTCCATCTGCTACCAGAGCCGCGACGTGGCCGAGGCCATGGAACAGGACTCGGGGGTGCACCTGGAGTGCCTCAAGGTCGACGGCGGCGTCACCGTCAACGACCTGTGCATGCAGATGCAGGCGGACATCCTCGGCGTGCCGGTCAGCCGGCCGGTGGTCGCCGAGACGACCGCGCTCGGCGCGGCGTACGCCGCCGGCCTGGCCGTCGGGTTCTGGAAGAACACCGACGAACTGCGCGAGAACTGGAACGAGAGCCGCCGCTGGCAGCCGGCCTGGTCGCCGGAGCAGCGCGAGAACGGCTACGGCCGGTGGAAGAAGGCGGTCCAGCGCACCCTCGACTGGGTCGACGTCGACTGAGGCGTCCCGCCCTCCGTCAAGGATCCGGGCGGCCGGCGCTCCCGCCGGCCGCCCCACCCCTCCCAGAAGAGAGAGAAGACCGATGCACTCCGCGACACTGTCACCGGCCGCCCGCGAGCGGTGCCTGGCCGCCCTCGGCAGCAACGAGGAACTGGACGTCCTGGTGATCGGCGGCGGCGTCACCGGCGCCGGCTGCGCGCTCGACGCCGTCACCCGGGGCCTGTCGGTCGGGCTCGTCGAGGCCCGTGACTGGGCCAGCGGCACGTCGAGCCGGTCCAGCAAACTCATCCACGGCGGCCTGCGCTACCTGGAGATGCTGGACTTCGGGCTGGTCCGCGAGGCCCTGCGCGAGCGGGGCCTGCTCCTGCAGCGCCTCGCCCCGCACCTGGTCCGCCCGGTTCCCTTCCTCTATCCCCTGCGCCACCGGGGTTGGGAACGGCTGTACGCCGGGGCCGGCGTGCTGCTCTACGACACGATGAGCCTCTCCGGCAACCACGCGCGCGGCGTGCCGGCCCACCGGCACCTGAGCCGACGCGGTGCGCTGCGCGCCTGCCCGTCGCTGCGGCCCGAGGCGCTGGTCGGCGCCCTGCAGTACTACGACGCCCAGGTCGACGACGCCCGGCTGGTGACCTGCCTCGTCCGCACCGCCGCCGCGCACGGGGCGCACCCGCTGTCGCGGGCCCGCGTCGTGGGTCTGCTGCGCGAGGGCGCCCGGGTCACCGGCGCGCGGGTGCACGACCTGGAGACCGACCAGGTGTTCGAGGTACGCGCCCGGCAGGTCATCAACGCCACCGGGGTGTGGACCGACGACACCCAGGCCCTCGTCGGCGAGCGGGGCCAGTTCCAGGTGCGCGCCTCCAAGGGCATCCACCTGGTGGTCCCGCGCGACCGGATCCGGTCCAGCACAGGCCTGATCCTGCGTACCGAGTCCAGCGTCCTGTTCGTGATCCCGTGGGGCCGGCACTGGCTGATTGGCACCACCGACACCGACTGGGACCTGGACAAGGCGCATCCGGCGGCGACCAGCCGGGACATCGACTACCTGTTGGAGCACGTCAACGCGGTGCTGGCCACCCCGCTGACCCGCGACGACGTCGAGGGCGTGTACGCCGGCCTGCGCCCGCTGTTGTCCGGGGAGTCCGAGGCGACCGCCAAGCTGTCGCGGGAGCACACCGTGGTCAGCCCGGCGCCCGGGCTCGTGGTGGTGGCCGGCGGCAAGTACACGACGTACCGGGTGATGGCGCGCGACGCGGTCGACGAGGCGGTGCGCGGCTTCGGCGCTGCGGTACCTGCCTCCTGCACCGACCGGGTGCCGCTGCTCGGCGCCGAGGGTTACGTCGCCCGGTGGAACCAGCGGCGCCGGCTGGCGCAGCAGTTCGGCATGCACACCGAGCGCGTGGAGCACCTGCTGCGGCGCTACGGCGCCGCTGTCGACGAGGTTCTGGCGTTGCTGCGGGAGGATTCCACGCTCGGTGAGCCGCTCGACGGCGCGGAGGACTACCTGCGGGTGGAGGTCGTCTACGCGGCGTCCGCCGAGGGGGCGCTGCACCTGGAGGACGTGCTCACCCGGCGCACCCACATCTCGATCGAGACCTTCGACCGTGGCCTGCTGGCCGCTCGCCCTGCGGCGACACTGATGGCGCCGGTCCTTGGCTGGGACGACGAGCGGGTCGACCGGGAGGTGGCGCACTACGTCGCGCGCGTCCGGGCCGAGCGGGCCGCGCACGAGCAGCCCGACGACGCGGGGGCCGACGCCGTCCGGCTGGGCACGCCCGACGTGGTGCCGTCGGCGGCCATGGCAGCCTGAGCGGGATCCGGCGGGTCAGCGGGTCCTGCGTGGTGGCCTCTTCGGCGGAGCCGAAGACGTCGGTGGTGGCGCTGGTCAGCCCGGAGACGTCCTCGTCTGGCACGAGGCGTCGGACTCGGGAACTGTGTTGCCATGGGCACATCGGGCAGCCCTCAGGCTTCGCGTTCACGAACGGGACTTCTGCCGTGTCGATGTTCGCCGCGCTGCTGGACCGCTCGGTGATCCGCATCGGGGGAGCTGGCGGCCGATGGCCGCTGCTGATGCCATATCTGTGGGCAAAGCGATCATTCCAACGACGGGCAGCACGCTAGCTACAGAGCATGAAAAAGGGGCAAAACGCCGACAGCGTTTTGCCCCTTGCCACTTCGCCGGGCCGCCGCACCAGGCCACTCCCGCCTCGGATCTGATCAAGGTTGTTGCCTCAGCTGCGACATACCCGGCACATGGCTGCGCTGATCGCGGATATGGGCGCGCGCCGTCCGGGTCACGGGGCGGTGACCAGCAGACGGCTGATCTCCCTGGCAGGTCGACCCGGTCGTCGAGCGGCGATGGGGGAGCGAGGGCGTTGGTCGATGGCATCATGTCGGATCCGTCATCGCCGTGACCGGGGTGTAGCGGTGAAGTCGTGCGCGGAATCGCGTCATGCGCTGGACGGGATGCCGCGTTCGCCGACCCGTCCGGCCGGGTCTTCGGGCCCCGCTTAGCGGCGGCGCTGCAGCTGGGCGATGCGAACGGTGCCGATCACCATGGCTACTATCGCGAGCGCTGCGGCGCGGACGCCGATCCGGGTCGCGCCGGCGCGGGTCAACGGCACCTGGGCCGCTGGAAGGTGGTGAGTGCTCAGCCTGATCGATGGAGCCCAGAACCCGTCGTGGTTCCTCGGCCCCGACTGCCCGGTTCTGCTGGTGTCGCGTCTCGCCGTCCGGTTGCTTGCCGAGTGCCGTATTTACTGACCGTGACGGTCACAGCATCGGCTCAACGACTGGGCGTGATCTGGGTACGGCTCGCCAGATCAGGTACCGTCCGCTGTTACACAGTCTTCGTACCAACCCTGGCTGCCCGTCATGCGGGGGCCGAATCGGAGGGACACAGCCGTGAGGTTCGATAGCGCAGTCCGCAAGGCTGGCCTCGTCGTGGCGATCGCCGCCCTCGCGGTGAGCGCGGGATGCGCCAAGAAGGACGAGAGCGAAGTCCAGGCGAACGGGGTCAAGCTCGTCGAGAAGGGCAAGCTGACCGTCTGCACCCACCTGCCGTACGCGCCGTTCCAGTCCAAGGATCCCAGCGGCAAGGTGGTCGGGTTCGACGTCGACGTGATGGACCTGGTCGCCAAGGACCTGGGCGTCGAACAGAAGATCGTCGACACGCCGTTCGAGGGGATCAAGTCCGGCCAGGACCTGAACACCGGCAAGTGCGACGCGGCCGCCGCCGGCATGACGATCACCGAAGAACGGCAGAAGGTGATGAACTTCTCCGACCCCTACTTCGACGCGACCCAGGCGATGTTGATCAAGACCGGCAAGCCGTACAAGTCGCTGGACGACCTCAAGGGGAAGAAGCTCGGCGTCCAGGCGGCGACCACGGGCCGTGACTACGCCCGGAAGTTCGAGAAGGAGAAGGGCCTGCAGCTCGTCGAGTTCGAGGATCTCGCCGCCCTGCAGCAGGCCCTCGCCAACGGCCAGGTGGAAGCCGCCATCAACGACCTGCCGGTCTGGACCGAGTACATCAAGGAGCACTCGGGCGGCTTCGAGGTGGCGGCCGAGTTCGACACCGGCGAGCAGTACGGGTTCTCGGTGAAGAAGGACAGCAACCCGGAACTGCTCAAGAAGATCAACGATGTGCTGGCCAAGGCCAAGCAGGACGGCACGTACGACACGATCTACGAGAAGTGGATCGGCAAGCGGCCGAACTCGTGATCGAAACCCGTGGCCGGAGGGCGCGCGCCTGTCGCGCGCCCTCCGCGTAGGCAACCTGCGCGTATAGCAAGGAGCATCGAACCGTGAAGCTGCGACGCCGCCAGCGAGAGCGGCTGTCCCTCTGGCTCCAGTACCTGGCCTTCATCGCCGTCATCGCCACGGTGATCTATGCTGCGGACTGGGACAGGCTGCGAGAGGCGTTTTTCCGCGTCGACATCATCAAGTCGATGTTCCCGACGATTATCACCGTCGCGCTGCGCAATACGATCCTTTACACGCTGGGTGCGTTCGCCTTCGGGCTCGTGTTCGGCACCATCCTCGCGCTGATGCGGCTGTCCCGGGTGGCTCCGTACCGCTGGGTCGCAACGGCGTACATCGAGCTCTTTCGGGGTCTGCCCGCGCTGCTGGTGCTCTTCCTCGTCGGGTACGGCGTTCCCATCGCCTTCCCAGAGCGCGAGATTCCGGGCGGCGTGTTCGGTTCGATCGCGATCGGTCTCGGATTGACCGCCGCGGCGTACATGGCCGAGACCATCCGGGCCGGCATCCAGGCCGTGCCGAAGGGGCAGATGGAGGCGGCGCGCACCCTCGGCATGTCGCACTTCACCGCGATGCGCACCATCGTCATCCCGCAGGCGTTCCGGGTCGTGATCCCGCCGCTGACGAACGAACTCATCCTGCTCACCAAGGACTCGTCGCTCGCCTACGTGCTCGGCGTGACCGCGCAGACCATCGAGGTCACCAAGTTCGGTCGGGACACGCTGAACGACCGGGTGAACGCCACCCCGCTGCTGGTAGCCGGCTTCGCCTACCTGGTCATCACCCTGCCCCTCTCCCAGGTGGTACGACGCCTCGAACTCCGCTACGCCAAGGCCCGGTGACCCACATGACGACTATCCAATCCCGGCCCGCCGTCGAGATCCGCGATCTGCACAAATCCTTCGGGCCGCTCGAAGTGCTCAAGGGCATCGACTTCGAGGTCGGCCACGGCGAGGTGGTCTGCGTCATCGGGCCGTCCGGATCCGGCAAGTCGACGCTGCTGCGGTGCGTCAACCTGCTGGAGGAGCCGACCGCCGGCAAGATCTGGGTGAACGGGGTCGAGATGACCGACCCGGATGTCGAGATCGATTCCGTACGCCGCGGGATCGGGATGGTCTTCCAGTCGTTCAACCTCTTCCCGCACCTGACCGTGCTGAACAACCTCACCATCGCCCAGCGCCGGGTGCTCCGGCGCGGCCGCGCCGAGGCCGAGCAGATCGCACGGAAGAACCTGGAGCGGGTGGGCCTGACTGACAAGGCCGAGGCGTTCCCGGCGCAGCTCTCCGGCGGGCAGCAGCAGCGGGCGGCGATCGCCCGATCGCTGTCGATGGAGCCCAAGCTGATGCTCTTCGACGAGCCGACCTCCGCGCTGGATCCGGAACTGGTCGGCGACGTGCTCACTGTCATGCGCCAGTTGGCTGAGGACGGCATGACGATGATGGTCGTCACCCACGAGATGGCGTTCGCCCGGGAAGTCGCCGACCGGGTCGTGTTCATGGACGGCGGCGTGGTGGTCGAGCAGGGGCCGCCGCAGGAGGTGCTCGGCGCACCGCGGCACGAACGGACCCGCTCGTTCCTCTCTCGGGTCCTCGACCCGACGCGGGTCGCGCAGCTTGGTCAGCCCGACCAGTCCCCCGAGCCACCGGAGCCGCCCCACCTGCCGGCCGACGTACGCCACAACCTGTGACAACTGCTCATCGTCGCTATCGTGAGCGCCGGTGCAAGCGCATGGCCAGGTGGTCGTCAGGCGTCCGCGAGCTGCGCGCGCTTCTGGCGGCGCCCGCCCCCGCCTGACCGGGCGGCGACGGTGGATCCGTCTGTGGTGAGGGTGGGCGTCCGCCGAGGCGCCGCAGGGTCGCCTCGGCGGCGCCTTCCTCGGCTTGGACCTACCTACCGATGACCATGCTGGGTCGGTGCCGTACCTCCGTCTTGCGCTGCTTGTTAAGGTGCCGACTCTGAATGCATTCGACTCGACGGTCTCCGACGCACTCTCGTGCCGAGATCAGTAAGTCCGCCTCTCCCTGCTCGACACATCGGATGGCGTGGTCTTCGCGGGCTCATCGAGGCGCAGAATCGTTTCCTCGATCTCCATATTCCGTCCGTTGGCGAACGAGATCTCCGTGCCTGTGATCGCGAACCCTGCCTTCTGCAGCACCTTGAGCGATCTCACATTGTCACTTGCGACGCGGGCGAACAGAGGCCGGACGGGAACCGAGTCGAGGAGCAGGGCAAGCGCTCGGCCGGCGAGGCCCTGCCCCCAGAAGGACCTGTCGATCCAGTACGTGACCTCGGTGGTGCCCTCGATGACGAAGCTGGCGACACTGCCGACGAGCCGTCCATCGGCGGTGACAGCGCGGGTGGTGACCTCAGGCGACTTCCTGACCTTCGCCATGTGGACGTCGAACGCGGTGCGGTCGTCGGGATCCTCGGCAGTGAAGGCTGCCATCCACAGACAGACTCGGGATCCCGCATCTGTGCGAACAAGGCATCGAGGTCGGAGTCCTCGACAGGCCGCAGCGCCACCTCAGCCACAAGCGTCCCCAAACCTGGTCCAGCACCGATCAGCGGGGCGAACATGCCAGCAGCATCGGACAGTGGGCGAGGAATCGACATCCGCATCTGGCCGCGAAGCGACCGGTGCGGAGCTGCCGGACCCGGCTCGGCACGTCTCAGCCGGTCGCGGTGGGATGGCCGTTCTGGAAGGCGAGCCGATGGTCCGCGTCCACCGCGATCTTGTCGAGGTGGTCGTCGAGGTTACTGATGAGCCTCGTCGGGGCGGATCACTCGGACCGTGGGGTCCGCCGCGCTTTCCCGGCACGATTACGAACGGCTACCCGACTACCACGCCCCAATGGTCCAATGGTCATCGTCATGACCCGCCGCCTCGCCCGCCACCAACACGCCTAAAACCCTTACTTACCAGGCACTCCGATGCGCTCTAATTAGTAATAGTTGTCGATCGGCTGGCGCGCCTCGTCGAACAGCGCCGGCCCCTCGTACCGGACCGGGGGCAGCGGCGGGGTGGCCGGCTTGACCTCCTCGAACTGTTCGGTGGACAGGGCGTACACCACCCGGCCGAGGCCGGACCGGTCGATCGCGGTCGCGCACATCGGGCAGGGCTGGCAACTGGTGAACATGGTGGTGCCGGCGGCCACGTCGGGAGCTAGTTCCCGGGCGGCCCAGCGGGCCAGCTTCAGCTCCGGGTGGGCGGTGATGTCCGAGTCGGACACCACGGTGTTGTGGTCCTCGATCAGGACGGTGCCGTCCGCAGCGACCAGCAACGAGGCGAACGGTCGTTCGCCGGACGCCCCGGCCTGGCCGGCGAGTTCCACGGCACGGCGGAGAAACTTCTCGTCGTCGAGCGTCATCGGTCCTCCTGGGATTTGTGGTACGCGGCCACGGCCGCAAGTGTCCGCCAGGCCCGTTCGGGATGGCGGATCTCGGTCAGGTCGCCGTTGAACGGGTCGAGCACCACTGCCTCCGCCCCGAGCAGACGGATCCGCTCGATGTCGGCGAGGATCTGGTCGATGGTGCCGACACCGGCGAGCCGGTCCGGGTCGGTGATTGGTTCACGGGTCTCCCGGAGTGCGATGCGCGGCGCCAACGCGGGCACCGGGCGACCGAGTTCGTCGGCGGTGGCCTTCAGCCGCCCAGCCGCCGTGGCCAGCCATCCTGGCGTGAACCGCAGCGGGTGCCAGGCGTCACCGAGCAGTACCGCGCGACGCATGCCGGCGTCGCTGTTGCCGCCGACCCAGATCGGGATCGCACCCGTATCGTAGTCGTCGGTGTTCCGCCAGGCGTCGCACATGGCGCCCAGGTACTCGTTGGTCAGCGCGCCGCGCTGCCGGAACGGCACGCCGAGCGCCTCGAACTCCTGCTGGGCCCAGCCGACGCCGACGCCGAGGACGAGCCGTCCACCGCTGAGCCGGTTGAGGTTCGCCGCCATCCGGGCGGTGAGCAGCGGATGCCGGTACGGGACGATGAGCACCGTGGTACCCAGCCGGACCCGCCGGGTCACCCCGGCCAGCCAGGACAACGTGGTGAACGGCTCGTAGAACGGCGCCGGATACTGCTCGGCCACGTCCTGGGTCACCGCGATGTGGTCGGAGACCATCAGCAGGTCGAAGCCGAGACCCTCGACCGTCTGCGCCCACTGTCGCAGCACCTCCGGGTCGGTACCCGGAGCGAAGTTCGGTACGTTCACGCCAATCTGCACGGGTCCTACGCTAGCCAGCGTGAACCCGGCGTGTGAACACCGTGATCCCTGCCTTCGCTGGCCTTTGCCGTGGATCCGCCGGTAGATTGGCCCGATGGCCGAGAATCTTGATGCTGTCGATTGGGCCATCCTGACCGAGTTGCAGGGCGACGGCCGCCTGCCGATCACCGAGCTCAGCCGCCGGGTCAACCTGAGCGCGTCGGCCACCAGCGAACGGGTGAGGCGGCTGGAGGCGATCGGTGTGATCAGCGGCTACCGCGCCGAGGTCGACCTGCCCAAGGCGGGCTTCGCCGTGCTCGCGGTGGTCCGGCTGAAGTACCCCGGCAGCCGGCACGAACCGCTGCACCGACTACTGGAGCGACGGTCGGAGATTCTGGAGTGCCTGCGCACCACGGGAGACGACTGTTACGTGCTTAAGGTGGCCGCGACGTCGATGGCGCACCTCGAACAGGTCGTCAACGATCTCGCCGGGTTCGGCAGCACCACCACCAACGTGGTCTACAGCGCCACCCTGCCCTATCGCGGCCCGCGCCTGACGCCGCCCCGCTCGTGACCGGTGTATGAACGCCCCCCGCGGCTGAACCTCGCGGACATCCGCTTCTGCCGCTGTCCGCGTGGCCGCGCCCAGCCCACTCCGCTGCGCTGTCATGCCGAGATGAGGACCTCCGTCGCGATGCTCCCGATGACTCTGGGCGTTCCTCCTGACCCTGTCCGGCGGGTGAGCAACGGCACCTCCAGTGGGTCAATCCGGGTCAGCAAGAGTCGGGAAGGATGTGTGCATGGTGACTCTGTTGGACGGCGTACTGGCAGACCTGGGGCTGGTGGATATCGCCGGGCCCCGGCTGGCCGGAGATCCACAGCCTGCGGTGCTGGCGTCACCGCTCGCAGTCGCCGAATGCGCAATCGTGTCCGTGGCCGCCTGTCTCACGGCTGCCGCTGATCTGGCTTATGCGCGCACCGGTCGGCGGCCTGACATTGGGCTCGACACGGACCATGTGGCGGCGGCGATGCGCAGCGAGGTCTGGCTTCGCGACGCAGACGGGCGGGGGATCGACGGCTTCGCTCCACTGTCCCGGTTGTGGCGGGCTGCGGACGGTTGGGTGCGCACCCATGCGAACTACCCGTGGCATCGGACGGCTCTGCTGGCGTCCGTCGGTGTGAACGACGGTCGAGACGCCGAGGTTCAGGCGCAGCTGGCTGAGGTTATTGCCGCGCGCCCGGCGTTGGAGGTTGAGCGTGTTGTGTACGCCGCGGGAGGGTTGGCCGTGGCGGCTCGTACGCAGGCCCAGTGGCAAGCAGACAGTCAATGCAGCACGGCGGGGACGTCGCCGCTCGTGAGCATGGTGCCGCTCGGCCGTGGCTCGTTGCCGCTAGCCGAACCGGGCCAGCTTCCGGCGTCGGGGGTGAAGGTGCTTGATTTGACACGGGTCATCGCCGGCCCCGTTGGTACCCGGATGTTGGGCGCGCTCGGTGCCGACGTGCTACGAGTCGATGATCCGCATCGCCCGGAGTTGGCGCTGCATGCTGTCGACGGAGTGATCGGTAAGGCAAGCGCAAGCCTGCATGCCAGCACGGCGGACGGCCGTCAAGCTCTGCATCGTCTTCTCGACCAAGCCGACGTTCTGGTGACCGGCTACCGGCCCGGAGCGCTGCGCCGTCTCGGTCTGGACCCTGACCAGGTTGCGAACCAGCACCCCGGCACCATCGTCGTCACGCTTTCGGCGTGGGAGACGGCCGGAAGCTGGGGGACACGGCGGGGTTTCGACAGCCTGGTGCAGATCGCCACCGGCATCGGCTGGGCTACGAGCACGGATGGCATCCAACCCGGCGCGCTGCCCTGCCAGTTGCTCGACCACGCCACCGGCTACCTCATCGCGGCTGGTGCACTGGCCGCACTGGGTCGACGCGCCCGCACCGGCGACGCCACCCACGTCTCTGTATCCCTCGCCAGGACGGCACGATGGCTGCTGGAGCAAGGCATCATGCCAGCCAGGCAGAGCGCGGGCGATGACCCGAAGCGCCAAGCCGACATTTACCGAACAGCCCTCGGAAACGGGTGGAGCGCGATCAGCCCACCAGGTCAACTCGACGGCCGCCCGCTGGGCTGGCCTCACCTACCACCCGCCTACGCTCAAGCGTCGCCCGATTGGAGCTGAACGCCCGCGGCCACCCTGGGAGAAGGCTCGAGCTAGGCCATAGTTCCGGCGACGACCATGAACAGTGGACTTGAAGTAACGGCGTCACAACATTCGCTATTGCCGCGTGCGCACCAGCCGAGTTGGCGACATGGTCGCTCGTCACCGAGGACCGCAGCGACGGCGACGGCGACGGCGGCGCCGAGCGCCGCCCTGGAGAGGGGAATTGCGGTAGGGGCGCACCATCACCGTGCCGGCGCCTGGTCGACGTTGGGCCACCGTGGCGGCGGTTGCGTCACGGTAGGGTGCTGCCGTGCGAGCGCCGGATGACCTTGATGCCGTCGAGTGGGCGGCGCTGACGCACGCGTACGGCGGGGCCGAGGATGTGCCGGCGCTGGTGCGCGCCCTGTACGACCCCGACGACGTAGGCGACGCGCTGTACGACCTGCACGGCAACGTCTGGCACCAGGGCAGTGTGTTTCCGGCCACGGTGGCGGCGGTGCCGTTCCTCGCGTACGCGGCGGCGCACGGGGCCGACCCCGCTGGCGTGCTCGAGCTGCTCGCCGACATCGCCGACCAGCCGCCCGCAGACCTGGCGATCCCGGTGGTAGCGGCGGCGGTCGACGCGGTCGCGGCCGCGGCCGTGGAACTGCTGCCCGCCGCGCGGCACCCCGACGCGCAGCTGCGCGCCGCGTACGCCCGGCTGGCGGGGGCGATCCGGGTGCCGCTGCCCGAGGCGGTGGTCGCCGAGCTGGCCGCGGTCG
>NZ_JAMOKF010000099.1 GCF_023656545.1 Micromonospora phytophila | reverse complement strand
TGCTGCCGCTCCTGCCGGCGCCGCTGCCGACCGCCGATCGGCCACCGGTGCCCGAGTTCGTCACCGCCGGGCACTGGCGCGAGTGCGTCCGCCCCGGCGGCGTGCTCGTCCCGGTGCCGCTGCCCACCCCGAAGGACCCGTGGCCGATGCGCTGGGCGACCGCCGCCGACGCCGCGTTCGGCATGCCGGAGGGCTTCTTCATCGGCCCGTACGGCCGGGACGGCACGGCGGCGATGGGCACCTACAAGCAGCCCACCTCGGCCCTGCTGGCCGACGTCGCCCGGCGCGGCGACCAACCGGTCATCGGGGACGAACAGCGCCGGCAGGCCGCGAAGGACGCGGACTTCTGGGGCGCCTCCTGCGTCGCGCTCGCCGTCGACACCCCGCACGCGGACAGCCTGCGCGGCACCCTGGAGCAGCTCTACGGGCCCTCGACCCGGATCGCCGACGCCTGGATCTGGCGGGTCTGACCCACCCCGGAAACGCCGACAGGCCCCGCCGCGTGAGCGGCGGGGCCTGTCGTTCCGGCTTCGATCAGACGCGCGGGGCGCCGACCGGCTGGGAGGCCTCGGCGAACTCCTCGCGCGGGTCGTGCAACTGGCCCAGGGCGACCACCTCACGCTTGAGGAAGAACGCCAGCGACCAGTCGACCACCACCCGGACCTTACGGTTGAACGAGGGGATCCGGCTCATGTGGTACGTCCGGTGCATGAACCAGGCCGGCCAGCCGGTCATCTTCACGCCGTACACCTGGGCGACGCCCTTGTGCAGGCCGAGGCTGGCGACGCTGCCGGCGTGCTTGTGCTTGTAGTCCACCGGCTCGCGACCGCGGACCACGTTCACGATGTTGTCGGCCATCCGGGCGGCCTGGCGCACGGCGTGCTGGGCACTCGGCGAGCAGTAGTTGCCCGGCTCCTTGGTCAGGTCCGGCACCGCGGCGCAGTCACCGGCGCTCCAGGCACCCTCGACCACCCGGTCGCCGTCGACGACCTGGAGGGTCGGCAGGCAGGTGATCCGACGCCGCTCGTCGCGCGGGAAGTCGGTGGCGTCCAGCATCGGCGACGGCTTCACGCCGGCCGTCCAGACGATGGTGTCGGACCGGAAGCTGTCGCCGTCGGAGAGCTCGACCACCCCGTCGACGCAGGACTCCAGGCGGGTGTCCAGCCGGATGTCCATGTTCCGCTTCAGCAGCTGCTGCACGGTGTAGGCGCCCATGTCCCGGTCGACCTCCGGAAGCACCCGCTGGGTCGCCTCGACCAGCACCCAGCGCATGTCCTCGGGCTGGAGCTCCGGGTAGTACCGCAGCGCGTCCCGGGCCATGTCCTCCATCTCGGCGAGCGCCTCGATGCCGGCGTAACCACCGCCGACGAAGGTGAAGGTCAGCGCCGAGCGGCGGACGGCCGGGTCGGCCGTGGCGGCCGCCACGTCGAGCCGGTCCAGCACGTGGTTGCGCAGGTAGATGGCCTCACCGATGGTCTTGAAGCCGATGCCGTGCTCGTGCAGGCCGGGGATCGGCAGCGTCCGGGAGACCGAACCGGGGGCCACCACGACGTGGTCGTAGGGAATCTCCCGGGCCGGGCCGCTGATCGGCTGCACGACTGCGGTCCTGCGGTCGTGGTCGATCCGCGTCACCGCACCCGCCACAACCTTGCACCTGCGCAACTCGCGCCGCAGCGGCACCACGGAGTGCCGGGGCGAGATGTTGCCGGCCGCCGCCTCGGGCAGGAAGGGCTGGTAGGTCATGTGCGGCTGAGGGTCCACCACGATGACCTCAGCCTCACGGGAGCTGAGCTTCTTCGACAGGCGCAGGGCCGCGTAGAGACCGACGTGCCCGGCACCCACCACAAGGATCCGCTTCGGATTCACGTTGTCTATCTTTCCCCGCCGGGCTCGGCTAATCCCGCTCGCGCCCCCCTTCTGTGACGGAGCACAACCCCTGTGACCTGCGCAACTTCTTGTTCAGGATCGTCACCTGCGGCGCAGCAGCCACCCCAGCAACGCGGTCAGACCGACCGCGACCAGCAGACCGGCCACGGTCGCGGCCTGGAAACCGGCGTCGCCGCCGACGCCGGCGACCTCCACCAGCAGCACACCGAGCACGAACGTGCCGAGCATCACCCCGGCCGCCCGGACCAGCCAGCGCACGACCAGGTCGGGGTCGACCACCGCGTCGTACGGCAGCACGGCGGCCAGCGCGCAGAGGGTGTGCCCGAGGTAGAGCACGGCCGCCACGGCGAGCAGGCGCCACAGCGCGATCGGCCGGCCGTACCCGTCGGTGGCGATCAGCCACCCGCCGACGGTGACCAACGCGGCGAAGGTGGGCCAGACCCGGCGCGGCCCGACCGCCGGCAGCAACGCCACCAGGACCAGGGCGCCGAGCGCCCGCCCGAGGAGCACCTCCGTGGGGAACGCCAGCAGGAGCCCGACCAGCACGACGAGGAAGACTGCGGCCCGCACCAGCAGCGGCGTCAGGCTCACCCGCGCGGCGGCGTGCTGGGCCGCCCGGACCCGTTCGGTGACGGCCTTCATCCGTGCCCACCTCCGTCCACCACCGGGCCGCTCGGCCGGACCGCGCTCCGCGCGTTCACCGGCGCCCCGCCGCCGTCCGCGACCCCGGGGCTCCGCGCCGCGCTCCGCGCGCTCACCGGGCACCCACCCGGGGGGCGGTGGCCAGACGCGCCACGTCCCGCAGCACCTGGTCGAGGCTGCCCGCGCCCGCCCAGGGCACCACCGGCACGCCGTGCTCCCGCAACTGCCCGATCATGGTGTCCCGGTCCAGCCGCCACAGCCGGTACGCCACCTCGGCCCAGCCGCGGTCCTTCGGCGGGGCGAGGTCGGGGGGCAGGGTGTCCACCGCCACCACGAACCGCCCGGCGCGGGCCAGCCGGGCCAGCATCTGCGCCGACCGCTCGTCCAGCAGCGGGGTGAGGACCACCACCAGGGCGTCCGCGGACAGCAACTGCGGCCCGAACACCTGGTCGTACGGCTCGTGCAGGGAGGACTCGGCGCGGACGTCCAGCAGCCACTCCAGCACAGTGAGGTACTGCCGCCGGCCGGTGGCCGGGCGCAGCCGGCGGGCGGCCGGCCCGTACTCCAGCAGGGCCACCCGGTCGCCGCGGTGCAGGTAGTGCTCGGAGATGGCGGCGGCGGCCCGGACCGTGGTGTCCAGCACCGACGCGGCGCCGTTGACCCCGCCCGAGCGGCCCGCCTCGGCGAGCACGTCGAGCAGCACCACCACCTCGGCGTCCCGGTCGGAGAGGGTGGCCGCCACGTGCAGTTGCCGGGCCCGCAGCGAGACCCGCCAGTCGATCCGGCGCAGCCGGTCCCCGGGGGCGAAGACCCGTACGCCCGCCAGTTCACCGCCCTCGCCGGGGCGCCGCGAGTGGTGCGCGCCGACCAGGCCGGCGGCGCGGGGCATCGCCTCGACCGCCTCGAACGGCTCGGTCTCCGGGTAGACCCGCACCCGGGCCGGCTCGGTGATCACGGCCCGGGAGACCAGCAGGCCCTGCGCGGCGGCGACCCGGGCGCCGGCGGGACCGATCGCGTGCCGTCCCCAGCGCCGCGCGGTGCCGGTCAGCTCCAGGTCGGCCGCCGCGGCCGTCGGGACGGCGGTCACGAACGGCCGGTCGGCGACGGCCGGGGCGGACGCCGAGCCGGCGCCGGACGCCACCGTCGCACCGGCGATCGTGGCGCGCTCGATGCGCAGCCAGGGCGAGACGCGGCTGCGGACCGCCACCAGGTCGTAGTCGACCACGTCCGGGTTGCCGACCGTGACCGTGCCGGTCACCTCACCCCCCTCGACCAGGTGACCCTCGTCGGTGGTGATCCAGACCTGCGGCAGGGCGGCCGGCCGGCGGCGCAGCGCGTACGCGGTGCCGAGCGCGAACGGGACGGCCAGCACGACCAGGTCGACCCGGCCCAGCAGCACCCCGGCGATCAGCAGCAGGCCGGTGAGGAGCACCGCCCGACCCAGCGCCCAGGTGGGCACCCAGCCGGTCGCGGGCTCGGGCCCCTGCTCGGCCGGGGCGGACACGGCGGGCACGACCATCAGCGTCCCGACCGGCCGGCGGCGTAGCTGGGCAGGGCGCCGCTGGCCGGGGCCGGGGTGCCCTCCAGCACCTCACCGACGACGAACGACGGGTCGACGCGGCGCAGCCACATCTCCGGACGCAGCGTGATCCGGTGGGCCAGCGCGGGCGCGGCGACCTCCTTGACATCCTCCGGCACGACGTAGTCGCGGCCGGCCATGACGGCGCGCACGCGGGCCAGCAGCAGCAACGCCAGGGAGCCGCGCGGCGAGGCGCCGACCAGCACCGACGGGTGCTCGCGGGTGGCCGCGGTCAGCGCGACGATGTAGCGGCCGACCGAATCCTCCACCACCACGTCCTCCAGCGCGGCCTGCATGGCGCGCAGGGTGGCCGCGTCGACCACCGGCTTGATCTCGGCCTCCTCGCGGCGGCGGGCCATCCGCCGGCGCAGCACCTCCCACTCCTCCTCGTGCGTCGGGTAGCCGAAGGAGACCCGGAGCAGGAACCGGTCGAGCTGCGCCTCGGGCAGCGGGTAGGTGCCCTCGTACTCGATCGGGTTGGCGGTGGCCAGCACGTGGAACGGCTCGTCCAGCCGGTACGTCACGCCCTCCACCGAGACCTGCTTCTCCTGCATGGCCTCCAGCAGGGCCGACTGGGTCTTCGGGGGCGTCCGGTTGATCTCGTCGGCGAGGAGCAGGTTGGTGAAGACCGGGCCGGCCCGGAACGCGAAGTCGCCGCTGCGCTGGTCGTAGAGGAACGAGCCGGTGACGTCGGCGGGCAGCAGGTCGGGGGTGAACTGGAGCCGGCGGAAGTCCAGGCCGAGCGCCTGCGCGAAGGAGCGCGCGGTCAGCGTCTTGCCGAGCCCGGGCAGGTCCTCCAGCAGCACGTGCCCACCGGCGAGGATCCCGGCGAGGACCAGTTCCAGCGCGTCCCGCTTGCCGACCACGACCTGACCGACCGCGTCCAGCACCGCCCGGGCGAGGTGGCCGACCTCCGTGGCGGGCATGCTGCGGTCCACGTCGTTCATAGTTTCTCCAGTTCGGCGACGATCGCCGCGAGGTCGCGCGGCGACGGGGGGCGGCGTGAGGGTGTGCCGAGGAAGGTCCAGAGCCGGTCGCCCAGCAGCGCGCGGGCCCGGGCCGGGTCGGAGTCGCGGGTCAGGCCGTGGCGCTGGCGCAGCCGCTCGTCGGCCAACTCGCCGAGGCGGGGCAGGATCCGCTCGGTGAACCGCTCGCGGTTGCCCGACGACCAGTCCAGCGGCCGTTCCCAGCCGTTGATCGCGGCCCGCAGCGCGTCCCGGGAACCCCAGTTCCAGGTGTCGGGCTCCTCGCCGGAGGGCACCCGGGCACCGGACCGGGCCGGGGGCGGCGGCGAGAGCGCGGCGGTCACCCGACGCACCGCGAGCACCGCCACCACGGCGGCGACGATCACCAGGAGCGACACCCGCAGCCCGACCACGCGCAGGCCGGCGACCACCACCACGGCGACCGCCGCGGTGACGGCGAGGGTACGCAGCACCTGCCCGGCCCGCCCGCCCCGACGCCGGTCGGTGCGCGCCGGCCGCTCCTCCTCGAAGCTGAGCAGGTCGTCGATGCTGGTGCTGCTCATCGGGACCTCCCCGCCCGGCCGGCGCGGTGGCGCCCCGCCCGCCCGGTCACGACGGCACCTCCGCGTCACCGGCGACGACGGCGGTCAACTCGCCGCGCAGCCGGCGCAGCGCCGCGCGGGCCTGGTCACGGGTGCGTTCGTCCACGGGACGGGTGGCGTACCGGGCCTCGCGGTAGACGTGCGCGAACTCGGCCAGCACGTCGACGCTGGCGATCGCCGGCACGCCCGCGGACGGGTCACCGCGCAGCAGGCGGGTGACCAGGTCGGTGGGGGTGTCGCCGGCCAGTCGGCGCACCCCGACCACCGCCGCGGCCTCTTCGAGGCGTACCCAGCAGGCGATGACCGCCGTGCGGGGGTCGGTGTCGGCGTCGTCGAGCTCGACCAGGCCCGCGTCGACGGCGGCGGCGACCTCCCGGGCGGTGCCCTCGGCGGTGCGCCGGGTCCGTTGCTGCGGCAGCGCCCGGGTGGTCCGGCGCATCGCGCCCCGGACCAACGTCCAGGCCAGGTAGCCGAACGCGGCGAGCATGGCCAGCCCCAGCAGCACGATCGCGACGGTGACGATCCACTGCGGGATCTGCGCCTGCGTCGCCTCGCCCGCGTCGCGCGGTTCGACCGGGATCGAGGGGCGCGGTTCCGCGGTCGGGTAATCCGGCACGTACGGGATGTTGTCGGCGGCGGGCGGGATCCGGCTGGCACCGATCGACGAGTGCGCGGCGGCCATCGCGGCGACGGCGAGCAGCAGGATCACCGCCGCGACCGGCCACCACCTGCGCAGCACGCTGAGATCCATCAGGGGCTACCTCCGGAGCACCGGGGGGCGCGGCCCGGGCCGACGCGTTCCGTCCGTCATCGCCACCGCCCCCGCACCCTCAGTCCACCCCGGCCAACTGCTTCGCCCGGGCGAACACGTCGTCCAGCATCCCTGGTGTCAGCCGTCCCGTGAAGGTGTTCTGCTGGCTGACGTGGTAGCAGCCGAGCAGCTCCGGTGCGGCTGCGCCGGACCAGTGTGCCCCATGACCGAACACCGGTCGCGGGCTGGGCGGGCGCAGCCCGTACGCCTGACGCAGCGCCGGCCACCACGCGGCCCAGGCGAAGGCGCCCAGGGCGACCACGACGCGCAGGGTGGGCCGGATCAGCGCGACCTCGCGGTGCAGCCACGGCGCGCAGGTGTCCCGTTCCTCCGGGGTGGGTTTGTTGTCCGGCGGCGCGCACCGCACGGCGGAGAAGATGCGGGTGTCCCGCAGGGACAGCCCGTCGTCCGCGGCGACGCTGGTCGGCTGGTTCGCCAGGCCGGCGCGGTGCAGCGCGGCGAAGAGAACGTCGCCGGAGCGGTCGCCGGTGAAGATCCGGCCGGTGCGGTTGCCGCCGTGCGCGGCGGGCGCCAGGCCGAGGATCGCGATGCGGGCGTCGGGGGCGCCGAAGCCGGGCACCGGCCGGCCCCAGTACTCCTGGTCGCGGAAGGCCGCCCGACGGGTGCGGGCCACCTCCTCGCGCCAGGAGACCAGGCGCGGGCAGGCGAAGCAGTCGCTGACCGCCGCGTCGAGGTCGGCCAGGTCGGTCGCCCGCGCGGCGCGGGCGACGACCTCGTCGGGCGTACGCGGCTCAGCCAAGCTTGGCCCGGAAGAGTTCGAGGGTACGGGCCCAGGCGCTGGCGGCCGCCCGCTGGTCGAACGCCTCCGGCCGGTCGTCGTTGAAGAAGGCGTGCCGGCTGCCCGGGTAGTCGTAGGTGTGGCAGGTGCCGCCGGCCGCCTCGATCGCCGTGCGGGCGGCCTGTACGCCGTCGGCGGCGGAGGTGCCGTCCTCTTCGGAGCAGTGGATGATCGCGGACTTGCCGGCGTAGTCGACCCAGTCCGGGCGCATCTTCGCCCAGGGCAGCACGGGGTAGAAGCCGGCGGTGGCGACGATCCGCTCGGAGAGCGTGGCCGACCAGAGCGCGAGGCTGCCGCCGGCGCAGAAGCCGACGCAGCCCACCTTTCCGGTGACCTCGGGCCGCCCGGCCAGGTAGTCGGCGGCACCGGCGATGTCCTTCGCCGCCTCGTCCATCTGCAGGCCCATCAGCAGCCGCCGCGCCTCGTCGGGCTCGCCGGTGGACTCGCCGTGGTAGAAGTCGGGGGCGAGGGCGACGAAGCCGGCGTCGGCGAACCGGTCGGCCACCGACCGGATGTGGGGAACGAGGCCCCACCACTCCTGGATGACGATGACCGCGGGACTGGGCGCACCGCCGGAGGGTATCGCCAGGTATCCCTCGCTCGTCCCCCCGTTGCTGCGGTAGCTCACCATGTCGCCCATCGGCCGTCCTCCTAGCGGTCAGTCATCGTTGGCTGGTCGCCCAGTGGTCCTACGTGCCGGTAGCCTGCCACGCCGCGACCGCCCCCGGGAAGACGCCGGAGCAGTGGCATTCACCTCCCGTTCGCCCGCCGGTGACTCCGGGTACGCCGACGGCGGCGCGGAGACCTCCGCGCCGCCGTCGGCGGTGGTGCTGGGCGCTGCCCGGGTGGGGTCAGGCCTTCTTGGTCAGGCAGAGCAGGTAGCCCGTCTTGCCCGGCTCGATGCTGTAGAAGACGTAGCCGTCCTGGCCTTCCTTGATGTACTGCTCGCACGCCTCGCCGGACTTGGCCTGCGCCTCGGTCTGCCCGTCGACCCGGCCGACCACGTTGTAGGCGGCGTCGGTGGAGGTGCACTCGACGACCTTCGCGCCGTCGACCTCCTCCTCCTGGGTGCCGGTGACCTCGGGCAGCTCGGCGATGCAGTCGCCGGCCTTCGCCTCGGCGGTCTCGTCCTTGTTGAGGAAGTTGCCGATCGCCGTGCCGATACCGAACTTGAGCCCCACGATGACCAGGAACACGACGATCGCGCCGACGATGCCGAGCGCCTTCTTGCCGCCGGACTTCTTCGCCGGCGACTCCACCGGCGACTCGGCCGGGGGCGGCGCCTGGACGGCCGGCTGGGGCTGCCCGGCGTCCGGGGCGGGGGGCGGTGCGACCTGCTCTGACACGGATTTTCCTTCCGAGGGGTGGATGAGCAGACGACACCGTAACGATCATCGCCGGCGCACGCCGCCCCGTCGGACTCATCCGTTCAGCCATTTCACAGTCACGCGTGCACGCGGGGGCCGCTGTCATCGCTCTGCGTAGCGCGACCGGCCCCCGCGGGCACTCAACCGGTGCGGGTGGGGCTCGGCTGCGCCGGCGCCAGCGTGCCGGTGGCCGTGGCCGCCGGGGTGGCCGTCGGGGTGGCCGCCGGGCTCGCCGCTGTGGTGGGTTCGGGCAGCGGCGGCACGTTGGGCGCGGGCGGGGTCGCCGCCGGGGGTCGCGGGGCGTACGGCGCCTGCTGCGGGCAGTACGGGTACGGGCGCAGCAGGGGGTTGCCGCTGCCGTTCAGGTCCCGCTCGTCCAGACAGTCCGGGTAGCCGAGCCGGATCGGGTCGCCGTTCTGGTCGAAGAGCCGGGCGTTCTCCACGAGCCGGCCCGCGCTGTCGTAGACGAAGACGTCGCGGACGTGGTCGTAGCGGCCGTCGATGGAGATCTGCTCGTAGCCGAAGTCGCCGGAGCGGGCGCGACCGTCCATGTCGACCACTCCGGCCAGCCCGAAGACCACCAGCACGGCGGTGCCGACCCGCAGCAGCCGGCGCTTGGGGCGGGACAGCCCGGGGGTGTGGTGGCCGAGCCAGATCGAGGCGAGCACGCTGCCGGCGAGCAGCACCAACCCGGCGAGCGTGCTGCCGTTCAGGCTGGGCAGCAGGCCGAACGTCCCGCCGGTGGTGAGCACGGTGACCAGCATGGCGGCGAGGTAGCCGCGCAGCATCCACCAGGCCGGGCGGAGCAGCCGGAGGAACTCGCCGGCCGAGGCGTACCCGAGGGGCGGTCCGAGTTGGACGTCCCAGCGGTGCAGCCGGGCCCGGAACCGGTCGGCGGTGGCCCGGAAGCGCCGGTCGGCGCGGCGGCCCCCGGTCGTGGCGGCGGCCCCGGCGGCGGAGCGCAGCTCGGCCGCGTACGCCTCGGGCTCGCCGAGCCGCTCGACCAGCGTGCCGTCGGCCTCGGCGGCGACCTCGGCGAGGTGCTCCGGCAGGTCTTCGGTCAGCTCGTCGCGGTACGCCGGCGGCAGGTCGGCCAGCGCGGCCCGGACCCGGGCGACGTAGTCGGTGATCTCCTGCTCCGTGACGGTCATGCCGCCATCCCCCGATCGTCGAGCAGTGCGTCCATGGTGGTGGCGAACGAGCGCCAGAGCTTGCCGGAGCGGGTCAACTGGTCCCGGCCGGCGGCGTTGAGCGAGTAGTACTTGCGGTGCGGCCCGGCCTCGCTCGGCACGACGTAGGTGGTCAGCAGGCCGGCGGCGAAGAGCCGGCGCAGCGTGCCGTAGACCGACGCGTCGCCGACCTCCTCCAGCCCGGCCTCGCGGAGCCGGCGCAGGATGTCGTAGCCGTAGCCGTCCTCCTCCCGGAGCACGGCGAGGACCGCGAGGTCCAGCACGCCCTTCAACAGCTGTGTGGTGTCCACGCATTGCACACTAGTGTGCAATGCGAAGTAGTGCAACGACATCGGCCGGAAGCGGTCAGGCCACGCGGCGCGCCTCGGCGTTCGCCGTTCGCAGCAGATCCTGGAGTACGCGCACCAGGGCGTGCGCCTGCATCAGGTCGATCGGCCAGCGCTCCGGCTCGTCACCGGCCGACAGGTCGAGCAGGACGCCGGACGGGCTGAGCCGACCGACGTCCATCCGCCACAACCCGAGCCGGATCTGGATGACCTCGTCGCCGCGCGGGGCGACGGGGCGGAGTCGGGACAGGTGCAGTGCGGTCGCCGCGCAGTCGCTCTCCGGCGCACACCACGTCGGATGCGTCTTCCCGTTCGTCATCTCGCTCCCCGGTGGTCGGTGTGCGGGCACTGTGGGCCCGTCGATATTCACACCCTGCCGATGACGCCACTACCCTCGGAAGTCGCGCGGCGGGCACCGGTGGGTGGTGACCTCCGGCATCCGTGCGGTGGGGCGTGGTGATGGAGGTGTGATGACGAGATCCCAGGTGTCGACGCTGGACTTCCTGGCCGGTGAGCTACGACGGCTGCGCACCGAGCGCGGGCTGAGCCAGGAGGAGTTGGCGCGGCGGATCAACTACTCCGGCTCGCTGGTGGGCATGGTGGAGATCGGTCGGCGTACCCCGTCGCTCGACTTCGTCCGGCGGGTCGACGAGGCGCTGGAGAGCGGCGGCCTGCTCGGGCGGATCCTGCCGCTGGTCAGCCTGGAGACCGCGCCGGCCTGGTTCCGGCCCTGGGTTGCCGTGGAGCAGGAGGCGGCGACCCTCTGGTGGTTCGAGGTCTCCGTGCTCCCCGGCCTGCTCCAGACCGAGTCATACGCGCGGGCGGTACTCGGCGGCGGTGGGCTCCATCCCGAGGAGCAGATCGAGCAACGGGTGGCCGCCCGCCTGCAACGGCAGCAGATTCTCGATCGGGCTCAGCCGCCGCAGCTGGTCGCGGTGATCGACGAAACCATCCTGCGCCGGCCGGTGGCCGACCGGTTCGGCGTGATGCGCGAGCAGCTCGACCACCTGATCGCCCTGACGGACCGGCCGCACATCCACCTGCATGTCGTCCCTGCGGAGGTGGGCGTCTACCCCGGCCTTGCCGGGCCGTTCATCCTGGCCGGATACGCCGACGGCGGCTGGGTGGCCCACCTCGACAGCCCTTTGCGCGCCCAGGTGCTCGACCGCGCGGAGGAGATTGCCAGCCTGCACCGCAGGTGGGAAAGTGTCCGATCGGAGGCCCTGTCCCGGCGGCAGTCGATGGCCCTGATGCAGGAAGTGGCGAAGACATGGAGCTGACCGGCGCCCGGTGGCGCAAGTCCACCCGCAGCGACAACGGCGGCGCCTCCTGCGTGGAGGTCGCCGACAACCTGCCCGGCGTGGTGCTGGTCCGCGACAGCAAGGACCGCACCGGGCCGACGCTCACCTTCGACCAGGCCACCTGGTCGGGATTCGTCACCGGCGCCCGCAGCGGAGCGTTCGACCGGACCTGATCAGTCCGCCAGGCGACGGAGCAGCTCCACGTCACGCTCGGCAACCTCACGTGCCAGTTCCCTGACCCCGGCCCGATGGGCCTGCGCGTCGGGCTGCCGGCTCTCCCCGTCGCGCACGCCGCTACGGCTGGAGCGACCAGGCGATGCCGTCGAGGATGTCGTGCTCCGAGGCGACCACCGAGGGCATGCCGGCCCGCTCCATGATCACGCGCAGCACCAGGGCGCCCGCCCCGATCACGTCGGCCCGACCGGGGTGCATCACCGGGGTCGCCAGCCGCTGATCGCGGGACTTGCCGAGCAGGTCGGCGGTCACCTCGGCCACCTGGTCGTACGACACCCGGGCGTGGTGGATGCGCTCCGGGTCGTACTCCTTCAGGCTCTCGGCGAGCGCGACCACGGTGGTGACCGACCCGGCGAGCCCGACCAGCGTGGCGGCCTGCCGGCCCGGCACGGTCTCCAGCGCCCGGTCCACCGCCACGGCGATGTCGGCCTGCGCCGCGGCGACCTCGTCCAGGCCCGGCGGGTCGCCGTGCAGGTGCCGCTCGGTCATCCGGACGCAGCCGATGTCCATCGAGACGGCCGCCTCGACGCCACCCGCGCGGGTGCCGACCACGAACTCGGTCGAACCGCCGCCGATGTCGACGACCAGGTACGGCTCCTTGGCGTCGGCGGGCAGCCCGCGCACCGCCCCCGTGAAGGAGAGCCGGGCCTCCTCGTCACCGGTGACGACCTCGGGGGCGACCCCGAGCGTCTGCTCCACCATCGCCCGGAAGTCGGCGGCGTTGGAGGCGTCGCGCGAGGCCGAGGTGGCGCACATCCGCACCCGCTCCGCGCCCAGCTTCTCGATCTCGGCGGCGTAGGACGCCAACGCGACCCGGGTGCGCTCGATGGCCTCCGGGGCCAGCCGGCCCGTCCGGTCGACCCCCTGACCGAGCCGGACGATCTCCATCCGCCGCGTCCGGTCCACCAGCGGCGCCGCCGGCCCCGCCGAGGCGTCGGGCAGGTCGGCGACCAGCAGTCGGATGGAGTTGGTCCCACAGTCGATGGCGGCCACACGCGTCGTCACGGCAGCAACCCTACGGCAGGTCCGACCCGGTCGCCCGCGCCATCGCAGGCTCGCCGCCGCCGCCCCCGGGCGCCCCGGGGCCCCCGCCGAGCAGGTGTGCGCCGAGCGGCGTCAGCCGGTGCAGAACGGCCCCGCCGCACCGGTCGCTGGTGACCAGATTGGCCGCCCGCAACGCTGTGGCGTGCTCGGAGGCCGAGGAGACGCTCACCTTGGCGGCGTCGGCGAGCGCGGTGGTGCTCAACTCCCCGCACTCGGCGAGCCGGCGCAGTACCACCGCCCGGGCGACGCCGAGCAGCCGGCCGAGGGCGTCGGTGGTCGCCCCGGCGACGGGGCGCGGCATCGGCACCGGATAGACCAGCAGGACCGGGCGACCCGGCTCGACCAGCACCCGGGGCAGCGGGCCGGCCAGCGGTGAGGGCAGCAGGATCAGGCCGTGGCCGGTGCCGGTCAGCTGCCCGCTCCACCAGGTCCGCACCTCCAGCACCGGTGGCCGCCACCGGATCGCCGGGTGCAACCCGGTGAACAGGCCGGCGAGGCCCCGCATGGCCAACCGGTGGGCGGCGCCGGCCACCTGGTGGTGGTGCGTGGACACCAGGTCCGACCAGTGCGGGGTGAGCACCGCGCCGAACCAGGTGTCCACGGCCCGGCCGAGCAGGTCCAGCGCCTCCGGGTCGGCCGCCGCGAACCGGCGCCGCAGCGGCGTCGCGGCCACGTCGGCGTACGCCGCGGTGACCTCGGCGCGGATCCGGCGGGGCGAGGTGGCCCGGATCGCCTCCAGGCCGGCCGCCACCGACTCCACGCCGTCGAACGGGGTGAGGAAGTCGGGCAGGCGTCCCCTCGCGGGCAGCAGGTGCCGCAGTGTCACGGTGGCGGCCCGGGCCGCGCCGTCCGCCCCGGCGGTCGCGGCCCGGTCGACCAGCCCCGGCGCCATCACGGACACGGTGGGATCGCGCAGCGCCTGGCAGGCCATCATCGCGGTGCCGACCGGGTGCAGGCGCTTGACGAACCGCACCCGGCACAGGTCCGCCGGCGCGAGCTGAAGGCGAAGCATGGGGCCAACCCTGCCGGCCTTCGGCCAGAACCGAAAGGCTTGATCCGGCTCCGGCAACGTCCGGAGAGTGGACCGGGGTTCACGAGGAGGGGCGGGGCATGCGACGGATGGTGGCAGTGCTGACGGGGCTGTGTCTCATCGTCCTCGCCGCGGGCTGCGGGGCGACGGCGCCCACCCCGGCGACGCCCGCCCCGTCCTCCTCGGCGCCGCCCGAACGACCGGCCCCCGGCGAGCACCGGCTGACCCTGCGGCACGGCGGGGCCGAACGCGGCTACCTGCTGTACGCCCCGCCCGGTTACGACCCCGGCCGGCCCACCCCGCTCGTCGTCGCGCTGCACTTCTATCCCGGCACCGGCAGCGGGATGCGGGAGATGGTGGGCCTGGACGCCAAGGCCGACCGGGAGAACTTCCTGGTCGCCTACCCGGACGGGCCGGGCGGCGGTTTCAACGCGCTGATCTGCTGCGGGACGGCGGACGACGTCGGCTTCCTCACCGCCCTCACCGGACACCTCACGAAGACCTGGGGCGCCGACCCGGACCGGGTCTACCTCACCGGGATCTCCAACGGCGGCGACATGAGCTTCCGGGCCGCCGTCGAGGCCGACGGGCTCTTCGCGGCGATCGGGGTGGTCAGCGGTGGCTACAGCGGCCCCCGGACGACCCCGGAGGACTACGTCCCGAAGCGCCCGGTATCGGTGATCACGTTCATCGGCGGTCAGGACCGCTACGCCGAGGTCTTCGCCGAGGGCATGCGGACCTGGCAGCGACGACTCGGCTGCCGGGCGACTCCCGGCGCCCCGGCCAGGGGCGCGCCCGGAATCGGCCGGGCCGACGCGCGTTGCCCCGACGGCAGCGACGTCACCGTCTACACCCTGGCCGACATGGGGCACTCGTGGCCCGGGGCGCGGACCGGTCAACTCGCCGACCCCGACGCGGGCCTCCCGGCGACCGACCTGATCTGGGACTTCTTCGCCGCCCACCCCCGCCCGGCGGCCTGACCGGAGCTAGAGGCGCAGCAGCATCCGGGTGTTGCCGAGCGTGTTCGGCTTGACCCGCTCCAGGTCGAGGAACTCCGCGACACCCTCGTCGTACGAGCGGAGCAGCTGCTCGAAGACCGGCTGCGGCACCGGCGCGCCGTCGATCTCGGTGAAGCCGAACGAGCCGAAGAACCGGGTCTCGAAGGTCAGCACGAAGATCCGGGCCACTCCCAGCTCGCGGGCGGCGTCGATCAGCTCGCCGACGATCCGGTGCCCCAGCTTCCGGCCCCGGCACGACGGGTCGACCGCCACCGTCCGGATCTCGGCCAGGTCCTCCCACATGACGTGCAACGCGCCGCAGCCCACCACGACGCCGTCCGGGTCGACCGCGACGCGGAACTCCTGCACGTCCTCGTAGAGGGTGACGGTGGCCTTGCTGAGCAGCCGACGGTCGTCGGTGTAGGTGTCGACCAGCCGCCGGATCCCCCGCACGTCCGAGGTGCGGGCGCGACGCACCAGGATGTCGTCGGCCCCTGCCATGCTCACTCCCCCGCCGGCACGTCCACGCACCGGCCGGCGGCCCACCAGGGCTCCACCAGCTCCAGCGTCTCGTCGCCGAACGGGTTGACCCCCGGCCCGGCGCCGAGCGCGTGCCCGAGGTGCACGTGCAGGCACTTCACCCGGCCGGGCATCCCGCCGGCGGATATGCCGGCGATCTCCGGCACCGCGCCGACCGCCTCCCGGCGGGCCAGGTAGTCCTCGTGCGCGGCGCGGTAGCGCGCGGCCAGCTCCGGGTCCTCGGCCAGCCGGTCGGCCATCTCCTTCATCAGCCCGGCCGACTCCAGCCGGCTGCACGCCGCCGTGGCCCGGGGACAGGTCAGGTAGAAGAGCGTCGGGAAGGGCGTGCCGTCGGCGAGCCGGGGAGTCGTCTCCACCACGTCGGGCAGGCCGCACGGGCACCGGTGGGCGACCGCCCGGGTGCCCCGCGGCGGGCGTCCGAGCTGCGCGGCCACCGCGGCCAGGTCGGCCTCGGTGGCCGGTTCGCGCTGCGGCAGGGGTACGGAATCCGCCGCCGGCTCCTGCGGTGGTACGACAGTCACGGTGCCCATCTCTCGTTCGGTGCTCGGGTGGTGCTGGTGCTCACCGGTCAGGCTGCTCGCCGTTGGCGGCCTGCACGCTCGACCAGAGGGTGTCGTACCAGGGGTCGGGCGTGGTCGGCTTCGCCGGGGCGGGCGGCTTCCCGGCGTCCCGGGCGGCGCCCTCCGGATCGGAGAGCACCACCATGATCTTCTCGCCGGGGCGGCCCATGAAGAACCGCTCCCGGGCCTTGGTCTCGATGTACGCCTTGTCCTGCCACTTGGCCGCCTCGGCGGAGAGTTCCTCGATCACCTTCCGCTGGGCGGCCTGGGAGGCTTCCATCCGCTCGATGTCGGTCTGCTGGTCGAGGTAGACCCGCACCGGATAGGTGTAGGCCAGGGCGAGCGCGATCAGCACCGCGAAGAGCACGGTGGCCCGCCCGGTGAAGCCTCGGGAGTGGGGTGCGGAGAGTCGCCGGACCGTGCCGCCGGCCGCCCCACGGCGGGCCGCGGCCGGCCGGTTGGCGGAGCGTACGCCCTCGGCTGCCCGGGCCGCCCCGGG
>NZ_JAMOKF010000098.1 GCF_023656545.1 Micromonospora phytophila | reverse complement strand
GGTGTGGGGTGTGCCGGGTGTCGGCGTCCGCCGGTCGGCCGGTGGCGGCCCGGGCGACGGCGGCCCGTTCGGCCGCCCGGCGCTCGGCGTCGGCACCGCCGTCGTCGGCACCGCCGTCGTCGGCACCGCCGTCGTCGGCGCCGGGCGCGGCGCTGCTGCGGTAGGTCGTCGCCTCCTCGTCCCGGTCGGTCACGGCCGGACGGCTGATCCGCCCGGCGTCCTCGGCCCGGCCGTCGGAGTCGCCGTTCGTCGGTGCCGGTTCGGTCCGGCGCGACAGTGAAGGAATCTTGACCACTGAACACCTCCTGGGGGAGACGCGGCGGTCGGGTGGGAGGCGGACCGCAGCGTTGACACCCCTGCGATACCCGATCGGTCCGATCGGTACACCAGGTGCGACGTCGACCCGGCCGGCCGGGGTGCCGGCACCCGTTGCCCCGAGGTGAACATCGGCCGTCCACTTGTCGCTCGGCGCCGGGACCGGCCGCGACCGGCCATAGGATTCTGCGCGGTCCGGCCGCGGTCGGTCGGCGCCGGAGGGGTGACGATGGAGACTCGAGCCGGGCACGGGGAGCGCAGCCGGGGCCGGGTGGTCATGCTGGTCGACAACGGCGTCCGGGACGACTCCCGGGTGCAGAAGACGGCCCGGTCGGCCGCCGCCGCCGGGTGGGACGTCACCCTGCTCGGCCGCTCGCCCGACGGTGAGCCGCAGGCGTGGCGGATCGGTGACGTGCGGGTGCGGCTGCTGCCGATGGGCCGACCCGGTGAACCCACCCCGATGACGCCCCGGCGGCGCGCGGCGGCGCTGCTCGGGCGTCTCGGGCTACGCACCCCCGTCGAGCGGGCGTACACCGGACTCTGCCTGCGGTGGTACGGCGACCGCGCCTGGCGGCGGTTGCAGCCGGCGCTGTGGGGCTACGAGCACGCCTACGGCCCGGTGGTCGACGACCTGGCACCGGACCTGATCCACGCCAACGACTTCCGGATGCTCGGCGTCGGCGCCCGCGCGCTGCTCCGGGCCCGCGCGGCCGGCCGCCGGGTGAAGCTGGTGTGGGACGCCCACGAGTTCCTGCCGGGCATCAAGCCGTGGAGCGACAACGTCCGGTGGCTGCCCGCGCACCTGGCCCACGAGCGGGAGTACGCCCGGTACGCCGATGCGGTGGTCACCGTCTCCGCGGAGCTGGCCCGGCTGCTGCAGCGGGAACACGACCTGCCCGAGCCGCCCGCGGTGGTGCTGAACGCGCCCGACCGGACCGAGGCCGGCGGCCGGCCGGAGCGGGACGTGCCGGGCCTGCGCGCGCGGTTCGGGCTGGGCGGGACCGATCCGCTGCTGGTCTACGGCGGCGTCGCCGCCCCCCAGCGCGGGCTCGACGTCCTGGTCGAGGCCCTGCCGCTGCTCGCCGGCGTGCACGTCGCGCTGGTCGTCAACCATCCCGACGGCCCGTACGTCCGCTCGCTGACCGCGCGGGCCGCGGCGCTCGGCGTGGGGGACCGCCTGCACGTGCGGGGGTACGTGCCGCACGACGAGGTGGTGGCGCTGCTCGCCGGGGCGGACATCGGGGTGATCCCGATCCAGCACTGGCCCAACCACGAGATCGCCCTGATCACGAAGTTCTTCGAGTACTCGCACGCCCGGCTGCCCATCGTGGTCAGCGACGTGCGCGCCATGGCGGGCACCGTCCGGGCCACCGGGCAGGGCGAGGTGTTCCGCGCCGGGGACGCGGAGGACCTCGCCCGGGCCGTCCGGGCGGTCCTCGCCGACCCGGCGCGCTACCGGGCCGCGTACGACGAACCGGGGCGGCTGGCGGAGTGGACCTGGGAGCGGCAGGCGGCGGAGCTGGACCGGGTCTACGCCCGGCTGGTGCCGGCCGCCGCCGCCGGCGGCCGGGTGGACGTGGCCTCCCGTGTCGGCTGAGCCCCGACCGGCACCCGCCCGGGCGAGCGCCGGTCCGCCCGACGTGACCGTGGTCGTGCCGGTCCACAACACCATGCCGTACCTGACCCGATGCCTGGACTCCCTGGTCGGGCAGAGCATCGGCCTGGACCGGCTGGAGGTGATCGCAGTCGACGACGGGTCGACCGACGGCGGTGACCGCGAGCTGGACCGCTACGCCCGCCGGTATCCGGGTGCCGTCACCGTCGTGCACCAGCTGAACTCCGGTGGCCCGGCGGCGCCCTGCAACCGGGCCCTGGACCTGGCCACCGGGCGGTACGTCTTCTTCGTCGGCGCCGACGACCACCTCGGCCCCGAGGCGCTGCAACGGCTCGTCGCGGCGGCCGACGGGTACGGCTCCGACGTGGTGCTGGGCCGGGTGGTCGGGGTGAACAGCCGCTACGTCCACCAGGAGGTGTTCGCCCGGACGGCCGCCGAGATTTCGCTGGCCGACTCGGCCCTGCCGCTCTCGCTGGCCAACACCAAGCTGTTCCGGCGGGAGCTGGTCGAGCGGCACCGGCTCCGCTACCCGGAGGACATGCCGATCGGCAGCGACCAGCTGTTCACGCTGGAGGCGTGTCACCGGGCGGCGCGGGTCTCCGTCCTCGCCGACTACGACTACTACTACGCGGTGCGGCGGCTCAACGCCCGCAACATCTCCTACCTGAGCCGGGCGGAGGAGCGGCTCAGTTGCGCCGAGCGGCTGGTCGACTTCGCGGTGGAGCTGATCCCGCCGGGGGCCGAGCGCGACGCGGTGCTGCACCGGTACTTCAGCATGGAGGTGGCCGCCCTGCTGCACGACGACCATCTCCGGTTGGAACGGGCGACCCGGGAGCGGCTGCACGCCGGCGTACGACAGCTGGCCCGGCGGCACCTGACCCCGCAGGTGCGCGACCGGCTGCCGGTGGAGACCCGGGTGCGCCTCGCCGTCGTCGAACACGGCGGACCGGACGACCTGGTCGAGGTGATCCGGCAGGACGTGGAGCGCGGCGTGCCGGCGACGCTCGTCGCCGACGGCCGGCGGTACGCGGCCTACCCGGGCTTCCGTGCCCCGGGAAGGCGGCTGCCGGACCACGTCTTCGACGTCACCGACGCGGTGGACTGGCTCGCCCGGTTCGAGGTCACCGACCTGCGCTGGGGCCGGGATCCCGACGCCGGGCCGGCGCTCACCCTGGAGCTGCGCAGCCCGGTGCCCGGCCTGGACCGGCTCCGTCCGAGACTGACCGCCGGCGAGCTGGCCGGTGTCGTCCAGGCGACCGGCACGGTCGACGGGGCCACCACGCTGCGGGCCCGGTTCAGCGTGACCGAGGTGCTCGACGCCAGCGCGGCGACCGGGCAGCGCCGCGCCGTGCACCTGACCCTGCCGGCCGTGGACGGCCGCACCGGCACCGCCCCGCTGCGGGCCCCTCGGCGGGTGCGGGTTCCCGGGCCGCTGATCCGGCGGCGCGGCCTGCGGTGGTACGCGGTCTCGCCGGTCATGGACGGCAGCGGCCGGCTGATGATCTCCGTGGTGCCGTTGACCCCGCAGCGGGTGCTCGCGCGGCTGGCCACCCGCCGCCCGTCCTGACCCGGCCGCCGGGGGCGGCCCGACGCCGTCACCCGGCGGTTGGCCTGGTCCGCTCGCGCGGCGTACCCGGGGGATCGGGTCGGCCGCCGCTGCCGTGCGGCCTCGGCCCGCCCGACGGGCGCGGGTGTCGCCGGCTACCGCAGGGCGAGCGAGGGTTGCGTGGCGTACCGCTGGTCGTCGAGGGCCCGCCACCGCAGGGCGTGCCGGATGCCGTCCTCGACGCCGAAGCGCGGCGACCAGCGCAGCAGGTCCCGGTAGCGCAGGCTGCGGTTGTACACCCCGGGCACGTCGCCCGGTCGCGGCCCGGCCTCGCGGTGGGGCAGCCGCTGCCCGGTCACCGCGGCGAACGCGGCCAGCAGCTCCCGGACGGTGGTCCCCACGCCGGTGCCGATGTTCAGGGCGGTGAACCCGTCGGCGCCGGCGGCGACCACGTCGTCGAAGTGCGCCAGCGCCGCCACGTGCGCCTCGGCCAGGTCCCAGACGTGCACGTAGTCGCGGATCGCGCTGCCGTCCCGGGTCGGCCAGTCCGTGCCGGTGATCGGGAACTCGGCGCCGGTGAGCGATGCTTCGATCATGCGGCCCAGCGCGTGCGTCGGGTTGCGCAGCTGTAGTCCGGTGCGCAGCAGGGGGTCGGCGCCGATCGGGTTGAAGTAGCGCAGCGCGACGACGCTCAGCTCGCCCGCCCGGGCGCAGTCCGCCAGCACCGTCTCGACCATCGCCTTGGTGCGGGCGTAGGGGCTGATCGGGTGCACCGGGGAGGACTCGTCCACCGCGAACCCGTCACCCGGCCGGTAGAGCGCCGCGGTGGAGCTGAACAGCACCCGGCGGCACCCGTTGCGGACCAGGTGGCGGACCAGCTCGACCGACTTGGCGAGGTTCTCCCGGTAGTAGCGCAGCGGGTCCCGCATCGACTCCGGGACCACGATCACGCCCGCGCAGTGCACCGTGGCCCGGATCTCCGGGTGCTCGGCGAAGATCCGGTCGAGCAGCGCCCCGTCGGCGATGTCGCCCCGGTAGAAGGGGCGGCCCGCCGCGAAGGAGGCGCGACCGGTGGAGAGGTCGTCGAGGATGACCGGGGTGATGCCCCGGTCGAGCAGCGCCGAGCCGATGGTGCTGCCGATGAACCCGGCACCGCCGGTGATCAGGTACTTCGCGTCCCCCGCCCGCCGCGCCGTCAGGTCCACGGTTCGGCCCCGGTCGGCGCGGGCGACGTGGCCGGAGCGGGGGCCGGTGTCGGCGGCGTCGGTGGGCGGGCCGGCGTCGGGCGCACCCCGCGGCGCAGCCGGCCCGCCGTGCGGTGCGCCGCCCGCAGCGCCGCCCACACCAGGTAGGCGTCGTGGCGCACCATCCGGTGCTTGAGCCCGGAGACACCACCGGGACTCCGGTGACCGCCGTCGGGCAGCCAGCGCCGGTAGTCCTCGGCCATCCGTCGGAAGAAGGCCCGGCGGGCGTCGGCCGGCAGCCGGGAGTCGTTGCCCACGATCACCAGGTAGTGGTCGACCATGATCCGGAACAGGTCGGGCCGGTGCCGGTCCAGGGCGCCGCCGGCCGCGTCCAACCGGGCGAACACCGAGGCGTACTGGTCGAACACCTCGAAGTGGCGTCGGCTCACCGTCGCGGTGATCCGGTCGGCCGCCCGCTGCCGGTAGTGGTAGCAGGTCCGCTCCAGCACGTCGATGCTGCCTGCGGAGATCAGCAACGGGTGGCTGTAGGCGCAGTCCTCGTACCAGCCCGGGAGGAAGGGGAGATCGAGTCCGTCGAGATACTCCCGGCGGACGATCTTGGTGCAGGCGGACTGGGCCAGGGTGAGCAGCTGCGGCCGGTCGGCCAGCCGCAGCGGGGTCGGCGCGCCGCCGAGCGCCGGCCCGGACGGGCGCCGCACCACCCTGCCGTCCGGGAAGACCTCGGCGTGCTCGACGATCAGCACGTCCGGCCGGGTGCGACCGAGTCGCTCCCGCACCGCCGCGACCGCTCCCGGCGGCAGCCAGTCGTCACCGTCGACGAACCAGACGTACGCGCCGGTGGCGCGGGCCAGGCCGGCGTTGCGGGCGCCGCCCAGACCGACGTTGCCGGCCAGGTGGACCACCCGGACCCGGGGATCCCGCGCGGCGTACCGGTCGAGCAGCGCGCCGCTGCCGTCCGGTGAGGCGTCGTCGACCGCGACGACCTCCACGTCCTCGGCGCCCGGCTGCCCGAGGACCGAGTCCAGGCAGGCCGGAAGATAGGCCTCGACGCCGTGCACCGGCACGACGACCGACAGGGTCGGGCGGCCGGAAGTGGTGTCTGCACCGTCCACGGCACGCAGTGTGCCGCAGCCACCGGGACCACCACGCCACGCTGAGGTGAACCGGATCTGACCATCAGTGATCCGGCCCGGTCCGTCCACGTCACGCGTGCCGGCCGGGGCCGCAGCGCGCTGGCTATGCTTGGCGGTCGTGCCAGAGGGTCATACCATCCACCGCCTGGCGGCCCGGCACGCCGAGCTCTTCGCCGGCGACAAGCTGCACGCCGCCAGCCCGCAGGGCCGGTTCGCCGAGGGCGCCGCCCGCCTCAGCGGCACGGTCCTCGACGCCACCGAGGCGTACGGCAAGCACCTGCTGCACCACCACTCCGGCGAGCTGACCCTGCACGTGCACCTCGGCCTCTACGGGAAGTTCACCGACGGGGACGGGGCACCGCCGGAGCCGGTCGGCCAGCTGCGGTTGCGGCTGACCAGCGACCGGCACTGGCTGGACCTGCGCGGGCCCACCGCCTGCGAGCTGCTCACCCCGCCCGAGGTGGCGGCGCTGCGCGACCGGCTCGGCCCGGACCCGTTGCGCGCCGACGCCGACCCCGAGCGGGCGTACGCCCGGATCTCCCGCAGCCCCACGCCGCTGGCCGCGCTGCTGCTGGATCAGTCGGTGGTGGCCGGCACGGGGTTGATCTTCGTCACCGAGGCGCTGTTCCGGGCGGGCCTGCCGCCGACGCTGCCCGGCCGGCGGCTGACCCGCGCCGGCTGGGAGGCGCTCTGGGCGGACCTGGTCACGCTGATGCGGCGCGCCGTCGCGCGCGGCCGGATCGACACCGTCCGCGACGCGCACCTGCCGGAGGCGATGGGCCGCGCCGCCCGCGTCGACCGGCACGGCGGCGAGGTGTACGTCTACCGCCGCCCTGGCGCGCCCTGCCACGTCTGCAACGCCGCCGTGAGCCGCGGCGAACTGGCCGGCCGCAGCCTCTACTGGTGCCCCACCTGCCAGCGCGGCTGATCGTCATCGGTCGTCGAGCAGCCAGCGGACCACCTCGACCTGGCGGGGGAAGAGCTGTCCGTCGGCGGTGGTGCTCCACGCCAGGGTCTGCCCGACCGCCCAGCCCCGCACCCGTTCCCGGTCCAGCCCCAGCTCCGCGCTGAGCCGGTCCAGCCGGCGCCGGACGGCGTTCGGCAAGTGCCCCAGCTCCGCGCCCCGGACCAGCGGCACCACCCCGAACTCCCGCTCGCCGGTCAGCGGCTTCGGGTCGATCACCAGCCACGGTTCCCGGGTCGCGCGCAGCACGTTGCCGGCGTGCAGGTCCTGGTTGACCAGCACCTGCTCGCCCTGGCTGCCGACCAGGTCCGTCAGCAGCCCCAGCGCCGCGTCGAGCAGCCGCCGCTCGTACGGCCGGCCGGCCCGCTCCCAGTTCGCCGGTAGCCGTTCCATCCGGCCGGCGGCCTCGTCGGCGGGCGAGGTGAACGGCGGGCCGGCCGGCCGCCACAGCCGGGGCAGCAGCCCGACCGCCACGTCCAGTGCCGCGTCGGCGGGCAGCGCGTGCAGCGACGTGCCGGGCACGCACCGCTCGACCAGCAGCGCCCGCCGCTCCGGGTCGTGCGCGAGCAGCCGGACCGCCCCCTCGCCGGCCCAGCGGTCCAGCGCCGTCGCCTCGTGGACGCTGTCGGGGTCCGGGTACTGGAGCTTCAGCACCGCCGGGGTGGCGTCGGGCAGCTCGGCCGGCAGGGCCAGCGACGCGAAGGCGTACGGGAAGGGCGGCCCGACCCGCAGCGACCACCGGGCGGCGCACTCCGCCAGCCGGTCCGGCAGCGCCGCCAGCCACTCCCGCCCGGCCGGCACGTCCCGCACCCAGCCCAGCCCGTCCGGGATCGGGAGTTCGGAATCCATCCGGCCATCCTGGACCGTGACCGCCCGGCCCGGACAACCGATCCCGGCCACCCCGCCCGCCGATTCGGTGACCAAGAGGTTCGGGTCCACCACGGAGATCCAGCTCGACGCGAACTTCTTGATCACCGGCCGGATCACCGGCCGGATCGCGGACAGGGCCGGATCGCGGGCGGGGCGGGGCAGGGGAAAGCAGGGAGCGGGTCAGCGGAGGCGGCGGATGTCGCCGTAGGCCCGGTAGAAGCCGCCCCGGCCGGACTCGCGGACCTCGGTCACCAGGTAGCGCGCGCCGGGCACCCGGATGCCCTTGGGAAACTGCACCGACCAGTCCGGCCGGTAACCGCCGGAGAGCACGTGGACGCGGAGCCGACCGCCGTCCTCCACGCACTGCACCACCACGCCACCGTCGACGTCGCTGGTCACCTCGACCGTCGTCCACGCGGCGGGCTCCGGCAGCCGGGCCGGCGCCTTGACGTCGACGACCTCCGGCACGTCACCGGCCTCGGCGGCCCGGATGGCCGGCTCGCTGGCGTCCACGCAGGCCAGGTAGCCGCCGGTGGTGACCACGTAGAGGCGCTCCTCGTGGTACTGCATCGAGTAGGCCGAGCCGCAGCCGGTGCCGAGCTTCCACAACCGGTTGCCGGCCGCGTCGAAGCAGTAGATCGACGACTGGCTGTCACCGGCGAAGACGTACCGGCCGCCCTCGGCGGTGGCGCAGGAGAAGACCGGGGCGTCGCAGCGGTAGGTCCGCTCGGCGCGGCCGTCCTTGGCCAGCCGCACCACCTCGCGGGTGCCGGTGCCCGCGAACACGGCGCCCCGCTCCTGCCAGCCGAAGAGCACCGACCCGGTGCGGGTGTGCCACAGCTCGCGGCCCGTGCGCCAGTCGTAACCGGTCACCCCCTGGGAGTGGCCGTGGTAGAGCGCGTCGGCGTCGCAGCGCACCATCCAGGCCGACCGGCCGCGCCCCGGCCGGCGCCAGAGGAACTCGTCCTCGTGGTCGACCGCCGCGATCCCGCCGTCGGCGTCCGAGACGCCCAGCACGCCGTCGTGGATGTCCAGCCAGTAGATGTCGATGTCGGGGGCGATCGCGTACGCCACCCGGGGCACCTTGCCCGACAGGTCGTAGACGTTGCCGTCGTCGCAGCCGGCGTAGATCCAGGCGTCGTCGGCGACGATGCACTTCACCCCGTCGGGGAGGCGCACCTGGTCGAGCACCCGGGCGTCGTGGCCGAGCGTCGTGATCACCCCGTGCTCGTTGCCGACCATGCAGCTCTGCCCGTCGACGAAGATGCCGAACGCGGGGGCGCCCGAGTCGTACCGCCAGAGCACCGGGGCGGTGCGGGCGGTGGAACGGGTGCTGACGATCTGCCGCCGCGAGACGGCCCGCTTCTGCCGGATGCCACGCACCGCCGGGGCGTACCCCTTGCGGACCTTCTCGCCGATCTTCTTCGCCGCCGCCGCGCGGGCCCGGGCGTTGTCGGTGTACGCGGTGGTCTTGACCTGCCCCTGGTCGCCGATCCGGCCGTAGCGGACGGTCAGCGCGGCGTCGTCGACCACCACCTCGTAGAACTTGTGCGCTGAACCGTCCACTTCGGACAGTTCGAGGTAGGTCGTCTCCTGCGACATGGTGGCCTCCGAGGGGTCAGCGACCGGCCCGACGTGGCCGGCGCGGCGACAGCGGGCACACGCTAACCACCGCCCCCGACAAGAAACGGCCCCGTCCGTCGTCCCCCGGATCACACCGCGCGCAACCGTTTCCGAACTCCGGAGGTCAGCCGCCGGCGGTGGCGGCGAGGGCGTCGACGGCCTTGCGGGCGGCGATCAGCACCGGATCCCAGACCGGGGCGTACGGCGGGGCGTAGCCGAGGTCGAGTGCCGTCATCTCGTCCACCGTCATGCCGTTCCAGAGCGCCACCGCCAGGGTGTCGATCCGCTTCGCCGCCTCGGACCAGCCGACGATCTGCGCGCCGAGCAGTCGACCGCTGGGCTTCTCGGCGATCAGCTTCACCGTCATCGACCGGGAGCCGGGGTAGTAGCCGGCCCGGTTGGTCGACTCGGCGATCACCGTGACGAACTCGAAGCCGGCCGCGCTGGCGTCGCGTTCGCGCAGGCCGGTGCGCCCGACCTCCAGGTCGCACACCTTGGTGACGGCGGTGCCGATCACCCCGGCGAAGGTGGCGTACCCGCCGCCGATGTTGATCCCCGCGACGCGGCCCTGCTTGTTGGCGTGGGTGCCGAGCGGCACGTGCACCGGCTGCCCGCTGACCCGGTGCAGGGTCTCCACGCAGTCCCCGGCGGCCCAGACGTCCGGTATTCCGGGCACCCGCATCCGGCGGTCCACCCGGATCCCGCCGGACGGGCCCAGCGGCAGGCCGGCCGCCGTCGCGAGCGCGGTGTTGGGGCGTACGCCCAGGCCGAGCACGACCACGTCGGCGGGGATCGGCCCCTCGGCGGTGACCACGGCGGACACCCGGCCGTCCTTCTCCTCCAGCCCGGTGACCGTGAGCCCGGTGCGGATGGTGATGCCCAGGCCGCGCATCGCGTCGGCGACCAGCTCGGCCATCTCCGGGTCCACCGTCGACATGGGTTGCTCGGCCTGCTCGACCAGGGTGACGCTGAGCCCGCGCTGGATCAGCGCCTCGGCCATCTCGACCCCGATGTAGCCGCCGCCGACCACCACGGCGTGTCGCGGCTTCGGGTCGGCCTCCAGCCGGTCGCGCAGCGCCGCGCCGTCGTCGAGGGTCTGCACCCCGAAGACCCCCTGGGCGTCGGTGTGCGCCCAGTCCGGTTTCACCGGCACCGCGCCGGTGGCGTACATCAGGGTGTCGAAGCCCTCGCGGACCTCGCCGCCACCGTCGAGGTTCCGCGCGACGACCTCGCGCCGGTCGAGGTCGATCGCGGTCACCTCGTGCCGGAGCCGGACGTCGATGTCGAACGACTCCCGGAACGTGGTCGGGTCGCGGGCGATCAGCTGGTCCCGCTCGGGCACCAGGCCGCTGATCCAGTACGGGATGCCGCACGCCGAGTACGACGTGAAGTGCCCCCGCTCGAAGGCGACGATTTCCAGGTCACCGCGGTCGCGGCGGCGTCGCGCCTGGGACGCCGCCGCCATGCCCGCGGCGTCTCCACCGATGACGATCAGCCGTTGCACCACGGGCCCATCCTGTCACCAAAAGGATCAGCCGCGGGTCTGTCGCGCCACGTCCTCCACCACGTCGACCAGTCGACCGGTACGGGCGAAGACGGCGCGCTGCCGGGCGGCCCCGGTGCCGTGCCGGCGCAGCCCGCCCAGCAGGTCGGTCACCTCGCCGAGGTCGCCGTGCCGCTCCAGCGCCGGGCGGAGCCGCTCGACGAGCTGGTCGAGCAGCTCCCAGGCCGGTCGCAGCTCCCCGTCGGTCAGGTCGACGCCGTCACCCTCCAGCCCGTCGTGCGCGGCCCGCCAGTGCGCGGCGACCAGCAGGTGGTGGTCGGTCCGGATGGCGGGACGACCGTTGGCGATGTCGTCCATCGCGGTCGCCACCAGGGCCCGGACCAGGGCGGCGACCAGCACGGTGTCGTCCACCGAGGGGCAGACGTCGCCGATGCGGATCTCCACCGTCGGGTACTTCGCCGACAGCCGGGCGTACCAGTAGAGCATCCCCTCGTCGAGCATGACGCCGCTGGCGATCAGCTGCCGGATCAGCCGTTCGTAGTGCTCGTGCGAGGACAGGAACGGGGTGGGCGCCACCGACGGCCAGCGCTCCCACTCCACCGACCGCCAGCTGGCGTAGCCGGTGTCCTCGCCAGCGGCGAAGGGGGAGTTGGTGGTCACCGCGTGCAGGATCGGCAGCCAGGGCCGGACGTGGTTGAGCACCTGCACGCCGGTGTCCGGGTCGGGCACCCCGACGTGCACGTGCATGCCGTTGTTGCCGGGACCGGGGACCAGCAGGCGGAACCGCTCGATCATCCGGTCGAAGCGGGGCTTGTCGACCACCGGGGGCACCGGGCCGTCCACCGGGCCGGTGCCGATCGCGAGCAGCCGGACGCCGGCCCGCTCGGCGGCGTCGGCGAGCGCGGAGCGCAGCACGCCGAGCGAGTGCCGGATCGAGGAGAGTTCCAGCCCGGGCGGGGTGCCGATCTCGATCTGGCTGGTCTGGAACTCCCGCTCCACCTGGCCGCGCAGCTCCGCCGGCACCTGTTCCATGACGAGGTCCACGGCGGGCACCGCGGTCCCGGTGTGCGGGTCGACGAGCAGGAACTCCTCCTCGACGCCCACCGTGAACAGATCGGTCCCCTCGACCGCCGCGCTCGGCGCCTCCGCCACCTGGCCGGTCATCGCCACCACCGTCCGTTCCCGCCGGTCACGGTCCGTCCGCACCGGTCCGATCGCTGGTTACCCACCGTGGCGACGGCGGGAAACGCGTCGTCGGCGGGTCGGGTGGCGTGTCGTGATCCGGCCGGCTGGCGTGACACCGGGTCCTAGGCTGGAGGAGTGCCGGGGCCGCTGGGGATCGTGCTGGGGATGTGGGCGTACTCGCTCACCCAGTTGACCGTGCTGGCCGACCGCCCGGCCGAACTCCTCGCCGGCGCCGCCCTGGTGCTCCTCGCCGCCCTGCTGGCCGTGCAGGTGGCCCTCGCGGGCGGGTCGCCCCGGGTCGGTCGGCGCGCGGTCGCGCTGCGGGCGAGTTCCCGGCGGTGCCGGGTGCCCCGTCTGGTGGACCCGGACGCCGCCGGCCGGCCCCGTCCGCGAGCGCCTGGGGCGTACCCCTCGGCCGCGTAAGCACCGCCACGCGGCCGATTCCGCCGTCATCCGCGCCCGGGGGCGTCATCCCGGAGCGCACCGAGGAATCGGACCGAGGGGTTCACCCATGCTCGCCTTCGCACCACTGCACGACGCCGTCTCCGCCGCCGGCACCGTCCTGTCCTGGCTCACCACGCTGCTCGAACCGCTGGCCGGCGGCGGGGCCACCGCCGCCGCGATCGTCGTGCTCACCGTCGCGGTGCGCCTGCTGATCTCGCCGCTCACGCTCGCGCAGGTCCGCGGGGAGCGGCGCCGCGCGGCGCTCGCTCCCCAGGTCCGCGACCTGCAGCGGCGGTACGCCGAAGACCCGGCCCGCCTGCAGAGCGAGCTGTTCGGGCTCTACCGCGCCAACGGCGCCAACCCGGTCGCCGGCTGCCTGCCGGCGCTGCTCCAGGCGCCGTTCCTGCTGGTCATGTACCGGCTCTTCACCACCTCCGACGGGGGCACGGGGCTGCTGGCCGAGCGGCTGGCCGGGGTGCCGCTGGGCCACCATCTCGGTGACGGGCTGACCGGGGCGGCGCTGCCGTTGTTCGGCGTGCTGCTGGCGGCGCTGCTGGGACTGGCCTGGTGGACGTCGCGGCGGATGCGGCGCGCGGCGGTGGCGACCGGGACGGTGGCCGGCACGCCGACGCAGGGGCCGGGCGCGGCGACCCTGGGGAGGCTGCTGCCCCTGCTGCCCTACACGACCGTGCTGGTGGCGCTGGTGCTGCCGCTGGCGGCGGTGGTCTACCTGGTCACCACCACCGCCTGGTCGGCGCTGGAGCAGCTGGTGCTGCGTCGCCCGCAGGACGTCCCGGCGGCGGGAGGCATCGACCGACGTTGACATCTGCCGGAGCGGCGCGTACAACTCGTCGGGAGAGCGCTCTCTCGCCCGTCCCCGCAGAGAGGCACGTCAATGAAACCTGCCCCGGCGGCCCCCGCCGCCCTGCCCGCACGACGCCGGCTCCCGCTGGCGTTGGCCCTGTTCGCCGCCGCCGCCACCAGCACCGCCCTGGCCGGGGTCGCGGTCACCGCGAACGCCGCCGTGCCCCCGCCGCCACCCGGTTGGAGCCTGGTCTGGAGCGACGACTTCACCGCTCCGGCCGGCACCCTGCCCTCCGCCGCGAACTGGATCATCGACACCGGCACCAGCTACCCCGGTGGCCCCGCCAACTGGGGCACCGGGGAGATCCAGACGTACACCGCCAGCACCGCCAACGTCAGCCACGACGGCGGCGGCAACCTCCGGATCACCCCGCTGCGCGACGGCGCCGGGCGCTGGACCTCCGCCCGCATCGAGACCGTCCGCAGCAACTTCAAACCCCCGGCCGGCGGGGTGCTCGCCATCGAGGGCCGGATCCAGATGCCCAACGTCACCGGGGCCCAGGCGGCCGGCTACTGGCCGGCGTTCTGGGCGCTCGGCTCGCCGTACCGGGGCAACTACCAGAACTGGCCGGGGATCGGCGAGTTCGACGTGATGGAGAACGTCAACGGGATCAACTCGGTCTGGGGGGTGCTGCACTGCGGCGTCGCCCCCGGCGGACCGTGCGACGAGTTCAACGGGATCGGCGCGTCCCGCGCCTGCCCGGGCGCCACCTGCCAGTCGGCGTTCCACACCTACCGGTTCGAGTGGGACGCCTCGACGAGCCCCCAGCAGCTGCGCTGGTACGTCGACGGGCAGCTCTTCCACACCGTCAGCCAGAGCCGGGTGGGGGAGCCGTACTGGTCGCAGATGACCAACCACGCCGGCTACTTCCTGCTGCTCAACGTCGCGATGGGCGGGGCGTTCCCGAACGGGGTGGCCGGCGGCGCCACGCCGACCGCGGCGACCGTCCCCGGGCGGCCGATGCTGGTCGACTACGTCGCGGTCCTCAGCCGGGGCGGCGGCACCACCCCGCCGCCGACCACCCCGCCGCCGGGCGGGGTGCGGGACGCCTACGCGACGATCCAGGCGGAGGCGTTCAGCGCGCAGAACGGGGTGATCGTCGAGGCGTGCGCCGAGGGCGGGCAGAACATCGGCGCGTTGCGCAACTCCGACTGGGTGCGCTTCGACAACGTCGAGTTCGGCTCCACCCCGCCGCGTGACTTCGTCGCCCGGGTGGCCTCCGGCGCGGCGAGCGGCGTGAGCGGCCTGGTGGAGGTCCGGCTGGACAGCCCGACCAGCCCGCCGATCGGCAGCTTCGCGATCGCGAACACCGGCGGCTGGCAGAGCTGGCGCTCGGTGCCGGGCAACGTCACGCCGGTGACCGGCCGGCGCACCGTCTACCTCACCTTCAGCAGCGGCCAGCCGAACGACTTCGTCAACGTCAACTGGTTCACCTTCCGCCGCTGACGGATCCCGGGTCGGTGCCGGCCTCGCCGGCACCGACCACGGATCGATGCCGGGCCATCCCTGGACAGAAACAGTTAACAGTCTTAATAATAGGCGACAACGTTGACGTCCGTGGATGCCGTGTTCGGCGTGGAGGGTTCCGTGAAACGTTCCAGATCTCTGGTGTTGTCGCTGGTCACCGCGCTGGCCGCAGCCGTCGGGGCGGTGTGGGTGGCGCTGCCGGCGTTCGCCGCCGGGGCCACGGCCAGCTTCGTCAAGACGTCCGACTGGGGCTCGGGCTGGGAGGGGAAGTACACGATCACCAACGGCGGCGGAGCCACGATCAACGGCTGGACCGTCACCTTCGACCTGCCGGCCGGGACCACCCTCGGGACGTACTGGGACGCGTTGCTGACCTCGTCGGGGCAGCGGCACACCTTCACCAACCGGTCCTGGAACGGCAGCCTCGCCCCGGGCGCCTCGATCTCGTTCGGCTTCCTGGGCAACGGGCCGGGGGCGCCGACCAACTGTCAGCTCAACGGCGCGCCGTGCGGCGGCGGCACCGGCCCCACCACCGCTCCGCCCACCACCGCACCCCCGACGACGCCGCCCCCCACCACGCCGCCCCCCACGACGCCGCCCCCGACGAGCCCGCCGCCGAACACCGGGCTGCCGAAGCACCTCCTCACCGGCTACTGGCACAACTTCGACAACCCCGCGGTCGAGCTGCGCCTGCGCGACGTGCCGACCGAATACGACGTGGTCGCGGTCGCCTTCGCCGAGGCCACCGCCACCCCCGGCGCGGTCACCTTCGGCGTCGACCCCGGGCTCTCCGCCGCGCTCGGCGGCTACACCGACGCCGACTTCTCCGCCGACGTGCGGACGCTCCAGGCCCGCGGCAAGAAGGTGATCATCTCGGTCGGCGGCGAAACCGGCCGGGTGGCGGTCAACGACGCCGCCTCCGCCACGGCGTTCAGCGACACGGTGCACGCACTGATCCAGCGGTACGGCTTCGACGGGGTCGACATCGACCTGGAGAACGGGCTGAACCCGACCTACATGGCCCAGGCGCTGCGCTCGCTGCGGGCGAAGGTCGGCACCGGGCTGATCATCGCGATGGCACCGCAGACCATCGACATGCAGTCCCCGGCGAGCGGCTACTTCAAGCTGGCGCTGGACATCAGGGACATCCTCACCGTGGTGAACACCCAGTTCTACAACTCCGGGGCGATGCTCGGCTGCGACCAGAACGCCGCGTACGGGCAGGGGACGGTGAACTTCATCGTCGCGCTGGCCTGCATCCAGCTGGAGGCGGGCCTGCGCCCGGACCAGGTCGGGCTCGGCCTGCCGGCCGGACCGGGGGCGGCCGGCGGCGGCATCGTCGCGCCCAGCGTGGTCAACGCCGCCCTGGACTGCCTGGCCCGGGGCACCAACTGCGGCAGCTTCCGGCCGCCGCGCACCTACCCGGGCATCCGGGGCGCGATGACCTGGTCGGTGAACTGGGACGTCAGCAACGGCAACGGCTTCGCCCGTACCGTCGCCCCGCACCTGGACACCCTGCCCTGACCGCTGGTGAGCCGTAGACGGAGGCGGTCAAGGTCCGGCTGCTCCACGAGGACTACTGGACCCTCCAGCACTGTCCGGTCCGTCTCCGGCAGGCTTGTCAGCTTCTTTGAGTCGACG
>NZ_JAMOKF010000097.1 GCF_023656545.1 Micromonospora phytophila | reverse complement strand
CAGGCCGCTCGGCGCGGCCCGGGGGGCCGCCGGTCGCCCGCACCCGCACCCGCCGACTAACCTCACCCCCACGAGACGCAGGTCACCCGAGCGACGAGGGAGCACGGCATGAGCGAGGCATTGGCCAATCTGCTGAACGAGACGCGCCAGTTCCCGCCGCCCGCCGAGATCGCCGCGCACGCCAACGTCACCGCGGAGGCGTACGCCGAGGCCGACGCCGACCGGCTGGCGTTCTGGGAGCGGCAGGCCGGGCGGCTGGCCTGGGCCAAGCAGTGGGACCAGGTGCTCGACTGGTCGCACCCGCCGTTCGCGAAGTGGTTCGTCGGCGGTCAGCTCAACGTGGCGTACAACTGCCTGGACCGGCACGTGGAGGCCGGCCGGGGCGACAAGGTCGCCATCCACTGGGAGGGCGAGCCGGGCGACACCCGGACCATCACCTACGCCGATCTGCACCGGATGACCTGCCAGGCGGCGAACGCGCTGACCGAGCTGGGGGTGACCGCCGGCGACCGGGTGGCGATCTACCTGCCGATGGTCCCGGAGGCGGCGGTCGCGATGCTGGCCTGCGCCCGGATCGGCGCCACCCACAGCGTGGTCTTCGGCGGCTTCTCCGCCGACTCGCTGAGCAACCGGATCCAGGACGCCAGCGCCAAGGTGGTGATCACCGCCGACGGTGGCTACCGCCGTGGCAAGCCGTCGGCGCTCAAGCCGACCGTCGACGAGGCGGTGGCGAGCTGCCCGTCGATCGAGCACGTGCTGGTGGTGCGCCGCACCGGCGAGGACGTCGCCTGGTCCGAGAAGGACCACTGGTGGCACGAGACGGTGGAGACCGCGCCGGCGGAGCACACCGCGCAGCCGTTCGACGCCGAGCACCCGCTCTTCATCCTCTACACCAGCGGCACCACGGCCCGCCCGAAGGGCATCCTGCACACCACCGGCGGCTACCTGACCCAGGTCGCGTACACCACGCACGCGGTCTTCGACCTGAAGCCGGAGACGGACGTCTACTGGTGCACCGCCGACATCGGCTGGGTCACCGGGCACTCCTACATCGTGTACGGGCCGTTGGCCAACGGCGCCACCCAGGTGATGTACGAGGGCACCCCGGACACCCCGCACAAGGGCCGGCTCTGGGAGATCGTCGACAAGTACCGGGTCAGCATCCTTTACACGGCCCCGACGCTGATCCGCACGATGATGAAGTGGGGCGACGACATCCCGGCCGGATTCGACCTGTCGTCGCTGCGGCTGCTCGGCAGCGTCGGCGAGCCGATCAACCCCGAGGCGTGGATGTGGTACCGGCAGCACGTCGGCCGGGGTGAGCTGCCCATCGTGGATACCTGGTGGCAGACCGAGACCGGGGCGATCATGATCTCGCCGCTGCCGGGCGTCACCGCGGCCAAGCCGGGCAGCGCGATGACCCCGCTGCCGGGCATCAGCGCGGACGTGGTGGACGACCAGGGCAAGTCGGTGCCCAACGGCGGCGGTGGCTACCTGGTGCTGCGGGAGCCGTGGCCGTCGATGCTGCGCACCATCTGGGGCGACGACAACCGCTTCCTTGAGACCTACTGGTCGCGGTTCGAGGGGATGTACTTCGCCGGGGACGGGGCGAAGAAGGACGACGACGGGCACATCTGGCTGCTCGGCCGGGTCGACGACGTGATGCTGGTGTCCGGGCACAACATCTCCACCACCGAGGTGGAGTCGGCGCTGGTGTCCCACCCGTCGGTGGCCGAGGCGGCGGTGGTGGGCGCGACCGACCCGACCACCGGGCAGGCCATCGTCGCGTTCGCCATCCCGCGCGGCAGCACCGACATCTCCGGCGAGGCCGGCGAGAGGCTGATCGGGGAGCTGCGCAACCACGTGGCGAAGACGCTCGGGCCGATCGCCAAGCCCCGGCAGATCATGCTGGTGCCGGAGCTGCCGAAGACCCGCTCCGGCAAGATCATGCGACGGCTGCTGCGGGACGTGGCGGAGAACCGGTCGCTGGGCGACGTCACCACCCTCCAGGACTCCTCGGTGATGGAGCTGATCTCCTCCGGCATGGGCGGCGGCAAGTCCGACGAGGACTGACGCCAGGCGTACACCCCGCTGGGTGGCGGTCCGCGCGGACCGCCACCCAGCGTCATTTCTTACGCGTACGGAACGGTCAGGATCGCCGGTGTCACATCGGTCGGTCGGGGGAGCCGAGAGAAGCTGAACGGTCACAGGCGTGCGCCGCCTCTGTCGTTCATGTCCTTTCTGATTTAGGTTCACGCAGGTCGGGCCAGTTCGATGGATGTCACATCGATGAACGCCGGGCCGACTCCCTCCTCCCCCATGCCCGAGAAATGGAGCGGCATGAACAGAAATCCGCAACCAGGGTCGCGCCGACGCCTACTCGTCGCGCTGCCCGCCATCGCCCTCGCGGCCACGTCACTGACCGTGACGGGCAGCGCGGCCGCCCAGGGGCAGGCTCCCGCCCGCGCCACGGTCGGGCAGGACGAGTTCTACATCAACTACGCCGAGCCCGCCGTACAGCCGGACAGCACCGGTCCGGAGGTCAAGGGCGCGGGCGGTATCTACGCCCCGGCCCTCGACAAGGCGAAGGCATACGACCGCAAGTACGCCGCGGGCAACCCGGTGGCGGCGCGGGAACTGGCGAAGCTCGAGGCCAAGGCGATCAAGACCGGGCAGAACCCGCGTCAGATCAAGGGAGCCAAGGGCACCCAGACCGCCAAGCTGCTGACCCTGCTGGTCGAGTTCAACGACCAGGCGAACGACGACTTCACCGACGTGATGGTCCCCAAGACGGTCTTCGAGGACCGGAGCTGCGTCCTCGGCACCGAGCAGAACGGACCGAAGCACAACGGCATCCCGGACCCGGCGACCCTGCCGCACGAGGACAACAACTCCATGTGGGTGCCGGACTTCTCGCCCGAGCACTTCGACAAGATGCTCTACACCAAGGAGGGCATCACCGAGCGGGTCCGCAAGGACCTGACCGGCCCGGACGGCAAGCCGGGCGTCAGCCTCGCCGGCCGGACGATGCACAACATGTACCTGGAGATGTCCAAGGGCGCGTACACGGTCGACGGGCAGGCCAGCCCGTGGATCACCGTGCCGCACTCGGAGGCCTGGTACGCCGCGTCCCGCTGCTTCCAGAACGAGCAGGGCGAGTGGGTTGCCGGCGCCATGCAGTCGATGAACGGTCACCCGGACAACCCGCTCGGCGCGGGCCGGCTGGCCACGGACGCGGTCGACGCGCTGGCCAAGATGGACCCGAGCTTCCCGTGGGCCGACTACGACATCGAGGACCAGGGCGACGTCGACGGCGACGGCAACTTCAACGAGCCGGACGGCGTGATCGACCACCTGGTGCTGGTGCACGCCGGCATGGGCAAGTCCCGCGGCGGCGGCGACCAGGGCGTCTACGCGGTCTGGGCGCACTCGTCGGCGGTGGCCGGCGGCTACAGCATCCCGGGCACGCAGCTGAAGGTCTCGAACTACATCGTGCAGCCGGAAGATGCCGGCGTCGGCGTCTTCGCCCACGAGTTCGGCCACGACCTCGGCCTGCCGGACCTCTACGACACCTCCGGCACCCCCGGCTCCGACTCGGACGTCGACTTCTGGGACCTGATGGCGTCCGGCTCGCACTCCGGCGAGATCTTCCAGGCGCTGCCGACCCATATGGGCCTCTGGGACAAGTGGGTGCTCGGCTGGGCCGACCCGCTGACCGTCACGCCGGGTTCCGCCCCGCGTGACGTGCAGCTCGGCCAGAACTCGAACACCCCGGTCGGCACCAAGGACGGCATCAAGGTCAACCTGCCGAACAAGGTGATCACCCTGGCCACCCCGCATAGCGGCGCCAACATGTGGTACAGCGGCGCCGACCAGGACTGGGCCGACGTGAAGCTGTCCCGCCAGGTCGACGTGCCGGCCGCGGCCGACGCGAAGTTCTGGATGTGGAACAACTACGTCATCGAGGAGGACTGGGACTACGGCTTCGTCGAGGTCTCGACCGACGGCGGGACCACCTGGTCCGAGCAGAAGGTCTACGACGCCGCCGGCAACCTGGTCTCCACCGACGACGGCTACTCGGACCCGAACGGCCGGATGAGCGACTACGGCGGCAAGAAGTACGGCCTGACCGGTGACAGCCACGGCTGGCGTCACGACTACGTCAACCTGTCGGCATACGCCGGCAAGACCGTGCAGCTGCGGCTGCGGCAGGCCACCGACGCCGGGTTCCTGGAGCGGGGCTGGTTCGCCGATGACTTCTCGGTCACCGGCGGCGGCGCCACCACCTGGAGCGACGACGTCGAGGGCGGCGCGAACGGCTGGACCCAGACCGGCGGCACCTGGGCCGGCACCAGCGGCGCCGGTTGGCACGTCGACTCGGGCACCCAGGTCAAGGCGCACTACTACCTGGCCGAGTGGCGCAACTTCGACGGCTTCGACAAGGGCCTGAAGTACGCCTACGACACCGTCTACTCGCACGAGGCCTGGAAGGTCGACCGGATCTCGTACAACGCTCCGGGCATGCTGGTCTGGTACCGGGACACCGCGCTGGGCAACGTCAACCACGTGAGCGCCCAGCTCACCGCCCTGCCGAGCTACGGCGCCAAGGGCGGCCTGCTGATCGTCGACTCGCACAACCAGCCGCTGCGCCGGGCTGGTGAGGCGGCGGTCAAGGACACGTCGACGCTCGACAACCTGCCCAGCCGTCCGCAGTCCTCGAACGCGGCCTTCTCGCTCACCTCGACGTACCCCTTCCAGGAGTGCCTCGAGGCGACGGGCGAGCCGTACAGCGAGTACTGCACCAGCTTCGGCGCCCAGGCGCCGGTGGCCGGCTTCAGCGACGCGAAGGGCTGGTACCCGGGGATCGAGGTTCGCAGCGGGCAGCTCTTCGCCCGGGACCCCGACGCTTCAGTGGTCATCCCGTCGAAGGGCGGCGTGCCGTACACCACCCGGATCACCAACCCGGACGGCACCCCGGCGACCGCCCTCTACGGCATCAACCTCGGGTTCACCGTGCTGGGCTCGGGCAACCCGGGTGACCAGAACGCCGCGTACGGCGTCTCGATCACCATCCTGAAGGCCGCGAAGGACAACTCGTACGCCACGGTGCACGTCACCTCGGCCACGAACTGATCCCGCGCGACTCGGGAAACGAGGGGCCCGTCGGAAGCACCCGCTTCCGACGGGCCCCTCGCCCGTCCCGGACACCCCGACCGGTCACGCTGCGGAACCGACCGGTCGCATATTGACATCCGCCGAACTCCGCTGTGACGATCTGAGTGCTGTCGTCACGGTGAGGTATCCGCAGGCGGACGGGCGTTCCGCCAACCGGTCCCGGCACCGGCGCGACCGCGCCGGCCGCCACCCAGCGGCCACGGGGGACGGGGGACGAGGGTGTTTGCTGGGCTGCTCTCCGACGACGCACGACGGCTCTACGAGGCACTGGTGGCGGACGCTCCAGCATCGGCCGTCGCACCCGAGGAGCCGGAGACACCCGCCCTGGCCGAGCTGCTCCGGCACGCGCTGGTGTTCCGGACCCCGACCGGCCGACTGCGTGCCGTCCCGCCGGCCGCCGCGCTGCGCCGCCTGCTGGTCGCCCGGCAGCGGGATCTGGCCGACGCGAACCGGGAACTCGCCGACCGGTACGCCGAGCTGGAACGGCTGGAGCGCGAGCTGCCCCGGGCGGGCCAGATCCCCGGGACCACCGAGCTGGAACTGTTGAGCGGCAGCGACGACACCGCCGCCCGGCTGCACGAGCTGGTGACCGGGGCCCGGCACGACTGCCGCCACCTGCGTACCCACCAGGTCGGCGGCGATCCGCACGACTGGCCGGCCCGGGCGCCGGACGCCGCCGTCCGCTTCCGGACGATCTGCACGCCGGAGGCGCTGGCCCAGCCGACCGGCGCGACGACCGGGCACCACCGGCCCGGCAGCCACCGCCTTCTGCCCCGGCTGCCGGTGCAGCTGACCGTCGCCGACCGGGTGGCCCTCGTCGGCGTCGAGTCGACGAACGGGGGCGCCTTGCTGGTCCGGGCCCCGACACTCGTCGATGCGCTGCTCGACTACTTCGACCTGCTGTGGCGGCGCGCGGTGCCGCTGGACCCGCCCGCACCCCTGCCCACGGGCGGGCCCAGCGCCGCCCAGCTCCAGGTGCTCCGGCTCGCCGCCGCGGGTCTGAAGGACGAGGCGATCGCCCGCAGCCTCGGCCGAAGCACCCGCTGGGTCCGCCGGCACATCGAGTCGCTGGAGGAGCGGCTGGGCGCCACCAACCGACTCACCCTCGGTGTCGCCGCCGCCCGGAACGGCCTGATCTGAGCCGTCAGCGCAGATTGCAATGTGCAGCTTGCGGTCAGGATGGCCGCTTCGCCCTCCCGGTGCGGGCCGGTGGGACGCCACAGTGGGCCCACTCCAGCCCGTGGTACCGACTCGGACGGCCACGGACGCCGGAGGTGGGAACGACCGACCGTGGGAGGGCCGGGTTGAAGACACTGTCCAGCATTCGGAAATGGGGGGTCGCCGCGCTCACCGCGCTCGCGGTGACCGTCCCGGTGGCCGCCGCGCCGACTCCGGCGACCGCCGCCCCCGCCAGCTTCGACCACATCCTGTACTGGAACGACGTGCTGTTGAAGGCGTACCGGCAGACGGGCGGGCCACCGACCGTGCTGTCCCGGGCCGGCGCGATGCTGCACATCGCTCTCTTCGACACGCACACCGCGATCAGTCACATCGGCACCCCCTATCTCAGCAGCGGGGTGACCAGGGAGCCCGGGGCGACCTACGACCTCAAGGCCAACCTCGATGTCGCTGCCTACAACCTGCTGCAGCTTCAGCTCTTCCCGAACATCGACTTCTCGACGGACTTTCAGAAGGCGCGACTGGACGCGCCGAACTACGAGCCCGGTCCGGGCGGATTCAGCACCAGCATCGCCGAGTCGGTGGTCGACAACGTGCGGCTGAACCGGGCGAACGACGGATCGACGAACAACACCCCGTACGTCCCCAGCTCCGATCCCGGGCAGTGGCGGCCGACCGAGGGTGTCGCCGCCGCCTCGCCGAACTGGGGGCTGGTGAAGCCGTTCGCACTCACCTCCGGATCGCAGTTCCGTCCTGCCCCGCCCGGCGGGTACAGCACCCCGGCAAGCCTGCTGGCCAGCACGGATTACGCAGCGCAGGTCGCAGATGTGCAGTCGCTGGGCGCCGCGAACTCCACCGCCCGGACGGATGAGCAGACGAAGATCGCGTACTTCTGGGCCAACGACCTGGACGGCACGTACAAGCCGCCCGGCCAACTGTTCAAGCTGACCCAGATCGTCGCCAAGCAGCGCGGACTGAGCCAGTCGGCGAACGCGAAGCTCTTCGCCCTGGTCGGCATCGCGATGGCGGACGCGGCCATCACCGCCTGGGACGCCAAGTACCAGACGGGCATCGACCTGTGGCGGCCGGTCAGCGCGATCCAGCTCGCCGGCACCGACGGCAACCCGGATACGGAGGCGGACGACAACTGGCAGCCGCTCTCCAACGACGCCGGGGTGCCCTTCTCGCCGCCCTTCCCGGCGTACGTCTCCGGTCACGCCACCTTCGGCGGGGCGTGGGCCGGCATGATGCGGCGCTACTTCGGCACCAACAACGTCACCTACACCGCGACGACGGAGGATCCGCACGCGGTCGGCGTGACCCGCACCTTCAACACCTTCACCGCCGCAGCTGTGGAGAACGCTCGCAGCCGGGTGTACCTCGGGGTGCACTACCAGTGGGACGGGGACAACGGCGTGGCGGCCGGTGACGCGGTCGCCGGCCACGTGTACGCCAACCGCCTGCGCTGAGCGGGACACATGGCGGGGCCCGGCCGGGGCACACTGCTCCGGGGCGGGTCCCGCTTCCTCTGACACCACCAGACATTCGGCCGAATCCTCGTGTGACATTTTCGGGACCGTCGGCGCTCCCAAACGGGGACTTCATAATCATCGTCACCGTAGGTGATCGTGGCCAAAACGTAACGTGAACCGTTGCCCCAAGCGACGACCTCCTAGTGGGGGCTTGTCCGGCTAAATCACCCCAGAGCACGCAAGTGGGCCGAGCAATTGACCCGTGACAAGCGCTCAGCTCTCTGTCAGGGTGAGTGACGCATCTCATGACAGTCACAGCTTCGGCAAGACCTGTCATGTAACAGATCCACAAAGGAGGAGACCTTTGAGGAGACGAGTCACAGCCGGCCTGGCCACCGCCGCGGCCGCGCTGCTGGCGGCGGGAGTCGTGTCGGCGCCGGCTAACGCCGCACCGGCCGCGGACCCGGCCCCCGGTTCCGACAAGGCGAAGCACGGCAGGGACAACCTCCCCGATCCGAAGGCGGATCAGCAGCGGGAGCTCAAGAAGCAGGCCATCGCCGACCTGCTGTCCGGCAAGGCCAAGCTTCAGACGCGCAACGGCTCGAAGGTCATCCAGGTCAAGGAAGACCTGTTCGTCGAGTACCAGCAGGCGCCGAAGACCGACCCCATCTTCACGATGCTGGTGGAGTTCGGCGACCAGACCGACCCGCGCACCGGGGGCACCCCGGGCCCGCGGGTCAACCAGATCCCGGAGCCGGACCGCAACTGGGACGGCAACTCCACCGACGACAACAGCACCCTGTGGAGGTCGGACTTCAACCGGGCGCACTTCCAGGACATGATGTTCGGCGCCGGTGAGTCGATGCGGGACTTCTACCACAAGCAGTCCGGCGGTCGATACACCGTCAACGGCGACGTCAGCGACTGGGTGCAGGTGCCCTACAACGAGGCCCGGTACGGCAGCAACGCCATCTCCGAGGCCGACGGCTACTGGAACTTCATCCGGGACAGCGCCACGTCCTGGTATGACGCCCAGGTCAAGGCCGGCAAGACGCCGCAGCAGATCAAGGACTACCTAGCCCAGTTCGACATCTGGGACCGGTACGACTTCGACGGCGACGGCAACTTCAACGAGGCCGACGGCTACATCGACCACTTCCAGGCGGTACACGCCGGCGAGGGCGAAGAGGCCGGCGGCGGCGCCCAGGGCGAGGACGCCATCTGGTCGCACCGCTGGGGCGCCTTCACCAACCTCGAGGGCAGCGCCGGTCCGGCGGGCAACCTCTCCGGCGGTGTGCAGATCGGTGACACCGGCATGTGGATCCGTGACTACACCACGGAGCCGGAGAACGGCGGTCTGGGCGTGTTCGCCCACGAGTACGGCCACGACCTCGGTCTGCCGGACTACTACGACACCGCCGGTGGCGACAACGGTGTCGGCTTCTGGAGCCTGATGGCGTCCGGTTCGTGGCTGAGCCACGGCACCGACGACATCGGTTCGACCCCGGGCTACATGGACCCCTACTCGAAGCTCTTCCTCGGCTGGCTGAACTACTCGGTAGTCGAGGAGAACAGCGGGACCAGCCAGGTCACGCTCGGCCCGGCCGGCGACAGCGACGGGCCGAAGGCCCAGGCCGTCGTCGTCAACCTGCCGTCGCAGACGCAGACGACCGAGTACAACACCCCGTTCGGCGGCTCGTACGAGTGGTGGAGCGGCAGCGCGGACGACCTGAAGAACTCGATGACCCGCACTGTGGACCTGACCGGGGCGACCTCCGCGTCGATCACGGCCAAGCTGCAGTACGACATCGAGGAGGACTACGACTACCTCTTCGCCGAGGTGTCCACCAACGGTGGCGCCACGTGGGCGGCGGTCACCAACTCGCTGGTCGACGCCGGTGACACCGGTATCGACGGCTCCAGCAACGGCAACTGGGTCGACACGGCGTACGACTTGTCCGCGTACGCCGGGCAGACCGTGCAGTTCCGCTTCCGCTACGCCACCGACGGCGGCGTGCACTTCGCCGGCGCGTTCCTGGACAACATCTCGCTGACCAAGAACGGCACCGTCGTGTGGACCGACGACGCGGAAACCCTTGCCGCGGAGTGGACCGCGAAGGGCTTCACCCGGATCACCGGCTCGGTGACCGACACGTACCCCCGCTTCTACATCGCGGAGAACCGGAGCTACGTCGGGTACGACGACACCCTGCGGACCGGTGGGTACAACTTCGGCTTCAACAACACCCGGCCGAACTTTGTGGAGCGGTTCTCGAACCAGCCCGGCATGCTGGTCTGGTACGTGAACTACGCGTACGGCGACAACAACACCTCGCAGCACCCGGGCTTCGGCCTGAACCTGCCGGTCGACATCCGGCCGGGCTCGATCAGGGTCAAGGGTCAGGGCACCATCACCAACCGGCGCAACGGGTTCGACTCGGCGTTCAGCCTGTACGCCAAGCCGGCCCAGACCTTCCACCTGAACGGGGTGGCGACCACCCTGCCGGAGCTGGCGCCGAACCCCGTGTTCGACGACACCCGGGCCAACCGGTACTGGTCGGCGGATAACAGCTGGAACTCGGTGAAGGTGGCCGGTAGCGGCACCAAGATCCAGATTGTCCAGCAGGGCACCAACCCGACCGACGACATGGTCGTCAAGGTCACCAACTGATCAACTGAATCACCTGTGGGGCCGGTGGCGGTGACGCCACCGGCCCCACTCTTTTGTGTCCACCGCTGTCGTATCGATGACCGTCGCTGTCACCGTTCCCATCGACCGTCCGCGCTGCTCACGTCGGTCGATGAAGAACCGGGGTATGACAGTGAAAAGCATTCACACCAAAAACCCGCCACAAATCGACGCGCCCCTCTTCCCACCGATCACACCAGTGTCTATCTTCACCATTGGTCCCACCTGTGGGACCGATCTGCACCGGCCCGTAACCCCGTCGGGCCGGTTCCCTCACACCGGAGGTACCACGTGCGCAAAGTCGCAGTGGGTCTGCTCGGGCTTTCGCTGACCGCAACGGCACTGGCGGCCGCAACCACAGCCAGCGCCGCGCCGCAGCCGAAGCTCCCGACGGCCGCTCCGTCGGTCGCTCAGGAAGCCCAATCGGACCACGATCTGCCGGACAAGCTCGAGGACAAGCGGCGCTCGCTGCGCCAGGAGGGCCTCAGCGAGGTCCTGTCCGGCCGGGCGAAGCCGCAGAAGATCAACGGCAGTACGGTCGTGAAGGTGGGCGAGACCGCCGACACCACCACCGCCCCGGGTGCCCGCAGCACCGAGGCGACCAAGGCCGGCAAGAAGGACCAGTACGTCGAGCTGGCCCGCGAGCGGACCGACAAGATTTTCGTGATCCTCGCCGAGTTCGGGGACGAGCGGCACGCGTCCTACCCGGACAAGGACATGAACCCGGACATCCCGGGACCCAGCCGGTTCGACGGGCCGCGGCACAACGAGATCCCGGCTCCGAACCGCGCGGTCGACAACTCGACGGTGTGGCAGGCCGACTACAGCCAGGACCACTTCGAGCAGCTCTACTTCGGCACCAAGCCGGGTGACGAGTCGCTCAAGCAGTACTACGAGGCCCAGTCGTCCGGCCGGTACACGGTGGACGGCACCGTCACCGACTGGGTGAAGGTCAGGTACAACGCCGCCCGCTACGGCCGTTCCGACGACCCGATCGCGGACGACGAGGAGAACCCGGCCAACGACCCGGCGGTCTGCGCGGACAACGTCTGCACGAACACGTGGAGCCTGGTCGCGGACGCCGCCAACCAGTGGGTCGCCGACCAGAAGGCCAAGGGCCGCACCGACGCCCAGATCGCGGCCGACATGAAGTCCTTCGACCAGTGGGACCGCTTCGACTTCGACTTCGACGGCAACTTCAACGAGTCGGACGGCTACATCGACCACTTCCAGATCGTCCACTCGGGCGGCGACCAGGCCGACGGTGACCCGTACCAGGGTGAGGACGCCATCTGGAGCCACCGCTGGTCGGTGGCCGGCGGCGCGCCCACCGGGCCGGACTTCAACCAGAGCGGCGGCACCCAGATCGGCAACACCGGAATCTGGATCCGCGACTACACGATCCAGCCGGAGAACGGTGGCCGGAGCGTCTTCTACCACGAGTACGGCCACGACCTCGGTCTGCCGGACGACTACAACGTGCTCAACGGTGGAGACAACAACAACGAGCACTGGACCCTGATGGCCCAGAGCCGGCTCAGCGGCAAGAACGACGGCGGCATCGGCGAGCGCGGCGGCGACCTCGGCGCGTGGAACAAGCTCCAGCTCGGCTGGCTCGACTACGAGGTGGTCGTCGCGGGGCAGAAGCGCACCATGACGCTCGGCCCGCAGGAGTACAACTCCGCCAAGCCGCAGGCCGCCGTGGTGGTGCTCCCGCAGCGGGAGTACACCTTCCAGAACGGCAAGCCGTTCGAGGGCGCCAAGCAGTACTTCTCCGGTAACGAGGACGACCTGGACAACACCATGACCAGGACGCTCGACTTCACCGGGAAGACCTCGGCGTCGCTGTCGATGAAGGGCCGCTTCGACATCGAGGCCGGCTACGACTACCTCTTCTTCGAGGCGTCGCTCGACGGCGGGAAGACCTGGACCGCGCTGCCCGGCACGGTCGACGGCGAGCCGCTGGGCCCGGTCTCCGAGGAGGACCCGCGGCCGGCTCTCGACGGCAGCAGCGAGGGCAAGTGGGTCGACATCACCATCCCGATGGACGTGGCCGCCGGGAAGGTCGCGCAGTTCCGGTTCCACTACGTCACCGACGGCGGCGTTTCCGAGGGCGGCTTCTTCGGTGACGCCATCACCGTGACCGCCGACGGCCAGACCGTGCTCAGCGACGGTGCCGAGGCCGGCGCCGGCGACTGGGCGCCCAAGGGCTGGACCGTCGCCGAGGAGACCTACACCCGGCTGTTCGACAACTACTACATCGCCGGTAGCCGGTCGTACGTCTCGTACGACAAGTACCTGAAAACCGGTCCGTACTTCTTCGGGTACGCCAACACCCGCCCGGACTTCGTCGACCACTACGCGTACCAGGAGGGGCTGCTCATCTCCTACTGGAACCTGCGCTTCGCGGACAACGACACGTTCGAGCACCCCGGTGAGGGCCGCAACCTCATCATCGACGCGCACCCGTGGCCGATTTACAACCTGACCGGCCAGCCCTGGCGGGCCCGCGTCCAGGTCTACGACGCGCCGTTCAGCCTCAGGAAGGCCGACTCGTTCACGCTGCACCTCAACAGCCAGCCGCAGTACATCCGCGGCCAGGCGGCGCAGCCGCTGTTCGACGACACCAAGAAGTACTGGTACGAGGAGCTGCCGAACCACGGCGTCAAGCTCCCCGCCACCGGCACGAAGATCAAGGTCCTGGAGCAGGACGGCACCTCCATCAAGGTCCGCTTCTCCTGATCCATTAATCAGGCGACACCCGTACCACGCGATGCCCGGGCAGCTCCAATGCCCGGGCATCGCCCTTTTCCTCACCTGACGACCAGCCCCGGTCGACCAGCTCCCGGTCGACCCAGGTCCCGGCGGTCGCCGGCCGCGCTCCGCGCCGGGGAACCACCGGACCGCCGGGCGCGTCGGACCGTCGTGCTCCCCGCAGCCCGTACCGCCCTGTCCACCGTGGGTCTGGCCCTCGTCCTCGCCCTGGCCGGCTGCGCCGACCCGGAGAAGGGAGCCACCGTGCCCGCGGACTCCACACCGTCGGCCACACCCCCCGCCGGGTCCACCGGCCCCGCACGCCCCACCGACGCCAGCCCCACACCCACCGCCGACCGCACCGGCCCGCCGCTCTCCGCGACCCGGCCGCCCACCATGGGCCCACCGACGGTAGGCCCGGACAAGCCGTCCGACCTGCGCAGGGCAAACGTCCTCACCGGCCGGATCACCCGGGGCGGATCGGGCCCCTGCTACGGCCTGGTCACCGACGACGGCCGCGAGTACGCCCTGCACGGCGTCGACAAGGGCACCTTCGTCACCGGCACCTGGGTGAAGGTCACCACCGGCCCCGCCGACGCGGCGACCGACTGCGGTCCGGGCACCCCGGCCGGAATCGTGAAGATCAGCCCGGTCGGCTGAGGGGAGAAGAGCGATACCGGCCACCCGCCGGGTCGGCGAAAGAGCCGGTCGGGCCCGGGGTCCTAGGCTGTCTGCCATGACCGAGCAGCGCGGCGGAGCCGTCGACGAATCCTGCGTCCTCACCGAGGGGCCGTGGACGCACCGGTTCGTCGGCGCGAACGGCAGCCGGTTCCACGTCGTCGAGGCCGGCACCGGCCCGATGGTGCTCTTCCTGCACGGCTTCCCCGAGCACTGGTGGGCCTGGCACGAGATGCTCCCGGCCGTCGCCGACGCCGGGTTCCGCGCCGTCGCGGTCGACCTGCGCGGCTACGGCGCCAGCGACAAGCCACCCCGGGGGTACGACGGCTACACGCTGGCCGCCGACATCGCCGGGCTGATCCGGGCGCTCGGCGAGCGCTCGGCGACCCTGGTCGGCGCCGGCGCCGGCGGGTTGATCGCCTGGACCGTGGCGTCGTTCCACCCCGCCCTGGTCCGCCGGCTGGTGGTGCTCGGCGCACCCCACCCGCTCCGGCTGCGGGCCGCCATCTTCGCCGACCCGCGCGGCCAGTTCGCCGCCTCCACGCCGGCCCTGAAGTTCCAACTGCCCCGCTACGAGCACGTGCTCACCCGGGACGACGCGGCGGCCGTCGAGGAGATGCTGCGCCGCTGGGGCGGGCCGCGCTGGGTGAACGGGCCGGACTTCGAGGCGTACGCCCACCGGTGCCGGGAGGCGATGCGGATCCCGCAGGCGGCGTTCTGCGCCCTGGAGGGCTACCGCTGGGCGTTCCGCTCGGTGCTGCGGCTGCACGGCTACCGGTTCGTCCGGCTGATGCAGAAGCCGCTCGTCACACCGACCCTCCAGCTGCACGGCGCGCTCGACCTGGTCTCGCTGCCGCGCACCGCCCAGGGCTCCGGCCGGTACGTGGTGGCGCCGTACGAGTGGCGGCTGCTCGACGACGTGGGGCACTTCCCGCACCTGGAGGCACCGGAGCTGGTGCTCGGGGAGATCCTGCGCTGGACGAAGTCCTGACCCTAGACCCGCTGCTCGCGCAGTTCGGCGACCTCGCCGGCGGGCGCCCAGCCCTGGTAGACGCCGAAGTCGAAGACCTCCAGCCCCATCGCCCGGGCGACCGGCCAGCGCCCCCCGGTGTACTCCACCCGCAGCCAGCCGTCGTGCTCCGCGAGCACGATGAACGGCTGCCCCTGCCAGGTGCAGGTGGTCCGCACGTACGCCAGGTCGTCGACTTCGGTCGCCGGCAGCACCCGCACGTACCGGCCGGGGCGTACCTCCTCGAAGCCCTCGCCCGGTTCGGGCTGGTAGAGCCGGACGTCGTCGCCGTCCGGGCTGGCCTGGTACTCGCGCCCCTTCCACCGGGCCACGTAGCCGTCGCGCATCAGTTCCCACCGACCTGACGCCACATCAGCGCGTCGGTGTCGAGGATGGCGACCACCCGCTCGGTGCCGTCGGCCCCGATCCGCCAGAGCTGCGCGCCGTGCGGCAGCCGGGCGCTGTCCACCTTGAACTCCGCCACCACGTCGCTGCTCTCGCCCGGGGCGAAACCGTTGCCCCGGAACGGCGGGCGCTCGATGACCCAGCCCTCCATCGCCCGCATGGCGGCCTCGTTCTGCCCCCCGTAGGGGATCCGGTAAAGGCTGGGCCGGTGTGCCGGCCAACGCAGCACGTAGATCTCCTCGGCGTCGCGGGTGAAGGGCGAGTCGGGATGGCCCAGGCCGAGCGCGTCGTGCAGCTGGGCCGGGGTGTTGAGGTGGGCCAGCTCGTTGGCCCGGTGCACGAAGCCGGAGACCCGGTCGTAGCCCCGCTCCAGGTAGTACGCGAGCTGACTGGGAGCGACCGCCTTCTGCATGAGGGTCGGGCGCGCCGGGTCGGTCACCGGTGGGGCGTAGCGGGGGCGGCTGGCCGGCTCCTCGACGGCGGGCGGCGCCTCGGGTTCGTTGCCGTCGTCGCCGAGCCCCACCTCCGCCGCCCAGTTGGCCAGCCCGACGATCTGCTCGCCGGGCAGCTTCGCCCCGACCGGGGTGCCCGGGTTGACGGCGAACGACCAGGACTCGTCCGGCCAGCGCCGGATCAGCTGCACGAACTTCACCCGTACCGTCTCGACGGTCGGGTCGGTGTGCTCGGCCAGGCGCTCCGGCGAGGTGTAGACCACGACGAACGTCTCACCGTCCAGCTCCTCGGTCCGCCAGACGAAGCCGGCCTCCCCGGGGCGGCTGCCCTTCGCCGATGCTGCCGACACCGGCAGCAGCACCCGGGCGAGCAGCAGCGTGGAGAGGAAGGTGTCCGTGCTGGCGGCGCCGGCCGCGTCGAGGAGGTTCTCCTCGACCTCGTTGGCCGGCTCGAAGTCCACCGGCACCGGCTCGACGGCAGCCCGCGCCGCATCCGGTTCGGGGGTCCGTGGCGGGTCGTCGACGGGCATCCGCGCCGCATTCCCGGTCGGCGCCGCCGGACCCGTCGGCGCGTCGGCGGTCCGGGCCGGGGGCTCGGCGGGAATCCGCCTCGTCGGCTCGTCGGCGACCCGGGCGGCGGGGACCTGAGCCGCGTCGCCGTCGGGCGTCCAGGCCGCGGGCCCGGCGGGAATCCGGGTC
>NZ_JAMOKF010000096.1 GCF_023656545.1 Micromonospora phytophila | reverse complement strand
CGAGACGGTCGCCCTGGTCGCCTGCCGCCAGGGCGAGGCCTCGGCCAAGCAGGTGATCGCCTTCGACCGGGACGGGGCCGGCCGCGTGGTCACGATGGGCCGGGTGGTCGGGACCCGGGAGGGGATGGACGACGTCACGGATTTCGCCGTGCGGGCCGACGGGAAGATCCGGGTGCACGTGGCGGACATCCAGCCCTGCTGCAGCACCCCGGAGTGGACGCCGCAGCGGCAGTGGCGGACGTACGCCTGGACCGGCGAGCGGTTCGACCAGACCGCCGGGCCGACGAGGTTCGGGGTCGACCCCCGGCTGACCGACCTCACCCTGACGGCCGGTGGCCTGACCGTCGGGGCACCGGACGCGAAGGGCAATCGGGCCGCCACGGTGACCGTCACGGTGGTGAACAAGGGACCCGTGGACGTGCCCCTGCTCGGCTTCGGCGACTTCTACACCGTCGGCGAGCCCGCCGGCGGGGACCTGGCCCGGTGCCGGGAGGTGCGGTCCGACGGGCCGGACACCTGCGTCCTGGACGGCCTGCCGGCCGGGGAACGGAAGACGTACACATTCACGTTCCGCTACGCGCCGCCGGGCATCGACGGTCCGCCGAAACTGCGGGTCATCCACTACGACTCCCAGGAGCGGTGGTGGAGCGATCTGAAGTGGAAGGACAACGAGGTCGAGCTGAAGACGGCCGGCTAGCCGCGCGGCGACCGGACCGCGTCGTATTGGCGACAGGCGGTGCCGCAACCAACCGTCCTAGATGGACGTGTAACCAGCATCGGGTGGCGGAAGCGCCGCCGCCCAGCAACGGGGATCCACGGGAGGACATTGACATGACCACACGTACCGGACGGCGGCTGGCCGCCCTTCTGCTCGGCCCGGCCGCGGCGCTGCTGGCGTTCGCCGCACCCGCCGCGGCGGCACCTGCCGGCGGCGGCCTCGACGCCGACGTCTCGGTGGGCCGGCTGGTGCTCGACCCGACCGAGCGCGGCTACCGGGGCAGCCTGCCTATCACGGTGACGAACCGCGGTGCGGCCGACACCTACTTCAGCGTCACGATCGTCGAGCCGGTCGCCGGCTCCATCGGCCACCTGTCGCCAGACAGCCCGTGCGGATTCCAGGGCCTGCAGGACAATCGCCGGGTCGTCAACTGCCTGGTGCCCGGTCCCGATCTGAAGCCGGGCGAACGGCGGTCGCTCTCGGTCGCCTTCCAGGCGCTCACCACGCCGCAGGACGTGGCGATGATCGCGACCGGGGGCGAGGTCTCGGTCAACGTCGGCGACGGCAACCCGGCGATCGCCGACAGGGAGAGCTTCGACGCGCGCTTCCGCTCCACCTCGGGCTCGCTGCGCGACCCGGTGCCGTACGTGCAGGACAGTCAGGCGCGGGCGTCGATCAGCACGGCCGCCGCGGCCACGCTGGTGCGGCAGGAGGACGGCAGCTACCAGGGCCGACTGCCGGTGACCGTCCGGTGGGCCGGTGACGCCGCGCACGACTTCCTGTTCGTCGAGGCGACCACGCTGCCGGCCGGCGTCCGGATCTGGGGCACCGACCCGCAGGACCTGCCGAGCTTCTTCACCAACTTCGTCGTGCCGGGCGGGCGCTTCATGCCCGGCGAGGAGCGGAGCTTCGCCGTACTGCTCCGGGCCGAGCCCGGCACCGTCCCGGGTGACCTCGGCACCGCCATCTTCCAGCTCGACACCCAGTGGGACGGCAACGTGGTGGCGGACGCCGACCCGGCCGACAACACCGCCTCGTTCGCGGTGGCTGCCGGCTGATCCGACGCGTCGCCCACCGAGGGCCCGGGACCGCTGCGGTCCCGGGCCCTCGGCGTCGGCCGAGGGCCGACCGCTGTCGCACCGTTGCGGTTGTCCTGGACCCGACATACAACCGCGTCGGTACATCCGCAACCGACTGGCGCGTCCGGTTGTGTGACCGTTGCTGGCGAACACACCGCCTGCGGTCACCACGGGGAGGACGAGTGGTTGTGACAAGAGACGAAGGGGTGGGCGGGCGTCCACCGGACCCGGCGGGAACCGCCGTCCTCCAGCCGACCAAGCTGGTCTTCGACGACTTCTACCACGCGCATTTCCGCGGGCTGGTGGTGCAGCTCACCGCGTACACGGGCGACCGCGGGCAGGCGCAGGACCTCGTGCAGGAGGCCTTCTGCCGGGCCTATGCCCGCTGGGATCGGCTCGCCGGATACGAGGATCCGCTGGCCTGGGTGCGGCGGGTCGCCTGGAATCTCGGCCACAACCGCTGGCGGCGGCTGCGGACCGCCCAGGCGTGGCTGCTGCGGCAGCGGGAGACACACGTCGCGGGGCCGAGCCCCGACCGGGTCGCGGTCGACGCCGCGCTGGCGAAGTTGCCGCCGAAGCAGCGACGGGCCGTCGTACTGCACTACCTCGCCGACCTGACGGTCGCCGAGATCGCCGATCAGGAACGGGTCGCGGAGGGGACGGTCAAGTCCTGGCTGCACCGGGGCCGGGCGGCACTCGCGACATACCTGCGCGACACCAATGAGGAGGTGCGGGATGTCTGAGCAGGAGACCCTCGGCCTGGCCGAGGAATTCGCCCGCTACCGCCGTACCGTGCTGGCGGAGGTCGAGGCGCCCGGGCCCGCCGCCGTCCGGCGGACCACGCGGCAGCGCGGCCGGCGCCGGCTGACGGCGACCACCACTGCGGCGCTCGCGCTGTTCGGCGGGTCCGCCATCGGGTACGCGGCGATGAACGGCCCGGACCGTCGGCCGGGTCCGGTCGAGCCGACGCCGAGCGTGTCGGTGTCGCCGAGCGTTCCGGCCAGCCCGACCCCAGGCCCCTCCGCCACCAGTGCCAGCCCCACCTCGACCGTGCCCGACGGCCGGATCAGCCGGGCGCAACTGCTGGGCGCACCGGTGACCCTGCCAGCGTGGCGGGCCGGACCCGGCTGCCCGGCGTCGGGCGTACGGCTCACCGCCGACGACCGGGAGGGCGCCAACTGGCTCCGGGCGCTCGACCACGGCGACGTCGACGGGGACGGGGCGGTGGAGACGGTGGCGCTGGTGCAGTGCGTGCTCGGCACCGGCGGGCCGATGCAGGTGGTCGCCTTCGACCGGAACGAGGCGGGGAAGGTGGTGACGCTCGGCCGCGTGGTGGCGACCACCATCGACAAGCCGCAGTGGTTGTTCGCGCTCGACGTGGTGGGCGACGGCACGGTCCGCGTGCAGGTCGGCGACATCGCGCCCGGAGGCGGCTGGCCCGCCGAGTGGTCGCAGCGGCAGTGGCGTGGCTACCGCTGGCAGGGCGACGCCTTCGCGCAGGTCTCCGGGCCGACCACCTTCGGTCCGAATCCACACCCGACGGACGTCTCCGTCACCGCCACCGACCTCGTGCTGGCCACGGCGGACGACGGCTCACGGACGGGGACGACCACGGTGCGGATCCGCAACCGGGGCAGCGGGCCGGTCGCGTACGTGGCGCTACGGCTGGGCGTGCCGGCGGCGGTGCGGCCGGATGTCGACGGGTGGGCCCCGTGCCGGGGCGAGCCGCAGGAGACCAGGGAACCGGTGACCTGCGACCTGGGCCGGCTGGCGGCGGGCGCGGAGCTGACGTTGACCCTGAGCTTCCGGGTCGCCGCAGGGACCGCGCTGGGCACGGGGACGGCCGAGGTGGACGTCCGGCCGATGGACAGCGCGTTCACCTTCCTGCCGGATGTCCGCGACGCCGACAACACGGTCCGGATCACCTACCGGTGACGGTCGGGCTGCCGCCGGTCGCGCCGCACGCCACCCGGGCGCGCGGCGCGGCCGGCGCTCCGGCTCACCAGGTGGGGCGTTGCAGCAGCCCGACGAACTCCACCAGCAGCCGTTCGCGCAGCGCGGGTGGCGCGGCGTTCAGCAGGGTGTTCACCACCGCCATCCGATCCACGGCGCCTGCGTCGAGGCCCAGCCCGGCGGCCAGGCCGGCGACCAGTTCCGGGGTGAGCGCGCCCGGGGTCAGCGACGTCGTCAACGCCAGCAGCTCGGGAGGGAGGGCGACCGGGCCGGCGGATCGGGCCGCGGCCACCGCGTCGGCCAGGTCCGGGCCGAACTCGGCCACCCGGGGCGCGACCGCGGCGGTCACCGTGAGGTGCACGCTGGCCGGCAGGTCGGCGTACGACAACTGCGGCTGGGTGTGCCAGCCGCGCGCGGTCAGCTCGTCGACCAGGACGAACAGGTCGGGGCCGCCCTCGGTGGCGGTGAAGCAGACGACGGTCGACTCCGGCTCGGCCATCAGCCGCAGCCCGTCCACCCCGCGCACGGCGTCGGCCAGCCCGGCGACCGCGTCCCGGGTGCGCTCGGCCAGCGCCAGGTAACCGTCGTCGCCGAGGTGACGCAGGGTCGCGTACGCGGCGGCGATCGGCCCGCCGGAGCGGGTGGACGCGATCACCGGGTTGATCATCGTGTAGCCGGGCCAGTCCGCGTACGCGAAGTACTGCGGTGCGCGCAGCGCGGCGTCCCGGTGCAGCAGCACCGACACCCCCTTCGGCGCGTACGCGTACTTGTGCAGGTCCACCGAGATGGAGGTGACCCCGGGTACCGCGAAGTCGAACGCCGGCACGGGCGCGCCGAGGCGGCGCAGGTACGGCAGGGTCCAGCCGCCGAAGCAGGCATCCACGTGGCAGCGCACCCCGGCCGCCGCGGCCGCCGCCGCGATCTCCGCCACCGGGTCCACCACCCCGTGCGCGTAGGACGGCGCGGAGCAGGCGACCAGCACCGTCTCCGGCCGGATCGCGGCGGCCATCGCGGCCGGGTCCGGGCGCAGCGTGGCCGGGGAGACCGGCACCACGTCCAGCGCCACCCGCAGGTAGTGCGCCGCCTTGGCGAACGCCGCGTGCGCGCTGGACGGCACCACGATCCGGGGCTCGGTGATCTCCGGGTGGGCGTCCCGGGCCGCCTTGACCGCCAGGATCAGCGACTCCGTGCCCCCGCTGGTGACGCTGCCGACGACGTCCGGGGCGGCGGTGCCCGGTCCGCCGCCGAGCACCGTGGCCGCCGCGCCGACCAGCGCGTTCTCCATCGCGAGCAGGGACGGGAACGCGGTGGGGTCCAGCCCGTTGACGTGCGCGCTCTCCCGGTGCGCGGCGGCGGCCAACTCGTCCAGCCCCGGCACCGCCGGGTCGTAGACGTACGCGAACAGCCGCCCCCCGTGGGTGGGCCAGTCCGCCGCCCGCAGCGCGCGGATCTCCGCCAGCACGGCCTCCGCCGCCACTCCGCTCTTGTCGATCATGGAGGTGTGGTGCCCTTCTCGTGATGGTCAGCGGCTTTCGTTCCCCAGCACAACCCCTTGATCGACGCGCCGGTCGTGGCCGGCGGCGGCGAGGAGTGCGGGGGTGAGCGTGTAGCGGCGGAGCAGGAGGACGGGCGGGCCGATCAGGAGGGCGGGGAGGACGGTGAAGCCGAGCAGGACCCCGAGGCGGGCCACGTCGGACTGGGACGCGGCGGTGCCGGTGTTGGAGGAGACGTAGCCGGAGAGCTGGAGGACCAGCCCGTAGATGCCCGGCCCGAGGGCCAGGCCGAGAGTCTCCCCCGCCGTCCACAACCCGGTGAAGACGCCGGCCTGCCGCCGGCCGGTGCGCGCGGTGTCGTACGCGATGCAGTCCGGCAGCATGGCCAGCGCGAAGACCTGCTGCCCGGCGTAGCCGACGCCGAGCAGCGCGACCAGCAGGTAGACCGCGACCGCCGGCAGCACCGGCGCGGCGACCAGGGCCAGCGCCCCGGCGGCGAGGATCAGCGTGGCCGCGACCAGGGCGGCGCGCTTGCCCAGCCGGGCGCCGACCCGGGTCCAGAGCGGCATCACCAGCAGCGCGGGCCCGACGAAGCAGACGAAGAGCAGCGTCGGCCCGCTCTGCTCGTCGCGCAGGATCTGACCGGCGAAGTAGTTGACCCCGGCCAGGATGGTCGCCACCCCGGCGGACTGCACGACGAAGCAGATCAGCAGCGCCCGGAACGGCCGGTTCGCGCCCGCGACGGCCAGTTGGGCGCGCAACGTCGGCTCGCTCTCGCCGACCGCGCCGGCGGGCGCGGACCGGGTGCCCAGGAACGCGCCGAGCGCGCCGAGCGCGATCAGCACCGCCACGAACAGCCCCATCCAACGGTGCCCGGACAACCCGTCGCCGCCCGCGGTCACCACGAGCGGGGCGACCGCGCCGGAGACCAGAATGGCCAGCGCCAGCACGGCGATCCGCCAGCTCATCAGCCGGGTCCGCTCGGCGTAGTCGTCGGTCAGCTCGGCCGGCATCGCCACGTACGGCACCTGGAAGAAGGCGAACGCGGTGGCGGTGGCGAGGAAGGCGAGCGCCACGTACGCCCCGGCGGCCGGGCCGTTGCCGAAGGGCGCGGCGAAGATGGCCGCGAAGAGCACCGCGAGGGCGAGGCCGCCGAACAGCAGGTAGGGCCGGCGGGCGCCCCAGCGGGACCGGGTGCGGTCGGAGATCCGCCCGGCGACCGGGTTGACCAGCACGTCCCACGCCTTCGGCAGGAGCACCAGCAGGGCGGCCACGCCCGCCGCGACGCCGAGGGTGTCGGTGAGGTACGGCAGCAGCAGCAACCCCGGCACGGTGCCGAACGCGCCGGTTGCCAGCGAGCCGAGCGCGTAACCCGCGTGCACCCGACGCGGCAGCCCACCCGGCGGCAGCCGGCCCGGCGGCGGATCGGGAACGGGATCGCCGGCGGGCGCGGCGGAGTCGGGCGAGGAGCCGACCGCGGCGGAGCCTGACGAGCCGGCTCCGGCCGGCGGCGCGTCCATGGGGCCGAATGTTACTCACGTTATGGTCCGCGTCACATCCCCTCTTCCGGGGACCAGCTCGCCGCCGCCATGTCCACTCCCGAGCCGCGCAGTGGCGTGCCCTCGGCCCGCAGCCGGGCCCGGGCCTCCCGCTCGTGACCCGGCGGCAACCGGCCCGCCGAGTTCACCACCCGGTGCCACGGCACCCCGCCGCCGTGCCGGGCCATGATCGAGCCGACCAGCCGGGCCGAGGCCCGCCCCGAGCGTTCAACCAGCGCGTCGGCGACCGCCCCGTACGACATCACCCGGCCGGGCGGAATCCGCTCGACCAGCTCCAGCACCGCCTCGACGTACTCCTCAGGTCTCACGACCGGCCACGATATGAGAACGCGACCGGGCGTGGCGGGACCGACCACGCAGAATAGGCGGGTGCGCGACATGGTCACGGCGGCCCGGCGGGTCGTCGTCAAGATCGGATCCTCCTCGTTGACCACCGCCGCCGGCGGCCTGGACGACGAGCGGGTCGACGCGCTCGTCGACACCCTCGGCGCGCTCGCCGCCGACGGCCGCGAGGTGGTGCTGGTCTCCTCCGGCGCGATCGCCGCCGGCCTCGCCCCGCTGGGGCTGTCCCGGCGCCCGCGCGACCTGGCCACCCAGCAGGCCGCCGCCAGCGTCGGACAGGGCCTGCTGATCGGCCGGTACGCGGCCGCCTTCGCCCGGCACCGGCTGACCGTCGGGCAGGTGCTGCTCACCGTCGACGACGTGACCCGGCGGGCGCACTACCGCAACGCGTACCGGACGCTGCGCAAGCTGCTCGACCTGCGGGCCGTGCCGATCGTCAACGAGAACGACACGGTGGCCACCGAGGAGATCCGGTTCGGCGACAACGACCGGTTGGCCGCGCTCGTGGCCGCCCTGGTCGACGCCGACCTGCTGGTGCTCCTTTCCGACGTCGACGCGCTCTGGACCGGTGACCCCGCCCGCCCCGACTCCGCCCGGATCAACGAGGTGCGCGACGAGCGGGACCTCACCGGCGTCGCGGTCGGCGGCGCGGGCCGCGCCGGCGTCGGCACCGGGGGCATGGTGACCAAGGTGGAGGCGGCCCGGATCGCCACCGGCTTCGGCATCCCGGTGGTGCTGACCGCCGCGCCGCTGGCCGCCGCGGCGCTGGCCGGCGAGCCGCTCGGCACCCTCTTCCACCCGAGCCGCCAGCGCCCGGCCGCCCGGCTCTTCTGGCTGGCCCACGCCACCTCGCCCCGGGGGCGGCTGCACCTGGACCCGGGTGCGGTGGCGGCGGTGGTGGGCCGCCGCAAGTCGCTGCTGCCGGCCGGGATCACCGCCGTCGACGGCGCGTTCACCGCCGGAGATCCGGTCGACCTGGTGGACGCCGAGGGCGCGCCGGTCGCCCGGGGGCTGGTCAACTACGACGCGGTGGAGCTGCCCGGGCTGCTCGGCCGCTCCACCGGTGAACTCGCCGCGGCACTCGGCCCGGCGTACGAACGGGAGGTCGTCCACCGCGACGACCTGGTGCTGCTGTGAGGAGCGAGACGATGAGCGTGACCGAGCAGGCCCGCCGGGCGCGTACGGCGGCGGAGGCGCTGGCCGTCGCGACGCGTACGGCCAAGGACGCCGCGCTGGCCGCGATGGCCGACGCGCTGGTGGCGCGTACGCCGGAGATCCTGTCCGCGAACACCGCGGACCTGGCGGCCGGGCGGGATGCCGGGCTGAGCGCGGCCGTGCTGGACCGGCTCGCCCTGGACGCGGGGCGGGTGGCGGGCATCGCCGACGCGCTGCGCCAGATGGCCGCGCTGCCGGACCCGGTGGGCGAGGTGGTGCGCGGCTCGACCCTGCCCAACGGGTTGGAGCTGCGGCAGATCCGGGTGCCGTTCGGTGTGGTCGGCATCATCTACGAGGCCCGGCCGAACGTGACGGTGGACGCCGCCGGCATCTGCCTGAAATCCGGCAACGCCGCGCTGCTGCGCGGCTCCTCGTCGGCGGCGCACTCCAACGCCGCGCTGGTCGCCGTGCTGCGCGACGCGGTCGCCGGGGCGGGCCTGCCGGCGGACGCGGTGCAGTTGCTCGACGCCACCTCCCGCGACTCGGTCAAGGAGCTGATGCGGGCCCGGGGCCTGGTCGACGTGCTGATCCCGCGCGGCGGGGCGTCGCTGATCCGGACCGTGGTCGAGGAGTCGACCGTGCCGGTGATCGAGACCGGGGTGGGCAACTGCCACGTCTACGTCGACGCCGCCGCCGACGTGTCCAAGGCCGTGGCGATCGCCCTCAACGCCAAGACCCAGCGCCTCTCCACCTGCAACACCGCCGAGTCGCTGCTGGTGCACGCGGGCATCGCCGACGCCTTCCTCCCGCCGATGCTGGCCGCCTTCGCCGAGGCCGGGGTGACCGTGCACGGCGACGCCCGGACGGCCGCCCACTCCGGCGCGGTGGTCCCGGCGACCGACGAGGATTTCGCCACCGAATACCTGTCGGCGGACATCTCGGTCGCCGTCGTCGACTCGCTGGACGCCGCGGTCGCCCACATCCGGCGCTACGGCACCGGGCACACCGAGGCGATCGTCACCGACTCGGCCGGCGCGGCCCGGCAGTTCGTGGCCCGGGTGGACGCGGCGGCCGTGATGGTCAACGCCTCGACCCGGTTCACCGACGGCGGCGAGTTCGGCTTCGGCGCCGAGATCGGCATCTCCACCCAGAAGCTGCACGCCCGCGGCCCGATGGGGTTGCCCGAGCTGACCTCCACGAAGTACGTGGTGACCGGGGACGGCCACCTGCGCGGCTGACCGTCGTGGGTGGACGGACGACTCGGGGGACCGCCGGATTGCCGGCGGCCGTTAGTCTGGGGCCGGGTTCGGCACTGCTCGGCTGGGGAGGCGGCATGCTGGGCGAGAACGCCCTGGAACAGCAACTGGCTCAGGCGCGGGCCGCGCTGCGCGAGGTGAGCCGCGGTGTCACGCCCCCGGAGCGGGTCGAGTCGGTGGCCGAGGCCGCCGACGGCCGGATCCGGGTCACCGTCGGCGTCGACGGGCGGGTCAGTGGCATCGACATCGACCCCCGGGTGCTCCGGGAGGGCTCGGACCACCTCGCCGCCGAGCTGCGCGACGCGGTGAACGCGGCCCTCGACGGGCAGGACGACGCCACGGCCGCCGCCGACCCGGTGCCCGACCTCGCCGCGCTGACCACCACCGTGGAGCGCCTCCAGGACGAGGGGCTGCGGCAGCTGCGGGAGATCAGCCAAGCCGTCGGCGAGACCATGCGGAAACTGCACCGGAGCTGACCATGGAGAACCTCGACGTCGACCTCGACGCGCTGCGCCGGGGCGCGGACGAGCTGGCGCAGGCCAGGGAGTCCGTCCGGCAGACCTTTGAGGCGTTCCGGGCGGCGGCCGGCGGCTACGCCTCGGCGTTCGGCGGCGACGAGATCGGCACGCTGCTGGGCGTGGCCCACCAGGCCTGCGTGGACGCGGTGACCGAATGTTTCAGCACCAACCTCACCGAGCTGGAGAGTTACGTCGACGGCCTGCACCAGATGGCCGACGGCTACCGGGCCGTCGAGGAGGACGTCGCCACCTCCTTCGGCTCGATCCTCGGCTCGCTGGGCGGATGACCCGCTTTCACCCCTGGAAGGAGCCGCGGTGGGCCTGACGCTTCCGGGCGAACTCGCGTCCCTGCTCTCGATGCTCGGCTACGACTGGCCCGAGTCCGACGAGACGGCGCTGTTCCAGCTCGCCGGTGAGTGGACCGGCATGGCCGGTCAGATCTCCGGGTCGGTCGCGCAGCTGGAGACGGCGGCGCGGACGGTGCTCGACAACAACCGGGGTGAAAGCTTCACCGCCTTCGCCGCGGAGTGGAACGACCGCGAGTCCGCGGCGCGCAACATCGCCGACGCCGCGCAGCCGGCGACCGTCGTCGGCGTCGGGCTGATGGTTGCCGCCGGCGTGGTGCTGGCCCTGAAGATCCAGGTGATCATCCAGCTGGCGCTGCTGGCGATCCAGATCGCGCAGGCGATCGCGACGGCGGCGGTCACCTTCGGCGCGTCCCTGCTGGAGATCCCGATCTTCAAGATGATCACCGGGCTCGTCATCGACCAGCTGATCGGCATGGCGGTGGACGCGGTGCTCAATGCCTAGGAAGCGGACGGCTCCGCCCCGGCAGACGCAGGCCAGGGGCGCCCGGATCGTCTCGGCGTACCTGGAGAACGCCGACGTGTTCCGCACCGCCAAGGCGGCCGGCACCACGCCCCGGGGCCCGGCGGTGCTGGTGCTGAAGAACCGGCCGGACTTCGACAAGAGGGACTTCGACCGCAAGGCGAAGGACCTCGCCCGGCTCGGCCAGGAGGGGCGGCTCAAGAAGGCGTCGCCGGACCGGGACAGCAACAAGGTCCACGACCCCGCGACCGGCAAGCGGCGTACCCGCACCAACATCTACCGGGACCGGATGATCAGGAACCTGACCAAGGACGGGCGCCTCACCCAGGACAAGGGCACGCCGGAGACGAACAAGTACCTGGCCAACAAGAACGTGGTGGAGCGCCTCTACGCCGGCAAGGGGCCGATCAGGGCACGCGGCGACGGCCTCGACCCGGACCACATCCAGGAGCTCCAACTGGACGGAACGGACACGTACGATAATCTCAGGCCGATGGACGCCTGGACCAACCGCCAGCTCGGCAGCGACATCTCCGTCGCGTTGCGGGACGTCCCCGAGGGCACCCCGGTCATCGTGAGGGTCATCCCGTGACCAGCCCGGACGACTCCGCCGCGCTGGCCCGGATCGGGGAGAAGCTCGCGCTGCTCCGACGCCTTGAGGCCGAGCGGGGCTTCGGCGTCGTCATCGAGGAGCCGGCCCCGCTGGAGCCGCTGGCCGACCTGCCCGGTGTCGCCGAGGTCTACAGCCTGTTCCGCCTCGTGCGGGGCGACAACTTCCGGTTCGCCCCACCGCCGGAGATCCTCACCCCGCAGGCCTGGTCGGCGGCCACCGTCGACCCCGACGACCCGATGGGCAGCCCGTTGACCGTCGGCCACGAGGTGCGCAGCGTCCCGCCGGGCCTGCGCGGCGACATCACCGGTGGCGACCCGATCTACCTGGACCGCGAGGACCTCCAGGTCTACTGGATGGCGCCGGACGACTACGTCTTCCAGTACGAGCACCCCGACTCGGACGTCGAGTTCACCGTCATCGCCGCGGACCTCGCCACGTTCTTCGACGAGCACGTGTTCGGCCCCGGCTACCCCGAGCTGGTCGCGACCGTCCTCGGTCCCGGCGTCCGCGACCAGCGGCTCCGCACGGGGCGGCACGCCGGCGAGTACGCCGACAACTGGCGGCGGCTACTGATCGCCGCCGGGCTGGCGTCCTGACCGACCGACACCTCCCACCCCGAAGGACCGTCATGGCCGCTGACCCCCGGTTCCGCTCACTGTGGAGCGCCGACGAGCTCATCCCCTACCCGCGCGAGGCGTGGCTGGAGGGCGGCTTCGGCCCCGACCTGCTCCCCGCGGGCGACGAGATCCCGCTCGACGTGCCGGTCGTCTACACCGCCTATTTCGAGGGCGACATCGAGCTGTTCGACACGATCCAGTTGAGCACCGAGGACGGCTCGCTGGACATCCGGCTGGTCGTGGTCGGCGCGGTCGCCGACAACCCCGACCTGCTCTACGTGCTGGACCCCAGGACGGGTGAGATTCTCCAGTTCGACCTGCGGCAGCAGGACGTGCAGGGGGTCAACAGCAACTTCCGCACCTTCGTCGAGTTCCTCTACCAGTTCGCGCTCTTCGTGGAGGCCGACGAGGGCAAGGCGGGCCGGGCCGAGCGGGCGGAGACCCTGCGGACCGTCCTGGAGAGCATCGACCCCGCCGCGTTCGCCCCGGACGCCTGGTGGCCCCTGGTGATCAGCCAGCTCAGGTGAGCGCGCGTCAGCGGCAGGCCCGGATCGCGGCCAGCGTGGTGTGCACGTCGAACTGGTGCCCGTCGTCGCTCTCCCACCCGCCGTCGCTGCGCTGCGTCTCGGCCAGCCGGCGACGCGCGCGCAGCAGGACCCAGTCCTGATCGTCGATGCCGACCCGGCGCAGGGTCGCGGCCAGCCAGGCCACGTCCCCCGGGGACATCTCCGGCATCCGCTCGGCGAGCACGACCTGGATCCGCGCCGCTTCGTGGAACATCTCCTGCCGGTGCAGGACCGCCGCGCTCAGCCAGCCGGCGGCCAGGAAGGACGGCCAGCTGCCGTCGGGGCGGAGCCGGGCGGTGAGCGACTGCGCGGCGGCGTGCACGACGCCCGCGTACGCGCCGCCGACCCGGTGGTCGAGCGGCCCGGCGGCCCGGGCGTCCAGGCCGGCGACGGTCAGCCAGAAGCCGGCGTTGGCGGTCAGGTGGAACCCGGCCTCGGGATCGCCCGGACGGGCCCAATCGGGAGCGGATCCGGCCAGGGCCGGGTCCTCCTCCCAGCCGCCGTCGGGCAACTGCCGGGCGGCCAGCCAGTCCAGTGCCCGCCGGGCGGCCGGACGGCCGAGCGCGCCGAGGTCGTCCAGCTCGGACAGGCGGAAACAGGTGGCGTCCACCGAGGCGACCGCGGCGCCCAGGTAGGCCGGCCAGCCGCCGTCGGACGCCTGCCCGACCTCCGCCGCGTCGAGCAGCTCGGGCGACGGCGGCGCGCCGGTACGCAACCGGGAGAGGCGGGCACGGTCCACCGCGTCACCGTGAGCCACGACGAACCCGATCGCGGCGTCCATGTCGACCACGGCGGCAACGCTACCTGCGCGGACGTGATCCCGCTTCGGTGAATCGGCCGACGACCGGCCCGGCCCGGAGCCCGGAGGCGCAGGGTCGCCATGCGCGAAGGCCGGACGGCGGATGGCCGCCACGCGCCAGGGCCGGACGGCCGAGGGCCGGAGTCGCCGGGGCGGCGGTCGTCGCCCGCCCCGGCGCCGGTCGGTCAGTACGCCGGCAGCGACGGGTCGATCTGCTTGATCCAGGAGAGCACGCCGCCCTGGACGTGCACCGCGTCGCGGAACCCGGCCGCCTTGAGCGCGGCGAGCGCCTCGGCGGAGCGGACCCCGGACTTGCAGTGCAGCACGACCTGCTTGTCCTGCGGGAGCTTGGCCAGCGCCTCGCCGGAGAGGATCTCGCCCTTGGGGATCAGGGTGGCGCCGGGGATGCGGACGATCTCGTACTCGGCCGGCTCCCGGACGTCGACCAGGAAGATGTCCTTGCCGGCGTCCTGCCAGTCCTTGAGCTCCCGCGCGGTGATGGTCGAGTCGAGCACCGCCTCCTGCGCCTCCACCGACACCGCGCCGCAGAAGTCCTCGTAGTCCTCCAGCAGGTCGGTGACCGTCGGGTTCTCCCCGCAGAGCACGCAGTTCGGGTCCCTGCGGACCTTGATCTTGCGGTAGCTCATCTCCAGGGCGTCGTAGACCATCAGCCGGCCGACCAGCGGCTCGCCGATGCCGGCGAGGAGCTTGATCGCCTCGTTGACCTGGATCGATCCGATCGACGCGCAGAGCACGCCGAGCACGCCGCCCTCGGCGCAGGAGGGGACCATGCCGGGCGGCGGGGGCTCCGGGTAGAGGCAGCGGTAGCAGGGGCCGTGCTCGGCCCAGAAGACCGACGCCTGGCCGTCGAAGCGGTAGATCGAACCCCAGACGTACGGCTTGCCGAGCAGCACCGCCGCGTCGTTGACCATGTACCGGGTGGCGAAGTTGTCGGTGCCGTCGACGATCAGGTCGTACCGCGAGAAGATGTCGCGGACGTTCTCCCGGTCCAGCGCGGTGTTGTGGATCTCCACGTTGACCAGCGGGTTGATCTCGCGGATGCTCGCCGCGGCCGACTCGGCCTTGGAGCGGCCGATGTCCGAGACACCGTGGATGATCTGGCGCTGGAGGTTCGACTCGTCGACGGTGTCGAAGTCGATGATGCCGAGGGTGCCGACCCCGGCGGCGGCGAGGTACATCAGGGCCGGCGAGCCGAGGCCGCCGGCGCCGACACAGAGCACCCGGGCGTTCTTCAGCCGCTTCTGCCCCTCGACCCCGACGTCCGGGATGATCAGGTGGCGCGAGTAGCGGCGGATCTCGTCAACGGTCAGCTCGGCGGCGGGCTCGACGAGCGGGGGCAACGACACGGTGGACTCCCCGGGATCGGCGGTGATGAACCGCGCCATTGTCGCTCGCCGGAGAAGCGGTCGGCCATGAGGAGGGACACGTCGCCCGAACTGCGGGAGCGGGAATATCTCAGATGCCGGGGACCGGGTCGCCCTCGTGGCGGGAGCCGTCGACGTAGGGCCAGGCGTTGGCCGCACAGCCCTCCAGGCCGTACGTCTGCTGCTGCATCACCGGCGCCGGCTCGCCGGGGCCGGGACAGGCCTGGTGCCCCTCGCCCAGTTCGTGGCCGACCTCGTGATTGACCACGTAGGCGCGGTAGATCTCCAGCGGCGCCCCGTAGTCCGGGACCGCCTCCAGCCAGCGCGCCAGGTTGATGATCACCTGGCCGGGCAGCCGGCAGGAGGTGTAGCCCTCGGTGCTCAGGCCACCCTCGGCGCACATCCGCTCCGAGGTGTCCGGGGTGGCCAGGTAGACGGTGAAGTCGGCGGCGTCCGCCTCGGCGACCCGCTGCATCCGCAGCTCCTCCGAGGCGATCCAGCTGCGCCGGTCGCCAAGCACCCCGTCGACGGCGGCGGCGAAGGCGGCGGCGTCCTGGCCGGTGCCCTGCTCCACCGCGACCCGGTAGCGCCGCAGCGGACCGTCGGCGCCGAGGACCGGGGAGTCACCGTCCGCGGTGGTGAAGGCGCCGGCGCCGGCCCTCGGGTACGGGGTGTGCCCCCGCTCGCCCGCCCCGGCGCCGTGCGCCGTCCCGGCCCGCGTGCTGGTGGACGGCTCGCCCGCCGGCCCGCTGGCCCGGTCCAGCGCCACCGCGGCGCTCGCCGCGAGGATGACGACCAGGCCGAGCCGGACGATCCGTCGGTCCCGCACGCGGACCGGAGGACGGCGACGGAGAGGACGGCCGGCGGACGGCGGCTCAGGCGACTCAGGCGGGTCGCAAGGGGACGACGACGTCATGAATCGAGCGTGACAGGCCAACCGGTCAATTTCCCCATTTACCGTAATTGCCGCACCAGGAAATTACGGAAAGCGATCCCCATTTCGATACTCGACGTACCCCTGCTCCCCGATGCCCGGTTTTCCGATGTCCGTCGAGGTGCTCAGAGTCGAGGGCCTGCGTAGCGACGGCCGTTCCGGTACGGCCACGGATTGGCCACGCAGCCGTCCAGGAAGAGCGTCTGCTGCATCATCACCGGCGCCGGCCGGCGCGCCCCCGGGCAGCGTTCGTGGCGGTACCCCAACTGGTGCCCAACCTCGTGGTTGACCACGTACGTGCGGTAGACCGCGAGGGGCACACCGGTGTGCACGAAGTGCGGCACCGAGAGCCGCCAGCGGTCCAGGTTGATGATCACCTGCCCCGACGCCCGGCACGAGGTGTAGGGCCGCCCGCCCACCCGGATGTCCACACCCCCGGCGGCGCACATCCGTCCCGCCGTCCCGGCCGTGGCGAGGAAGACCGTGAAGTCATGCGCGGCACCGCCGGGTACCTGCTGCAACCGCACCTCGCCGCCGTCGACCCAGCTGCCCGGCCCGGCGAGCGCCGCACCGACGGCGGACGCGAACTCGCCCGCGTCCTCGCCGGCGCCCGACTCCACCGCGACCCGGTAACGGCGCAGCGTGCCGGCGTCGCCCAGCACCGGGCCGACCCGGTCGTCGTAGCCGAACCGGCCCGGCCCGGTCGACGGCACCGGCCCGGGCAGCCGCAGCACCGGCGGC
>NZ_JAMOKF010000095.1 GCF_023656545.1 Micromonospora phytophila | reverse complement strand
CGGGCGGGGCGGGCGGAGCAACGCCTCCGGCCCCCGCCCGGCGTGGGCGGCGAGCAGCTCGGTCAGCGCGTACGGGTTGCCGGCGGTGCGCTGCCAGACCGCGCGCACCAGGCGGGAGGAGGGGCGCAGGTCCGCGTACACCTGGGTCAGCACCTCGGCGACCTCGGCCGGGAGCAGCGGTCCGAGGTGTTGGCGAACGGCGCCCCGGACGCCGCAGAGCCGCGCCAGCGCGCGGACCGCGAGGTCCGGTGCGACCGCGTCCGCGGCGGGCCGGGTGGCCACCACCAGCAGCGCGGGCAGGTCGGCGGCGGTGGCCAGCTCGCCGAGCAGATTCAGGCTGGCCGGGTCGAGCGCGTGCAGGTCCTCCACCACCAGCACCGCCGGGCCGGCACCGACCAGCAGCCGGACGGTACGCACGGCGAGGCGGAGCAGGGTGCCCGGGGCGTAGCGTTCGCGCGGCGCGGTGGGCTGCTGGGCGAGCCAGGCCAGCGCGTCCGGCGGCAGGTCGAGCCGGCTGGTGTCCCGACCAGTGAGAACGGCGGCCAACCAGTCGTACGGCGCGGGGCTGTGCACCCGGGCGGCGCCCGACAGCACCACCGCCGGACGCGGAGTGAAGGCCTCCAGAGCGGCCGCGACCAGCAGAGACTTGCCCACGCCCGCGCCACCGCTGATCACGGCGACGGACGGCGCGGACCGTCCGGAAGCGACCACGGTGGACCATGCCCGGTCGAGCTCGGCCAGCTCACCGGCGCGCCCGACCATGGACACCGGCATCATTCCCCAACCCTACGCAGTAGTGCGTAGAGACGGCGGCAGGGTGTTCTTGGCAAGCTTGACCCCATGACGCTGATCCTCCGCTCGGCCATCCTCAACGACATCGGCCTGGTCCGGACCAACAACGAGGACTCCGCCCTCGCCGGTGACCGTCTCGTCGCGGTCGCCGACGGGATGGGTGGACTGCCCGCCGGCGAGGTGGCGAGCGAGATCGTCATCCGCATCCTGGACGAGCTGAGCCCGCCCACCGCCCCCGACGAGGCCGCCGACGCGCTGCGCGCCGTGGTGAGCACCGCCAACCGCCGCATCCACGCCGCCATCACCGTCGACCCGGCCCGCGACGGCATGGGCACCACGCTGACCGCCGCCCTGCTCGCCGGGGACACCCTGGTGCTCGCCCAGGTCGGTGACTCTCGCTGCTACCTCCAGCGCGACGGGGAGCTGACCCAGCTCACCCGGGACGACACGTTCGTCCAGGCGCTGGTCGACCAGGGGGCGCTCGCGCCGGAGCAGGCGCGGCACCACCCGCAGCGGTCCCTGGTGACCCGGGCGGTGCAGGGCGCGGACACCCCGCCGGCGATCGGGGTGCTGACCGTGGTCGCCGGCGACCGGCTGCTGCTGTGCAGCGACGGGCTCTCCGACTACGTCGAGGACGCCACGATCTCCGCCACGCTGAGCATGTACAGCGACCGCCAGCAGTGCGGCGAGCAGCTGGTCAAGCTCGCCCACCAGGCCGGCGCGCCGGACAATGTCACCGTCGTGGTCTCGGACGTAACCGGAGTGTGAGCGGGCGAATGCGGTTGCGGCGTACGCCGGGTCGGGTTGGGATTGGCGGATGACCATCCGCCGGGTGCGCTCCGAGGACCGACTGACCACCAGCTTCCCGCTCCAGGCGTACGCGTTCGAGACGTCGCCGCCCACCGCGGCCCGGACGGAGGAGTTCCGCGAATACCTGCCCTACAACGAGGGCAACCGGACGCTGGTCGTCGAGGCGGACGGCGCGTCGGTGGCCGCCGCCTCGGCCGTCCCGATGCGACAGAACCTGCGCGGCACGGTGCTGCCGATGGCCGGTGTCGCCGGGGTGGCCACCCACCCGCTGGCCCGCCGGCAGGGGCACGTCCGGGCCCTGCTGCACCAGCTCCTCGACGAGATGCGCGACGAGGGGCACCGGCTGAGCGCGCTCTGGCCGTTCCGGCCCTCGTTCTACGCGCGCTTCGGCTACGTCGGGCTGCCGAAGGCGCGCACGGCCACCTTCTCCCCCGCCGACCTGAGCCCGCTGCTCCGCACCGAACTGCCCGGCGAGGTGGGCTGGGAGCGGATCGGGACGGGCTACCCGACGTGGCGGGAGTTCACCGAGCGGTCCCTGCTCCAGCGGCACGGCTTCGCGCTCTTCCCGGACTACCGGGACGTCGGGTTGCGCGACCGGGACGAGCGGTGGCTGCTCACCGCCCGGGTCGGCGGGGCGGTCACCGGTGCTGTGACCTACCGGATCGACGACCACGCGGGCACGCTGATCGCGGACGACCTGCTCGCCACCGACCCGTACGCCCGGGCGCTGCTGTTGCAGTTCTTCGCCCGGCACGTCGACCAGGTGGCGAAGGTCAGCGTCGTGATCCCCGCCGACGAGCTGCCCGAGCTGTGGCTGACCGACCTCGACGTGCACGTCGAGGCGACGATCGCCCGGCCGGGCTCCTCGGCGCCGATGGCCCGGCTGCTGTCGGTGGACCCGCTGGCGGGGCTGCCCGCCGGTCCCGGCCGGGTCCGGGTGGAGCTGACCGGGGACCGCTGGCTGGCCGGGACGTACCTGCTGGACGGCACGACCGGGTCGCTGGAACTGGTCACCGGCGCCACCGCCACGGCCGGGTCGCCGCCGACCGCCACGCTGACCGCCGCCGGGCTTTCCGCCCTGGCGTACGGGGTGCTCGACCCGGCGGAGGTGAGCCTGCGGGGGCTGGGCGACGTGCCGGTGGACGCCGCGGCCGAGCTGCGCCGGCTCTTCCCGCGCGAACTGCCGTACCTCTTCGCCGACTTCTGACCCGCCCCGGTTCGGCGCGGCTCGGCGCGGGCCCGGTTCGGCGCGGCCCGGCGCGGTTCGGCGCGGCGCAGTCGGGATCGTCGCGCTGATCCGCGCCCGACCTTAGGGCCGGGTTAAGCCCGGGCGGCGGATTCACTCCGCCGTCCGTGCGGCTCCTAGCATCACGGGGTGCGCGTGAAATCCCTTGTCGCCCTGCTTGTCCTGAGTGTCGCCACCGCGGGCCTGCCCGGCTGCGGGGGCGCCACCCCCGACGGCGACGCACCGCCGGCCCCGGTTGCCGCGTCGGCGCCGGCCAGCGGGGTCGAGGCGACCGGCCCCGCGGTCGCCCCGGCGGACCGTTCCGGCCTGGGCGGGCCCGGGGCGAGCGCTGGCCCGAAGCCCTCGACGAAGGCCGGGGCGCTGAAGGCCGGCAACCCGAACGGCGGCGCGGACGTCCCGGCCGAGGCGCGGGCCGTGGACACCTCGAGGCCGACCCGGACGATCGGCAGCGGCACGGCGGCGAGCTGCACCTCGGCGGCGGTGGTGAAGGCGGTCGCGGCCGGCGGCGTCATCACCTTCGACTGCGGGCCGGAGCCGGTGACGATCAGGATGACGGCCACCGCCAAGGTCCGCAACGCCAACGGGCCGAGGGTGGTGCTGGACGGCGGCGGCAAGGTCACCCTCAGCGGCCAGGGGCAGCGGCGGATCCTCTACATGAACACCTGCGACGGCGCGCAGGGCTGGACCACCTCGCACTGCCAGAACCAGGACCACCCGCAGCTCACCGTGCAGAACCTGACCTTCGCCGAAGGCAACTCCACCGGCGAGCAGGCGGAGGGCGGCGGCGGTGGGGCGATCTTCGTCCGGGGCGGCCGGTTCAAGGTGGTCAACTCGCGCTTCGTCCGCAACCGCTGCGACCGGACGGGCCCCGACCTGGGCGGCGCGGCGATCCGGGTGCTCAGCCAGTACGAGAACAAGCCGGTGTACGTCGTGGGCAGCACCTTCGACGGCGGCGTCTGCGCCAACGGCGGGGCGCTGAGCAGCATCGGCGTCACCTGGGTGGTGCTGAACAGCGTCCTGCGCAACAACCGGGCGGTCGGCACCGGGGCGAACCCGGCCAAGGCCGGCACGCCGGGCGGCGGCAGCGGCGGGGCGATCTACTGCGACGGCAACGAGTTCACCGTTCGGATCGCCGGCACGCTCATCGAGGGCAACAAGGCGAACGAGGGTGGCGGGGCCGTCTTCTTCGTCAGCAACGACCGCACCGGCACCATGCGGATCGAGAACTCCACCCTGCGCCGCAACCCGAGCGACGGCTTCGAGACGCGCGGCTACCCCGGCATCTTCTTCCTCGGCGCCCGCAACCCCACGGTGACCAACTCCAAACTCAGCTGACCCACAGCCCGCCCCGGCACCGGAAGCGCCGGGGGTCGCGGATCGGCGGGGTGGGCGTACGTCAGTAGGGGTTGCCGTGGCCGGCGGGGCGGGCGCGGAGCAGGCCCGCCGGGCGGCCGGGCAGGCCGGGGTCGGCGGACATCGGCGGGCTGCCGGTGTGCTCGCCGTGGGCCATGCCGGCGATGAGTTCCTTGAGCGCGCTGAGCGCGTCGTGCCGGGGCCGCCAGCCCAGCTCGGTCTCGGCGCGATCGCTGGACATCAGCGGCGCGTTCAAAGCCAGCTGCACCCAGCCGGCGTCGATCGGTTGCAGCCGCGCCCGCCAGGTCAGCGCGGCGGCGGCGCGCAGCAGCGGGCCGGCCACCGGCACCGTCCAGCCGTGGAAGTGCCGGGCCACCAGCTCGGGGGTCAGCACCGGGTCCGCGGCGATGTTGAAGGCGCCGCGCGCCTCGCCGAGGGCCGCCCGGGCGTACGCGTCGGCGACGTCCTCGGCGTGCACCGCCTGCATCCGCAGCCGAGGGTTGGTGGGCACCAACGGCAGCCGCCCGAAGCGGAGCAGCCGCAGGGGCACGAACGGCCCGACGAAGTAGCGGGTGATCTCGGTGGCCGCGGCCCGCTGGAAGACCAGTCCGGGTCGCAACCGCACCACCCGCAGCCCGGGATGCTCCCGTTCCGTCCGGTCGAGCAGCGCCTCCACGTCGGCCTTGTCCCGGCTGTACGACGAACCGGGCACCCCGGTCACCGGCCAGCGCTCGCTGACCGGGTGGTCCTTGGGGCCGGGCGCGTAGGTGCCGACCGACGAGGCGTAAACCAGGGCCGGCACGCCGGCGCGGACCACCGCCTCGATCACCGCGCGGCTGCCGCCGACGTTGGTGCGGTGCAGCACCCGTTGGTCGTGACTGGGCTGGATCTGCCAGGCCAGGTGCACCACCGCGTCGGCGCCGGCGAAGACCTCGGCGAGCTGGTCGGCCGCGCCGGGCAGGCCGATGTCGCAGGAGTGCCACTCCACCTGGTCGTACGGCTCACCGGCGTCCGCGCCGGGCAGCCGGCGGGCCACTCCGGCGAGGTCCAGTCCGCGTTCCCGGCGCAACCGGCGCAACAGCGCGGTACCGACGTTGCCGCTCGCCCCCACCACCACGATCCGCATGCCCGACCCGTACCCGGTCAGCCGCCCGCCAACCGCCCGACGGGTCAGGGTCGGGGTGACTCCCGCACCCAGTTCCGCTTCTCGCCACGGCGGCGACCGTCGGAGGCGGCCAGGCAGCGTGGGCAGATCCAGCCGACGGCGTCCGCCTCGGTGAGCTGGTCGGTGCCGGTGTAGTCGAACTTCACGTGCGGGAAGCGGCGCAGCCGGGTGCGGCTGAGTTGAAGCCCGCACACCGTCTGGTTCTGCCCGGGCAGCCAGGCGTGCACCTCACCGCCCGGCTCGCGTACGCCGTCCGGGCCGATCTCCTCCCCGGAGGCCGCCACGGCCGGGGTGCTGCTCATCCTCATCCCGACACGGTTCCCCGCGCCGGCCCACCCATGCCTGCCGGCCGACTGGGCGATCCGGCCCGCGGCACACGCCGTGCCCGGCCCGCCGGTCGCCGGCCGGCTCGCCCACGCTGACCGTGGTCAGCGGCATCGCCGAGTCGGCGGGCAGGTCCAGCTGGCTCCGCGCTCAGCCGCGCCGGGTCAGCAGCGCGGCGATCAGGCAGGCGAAGGCGAACGACGAACTGATCGTGCGGACCAGGTTCCACCGCACCCAGGTCGCCTCGAACCGCTCCCGCACGGCCGCCAGGTCGGCGATCCGGTCCACCGGCCCGGCGGCGTCGAGCTGGTCGTTGAGGGGCACGTTCACGCCCATGGTGACGCCGAGGGTGACCAGGTAGCCGACCAGCGCGGCGACGGTCCAGCCGGGCACCGGGCCACCGTGGGGCAGGTGCAACGCGGCGGCCAGCGCGATCAGCAGCACCGCGCCGAGGAAGGCGGCCAGGAACCAGCCGTTGAGGATCTTGCGGTTGATCGACTGCATGGCACCGACCAGCGTCCGGTCGTCGGTGACGGCCAGGCCCGGCATCACCGAGCAGGTGTACGCGAAGAAGAGTCCGGCCGTCAGCCCGGTGCTCAGGGTCGCCCCGGCCAGCGCGGCGATGCGGATCGGCTCGGGCATGGTGGTCCTCCCCCTGTGGTCGTGCCACCAGTCAACCGGGTCGTGATCGTCCCGGCCATGGCCGAACCGCTCCACCCCATACGCGGTCGTCCAGCGGTCCGGCGCGCCCTGCGGTCGCATCCCCCGCCCCACGCAGCGCGTTCGCGGGCATTGCGCCGGCCGGAGGACGGCACGGTCAGCCGCGCGGGCGGGCCCAGCCGGTGAAGCGCTCGGCCAGGCCGGCCGGCGGCTCGCCCCCGTCCAGCTCGGCAAGCTGCTCGGCGGCCTCCACCTGGAGATAGCCGAGGTAGATGATCAGCGCGATGCGGTCGGTGCGGTACTCGGCGAGCAGGCGCAGCTTCGCCGCGGAGCACGGCCAGGCGATCCCGCAGGCCGCGCAGCGCCAGGTCGGGCGGGACGGCAGGTGGTCGGGCCGGCGGGTCACAGCGACGGCACCGGTACGACCGTGGCCCGGTCCACGCGCACGAAGGCGTACCGTTCGCGCGCCCGGAGCGCGCCGTCCGGGTTCAGCTCGCGGCCGCGCAGCTCGGCCCACTCCGCGCCCTGGAACGGGCCCCGGCTGAGCACCTCGGCGACGTACATGCTCAGGCTGCCGCTGCCGAACCGGTAGGCGTCCTCGGGGACCCGGATCACGTCTCCCACCGTCCACGCCGGTGGCTTCGGCTCGTCGCTCGGCACGTCTCCCCCTCTCCGCCGTCGGGAGGGACCGCCCGGATGAGCACCCCGGGTGGCCCCCGGCCGGTGCTCCACGAGCAGTCCCGCTGGTGACACTCTGCTGTGGAGCCGACTACGCTCGGCAGGTGCTCTCGGGGTCCGGGCCGGGCTGACCGGACCAGCGCCCGGCGGGTGGCGACGTGAGTAGTCGATCTTCGAACTGGGAGGCTCTGAGTGGCTGACGTGCCGAGTCCGCTCGCGGACTTCATCGTGGCCGAGATCCGCCGCTCAGGCGGGGCCGCCGGCATGACGCAGGAGGCGTTCGGCCGGGGCGCGGGCTTCAGCGCCTCGCACGTCAGCGCCGTGGAGAGCGGCACCCGCGCCCTCACCATGGACTTCATCAAGGGCGCCGACCGGGCGCTGAAGACCGGCGGGCTCTTCGAACGGCTCGTCGCCAACCTCGGCGCACCGTCCTGGTTCCTGCCCTGGCTCGACGCGGAACGCGGCGCGCGTCAACTCAGGCTGTTCGAGCCTCTTCTAGGTCCCGGCCTGCTACAGACCGAGAACTACGCCCGGGTCGTCATGCGCTTCAACGACATGATGTCAGCGACGGAAGTTGACCAGCAGGTGAGCACCCGCATGGACCGTCAAAAGGTCCTCACCGGCGACAAGCCCCCACAGTTGGTCGCGGTCCTGGACGAATCCGCGCTGCGTCGGACGGGCGACGGATTCAGCGGCATCATGGCTGACCAGGTCGCGCACCTGGTCGCGATGGCGGAGCTTCCGCACGTTCACGTGCACCTGATTCCGGCGGCGACCGGACTGCACATCGGCCTGTCTGGCCCCTTCGCGCTGGCTCGATCCGCCGATGGCGGATGGGTTGGGCACCTGGAAAACCAGCTAGGCGGAGTTGTGGTCGACAGAGAGGATGAGGTGGCTAGTCTTCTGGCGAAGTGGGAGGGCGTGCGGAACGAAGCGCTCCCGCGCCAGCAGTCCATCGATCTGATGAAGGAAGTGCAGAGCCATCATGGACCTCAGTAACGCCACCTGGCGCAAGTCCAGCCGCAGTGGTTCCAGCGGCGGCAACTGCGTGGAGGTGGCCGACAACCCGGGATGGTCGGCGTCCGCGACTCCAAGGACCCGACCGGCCCCGCCCTCACCTTCACGCCCGCGGCCTGGCGCGCCTTCGTCGCGCTGGCCGCCGAGCGGGCGTAGTAGACCTGCTCCGTCGGTGCCCGCCCACGATCGGGCGGGCGCTCCGCGTTGCTGGAAACGGCTGGTTCCCGACCTGACGTTCCGAACCTGACGGCCTCGCTGAGCTGCACGTATCGACGGCGGCGTGGAAGCCGCAAGTCGCATCCGGTCGCCGTCCGGTAACCTGAGCGCGCGGGCCGCTAGCTCAATGGCAGAGCTGTGGACTTTTAATCCATAGGTTCAGGGTTCGAGTCCCTGGCGGCCCACCATCTACCGCCTCTGAGCTGCGAGAACGCCGAAGGAAGATCATCGGGCGCAATCAGGGCACAAACTAACTCTGATCTTGGTTATTGCCGGCGTCGCCACGTCTGCTGTCGGCATGCCGGAGGAGCTGGCCCACCACGCCGCGGCCGGTCCTTCTTCGGCAGCCAGTGCACGTAGGTTTCCAAGGTGATCCGCAAATTGGCGCGCCTCAGCGCCTTCTGCACGTCCTGCGGCTCGAAGCCGTTGCTCATCAGCGTCGTGGCGAAGAAGTGGCGCAGAGAGTGAAAGGTGCCCTCCTTCGGCCAGCCGGCCGCCTCCCGCCAGTCCGTCCACAGCTCTGCCCAATAGCGATCCGTCAGCAGCTTTCCCCGCTGCGAGGTGAACAGGACCGCCACACGCCGGGTCACCCGCTCCCCCGTTGTGATGTCCGGCAAGTCGAACTCGACGGGGCCGACGTCGCTGAGGTGAGCGGTCAGTTGGTCCGCCACGACCGCGTCCAGGTCGACGGTTCCCCCTGATCCGCTCTTCGGCGGCGAGAGGTAGAAGCCGCCGAAGTGCTCCGGCGAGTGCCGCAGCTGCTGGACCACGTTCAGTTCCCCATGGGTGACCGCCGCTGACCCAGCGGGGATGGTTGCGGCGCAGTTCGCAGATCACCGCCTCCACCTCGCCAGAAGTCTGGGCCGGGTGCGCATGCGGTCGGTGCGACCGGTCAGCCAGACCATCCAAGCCCTGGTCGCGATACCAACCCAACCAGCGATGCACGGCCTGACGCGAGACGCCGAACCGTTCGGCGACCTCGGTCACGGACAGCCCAGCTTCGACTTCCAACACTGCGCGATGGCGCTGCTCGGTCACGCTCAACTCCACCAGCACTCGACGGAGTGTCACCCATCAAGTGAAGCCACCGTGTAACGCATCATCCGGAGTCGGACACGTGTCGGGTCTCAGGACCTGCGTGACAGAACAGTCTCAAGAGATGGGTGACGCTTCCGGCTAGCCGGGTGGTGAGGGCGGCTCGGACGGGCGTCTACGGGCGCGGGCTGCGTCGGATATGGCGATCCCGGTCAGGACGAGGGCAGCAGCAGCGGCGACCACGAGTGGCGGCAGGGGGAGCATCGCCGGTGTCAGGGCGGCCAGCACAAGGACGCCGATCGGTCGGGACCGGGACACGCGGCCGAATACCGCGTGCTCGAAGCGGGCGCGCCCGGCCAGGTACAGCGCCGGTCCGCCGAGGATGACGGCGATCCAGGCCGGTGGGGTGTGCCCGAGTGGATGGGCGATGACGAGTTCGTCGCCGACGGCGGCGACGACCACGCCGGCCACCATCACCAGGTGGGCGTATGACGCCAAGCGGGCGAGCCGGACCGGGTCGGCGGACACGGCAATCGCTTCCGCCAGGACTTGCCCAGCGCGGTATATGTAGATCCGCCACAGCAGCACGGTGGTCGCGATCGACACTGCGAACGCGGCGGCCCTGTCCGGCGCGAAGCCGCTACTGCTCAGCGCCAGTCCGGTAACCAGGATCAGCTCCCCGAGCGCGATGATGAAGAACTGCCGGTAGCGCTCGGACAGGTGCTCGCCCGAGATCACAAGGTCTTGATTGGGCGTACGGCCCGCCCCCGGGGTGGGGAAGCCGATTCTGCCTGCCGTGTGGTCAAGGACCACCGCGAGTGCCCACAACGCTCCACGTGCCGTGCCGTGCACGAGCGCCCCCGCGATCCACGGCAGCGCCGACAGGCCGTACCAGAACAGCCCGCGCACGACGTGGCGCTGCAGCTTGTGGCCACGCAGAATGGCCACGAGGACGAGCCCGCGGCCGAGCTGGACGGCGACGTAGGCGCCCGCGAAGATCAGGCCCGTGTCGCCGAATGCCTCGGGCACCGCGGCCGCCATCACCAGGCTGCCGACCATGGTCGCGATGACCAGCGCCTGGATTACCGGTCGATGTGGGTCCGTCCGGTCGGTTAGCCACGCGGTGCTGGACCAGACCCACCAGATGGCCCCCAACAGCACCAGCGTCCGGAAGGCGCCGCTCCACCCGAGATCCTCGGCCAGGCCGCGCGAGAGCTGAGCGAGCGCGAGGACAAACACCAGGTCGAAGAAGAGTTCCAGGAACGTAGCCCGCTCCGGGTCCCCGGCTTTCCGCACCAGCTCGGCCGCCCTGCTCGTTGTCATCGGCTCGCCCGTTCTGCCAGGTTTGCTCTAGGTTTGGGGGCATTCTGACATGCGACAGCGGCCGGAGCGCGTGCCCGGCCCTCATGCGACCGGCCCGCCAAGCGCTATGTATCAGATGGTCGCTGGTGAGGGGCTAGTCGCGACGGCGCGAGCGCCCGCCGACAGCAACGCTGACTGCAACCGTCCCGGACGGGTTGTCTGTCGACAGCCCTGCACGGACAGTCGTCCGAGGTCGTGCACGCGGACAGACGCCGCCGGACGAGCTGCACAGAGCTTGTAAGCGAGTAGTCCGGGCCTGCGGGCCGACCGGACCCCGTCACCGAACAGCGGACCCCACGTCCCACAGCGGCACCGACGGCAGTGACTAGTCGGCGACGTGGATGACGATCTTGCCGCGGCGCTTGGCCGTCTCGAGCGCCTCGTAACCTGAGCGCGTCTCAGTGAGGGGCAGCACGCGGTCCAGCACCGGCCTCAACCGGCCGTTATCGACGAACTCGGCGATGGAACGCAACGCGTTCTGGTTGGGCTCGACGACGAAGAACACCCCACGAACGCCATGCCGGGCTGCTTCCTGCTGGTCGGGTGGGGTGACGAGGGTGACCAGGACACCGCCCGGTTTCAGGACCGACCAGGAGCGCGACTGCGTGGCCCCTCCGACAAGATCAACGACCACGTCCACGTCGCGAACGTGATCCTCGAAGCGGTCGTGCGCATAGTCGATGACCTGCTCGGCACCCAGACCCTTGACGAATTCCAGGTCGGCCGCCGCCGCCGTGGCGTTCACACGGGCACCGAGGCTGGCCGCAAGCTGCACCACGTAGGCTCCCACGCCGCCGGCGCCGCCCTGCACCAGCACGTGCTGGCCGGCCTGCAGGTCAGCGTGATCCACCAGGGCCTGCCAGGCACTCAACGCAGCCAATGGGAGCGCCGCGGCGTGGTCGTGGTCAACGGTGGCGGGTTTGGCCGCCAGGACGGCCGCGGGCAGGGCGACGTACTGGGCCGCCGCGCCATCGCGGGTGAAAGGGATCAAGCCGTAGACGGCCTCCCCCTCAGCGGGCCTCTCCACCCCCGCCCCGGACGCCGCGACGACTCCGGAGAACTCGTGCGACGGGATGATCGGGGTGCGCTCGGGTCCTGTCCCGTCAAAGCTGTGCGTCCAGGTTGCCGGCCAGGTGAGCTCATGGGGTGTCATGGAAGCGGCCTTCACGGCCACCAACACCTCACCAGGCCCCGGCTCGGGCCGCGGCGCCTCCTCGTACACGAGTTGCTCCGGCCCGCCCCTGGTGTGAGCTCTCACGGCATGCATTGTGCTCATCCGACGGCTGCTCCCTCCCGATCGCATTCGATCAGCCCGCCGGCCGCCCCTTGGGGATAAACCGAAGGCCAACTCCCGCATTATCTGCCGGTTCGGCACCCCTGCCGGTCGGATCTCTGGCAGGTAATCCGACCGCTGGCCGGAATTGCCGATCCGGAGACGGGCCACGCCGGCGGCGCAGATAATCCTCGAGGATGCAGCGCCCGGGAGGCCCTACGCCCGGCGGCCGGCGCGCAATGCAGTGCCGGAGTTGCCCCCAGCCGGGTGTGATGGGCGGCGGAGGCTGGGCATGACGACCGGAGGCAGCAGTTGGCAGAAGCCACGGTCGGTCATCCACGGCGCACGGTAGTTGGTCTTCCTGGCCTTTCGCAGCCCTACTGCTGTTCCTGACTACCCAGGTCTGCGGCGAGTTCGGTCGCTTGGTCGGTGAGGCGTTGCCGCTCGTCCGGGTCGAGGTTCTGTTCCCAGTCTTTGAACCGGTGGTAGCGGTCGAGGAGTTCTCCGCCGTAGGCGTCGGTGGCGGCGATCTGTTGGAGGTTGGTGTGCCCGGCGAGGAGGTCGCGGGCCATCTCCTGGAGGTCGTCGCCGGCGACGCCGTCGCGGAGCCGAGCGAGGCTGGCGTGGAAGAGCTTGGCGAGGCCCCGGTCGCCTTCGGTGAGGTCGAGGAACTGTTGCCCTGGTTGTGGTTCAGGTTGCGTCATGAAGCACCGGGCTCGTGTAGGGCTGGTCGGGCAGGGGGACCTTGGACAGGTCGCCGCCCTGTTCGGCGAGGGTCTTGATGAAGCTGAAGAAGCCGAGGATCGCGGTGCCGCCGGCTTGGATCTTCAGTGCGGCGTCGTTGACCTTCTTGACCAGTTCGGTGGCTTGCCAGGCGGCGATGCCGTAGCCGGCGACGGCTCCGGCTCCGGTCTCGATGAGTGCGGTGCCCGCAGCGGCGCTGACGCCGATGATGATGGCCTTGTCGATCATCATCTTGACGAGGCCGCCGATCATGTCGGCCAGGAGCCAGATGGCGCGCGCGGCTTCGTGGTACTTCTCTTCGACCTGGGCGAGGACGACGTTCTGCTGAACCGTTGCCGCCCCGAGCTGGCGGAAGTAGACGAAGGCGGCGTCGGCGGCCTGTCCGTCCCACTGTTGATCCATCTGCGCAGAGACCAGGCTGACGTTCTGGCCGAGGGCTTGCAGGCTCTGGCCGAGGTTGCCGTAGGCATCGCCTGCTTTGTAGAAGCTTTCCCAGTCTCCGACGAGGGCGTTGGTGATGGTGCCGATGACGTCGTAGCCGGCGACGTCCTTGATGATCTGGTTGACCCAGTGGGAGATGGAGATCGAGTCCAGGATGCCGATGGGGTTGGCGAATCGCTGGGTCAGCGAGGCGTCTGGTTGGCTGGGCTCGACGAGGAAGTCTGTCGGTTCTCTCACGGCAGGTTCCCACTCAGCGGGCGCCCGCCGGGAAGTTCGTAGCCGCTGCGGTCGACCGTCGGGTAGGTGGCATCCAGGCGGGCCGCGCTTCCGCTGTCGGTGCGCTGGTAGTAGTCGGCGGTCCCTTGGAGCGCGTCGCGTGACTTGCCGAGCAGCTCCACCAGGTGGGTGAGCCGCTTGTTCATCTCGTCGATGAGCTTCTGATGCGCGGGCCATGCTTCGTTGAGCAGTCCCTGGCCGTGCCATGGCATGTCCGTGTGCTTGCGGATGTACGCCCTGGCGGTCTGAGCGTCGAGGCCCGCGTCGTCGAGACGGGACGCGGCGCGTTCCAACGCGCCGGGTTCGACGGAGAAGCTCACGACAGGCGGTCCCCGATGATGCCCGTCACGACGAGCAGGATCGCGGCGGCGAGCAGCGCAAGGGCCATGATCCGACCGCGCCGTTTCGACTCGGCGTTGTTGCTCGCCCGGTAGACGCCGAGGCCGGCCACCGCGGCCACACCGAGGGGTGCCGCTACCGACATGAAGCGGAAGAACGACCAGGCGCTGAACGTCCCATCGTCCCCGACGCTCGCCAGCTGGTAGACCAGGAAGCCCAGGCCGACCAGGCAGAAGAAGAACAGCACCATCGACACCAGCGCCACGCTCTTGCGGAAGTCATGCCACTGATCCAGCTTCTCCGGCACCGCCGTCACCCGATCCGTCTGCCCCGTTCCACTCACGACCGCACCATGCCACAGCACGACCACGGACCGGGACCCCGCCCTCACCCACAAGATCATGTAACGCCAGCGGGATCGACGACGCCGGATGAGGGGAGACAGTTGATCTCCATTGCGGCCCTCACCGACTGGGAGGGCCGTGGCTGCGACGTGAGGACGTGCATGCGTCAGATTTCCCTGTCCCGCTCCATCCGACGTACCTTCTCCACCACGCTTTCCGCCCTCGCCCTGGTCGGGGCCTCGGCGGCGCTCACTCCGGCCGATGCGGTGGCGGCCGGAAAGCTCCAGCCCGACCTGGCCGTCGACCTGATGATGACCGACGTGCTGAACCCGGCGGAGGGCGAGACCTTCAACGCCCAGATCGACGTGCGGAACTACGGGACCGGGGAGTCGAGCCCGATCACCGTCACCGTCGCGGTACCGGAGGGGCTGCGTACCACGACGCCCTACGACTTCGGGTGGACCTGCGCGGTTGCCAGCGCCACCAGCTACACGTGTTCGTACCCGGCCCTGGCGGCCGGCGGCCGGGCCGAGCGGCTCCACGTGCCCTTCGTCGTGGCCGGCGCGGTGCCGGGCACGGCGGTGCCGATCACCACGACGATCGCTCCGGAACGGCGCGAGGCAAACACCGGGAACAACACCGGCTCGGTGACGGTGGCGATCTCCGGGACGTGCGTCATCCGCGGCACCGTCTGGCACGACCTCGACCGGGACGGGCAGCGCGAGGAGGGTGAGCCGGCAGTCGCCGGCGGCCCGGACGGCGTGCTGTACGTACGGCTGGGGGTCCGCCAGGGGCAGGCCACCGGCGGTGGCTCCGCCGTGGTCAACCCTGACGGCACCTGGTCGATCACCGCCCGCACCGAACTGCTGTACCAAGTCTGGATGGAGACCTCCAACGCGTACAGCCTCACCGCCTCCGACGCCGGCGACGACGCCACCGACTCGGACATGGTGACCTCGTACCAGTACGACCCGACTCTGCTCGTGTCCGGCAGCGAGTTCCACGCGGTGCACGGCGGGGAGTACGTCGTCGACGCCGGCCTGGTCACCCGCAGCTGAGCCCGCCGCCGCCCGCCCGCCCGACCCGGGCCGGGCGGGCGGCGGTCCACGGCCGTCAGGACCCGCCGGCTCACGGGTGATCCGCCGGGCGCAGCCCGGACTCAGGTCGTACGGTCGGCGCAGCAGGCGTCCGCACAGTCGGGGCCGCACCCGCAGCCCGAGCCCGCGGCCCGGTCGGCCGACGGGAGGGCGCAGTCGTCGCAGTGGTCCCCGCGCCAGGCCTCGACGCCTTCCTTCACCGCGACGCCGGCGATCACCAGGCCGGCGACCGGATCGGCCCAGGACCAGCCCCAGAGCGCGTTGAGCACCAGGCCGACCAGCAGCACCGCCGAGAGCCAGGTGCAGAGCATGGTCTGGGTGGAGTCGGCGAGCACCGTGGCGGAGCGCAGCTCCCGGCCGGTGCGGCGCTTGGCGCGTACGAGCAGGGGCATCACGATCAGCGAGGAGATGGCGAGGCCGATGCCGACCGGGCTGGCCTCGGCGTCACCGTCGCCGAGCAGGGAGCGGGCCGCGTCGACGGTGACCCAGGCGGCGAGGGCGAAGAACGAGAGCGCGATCAGTCGCAGCGCCCGCCGTTCCCGCTCCTCCGGCACCCGGGAGCGGAACTGCCAGATCACCACGGCCGCGCTGGACACCTCGACGAACGAGTCCAGCCCGAAGCCGATCAGCGCCGTCGAGGACGCGGCGGCGCCGGCTGCCACGGCGACCAGCCCCTCCAGCAGGTTGTAACCGGCGGTCACGTACGCCAGTTGGAGGCTGCGTCGGGACAGCAGTGCCCGGCGCTCCGGGGCCAGCAGCGGCGTGCTCATGCCGCAGCCTCCCCGGCGGGCGAGCCGTAGACCGGGCAGAGGGCGACGGCGTCGCCGGTGGCCGCGAGCACCTGCTCGGCCGCGCGCAGCAGGTCGAGCAGCTCCGGCCGGGCCAGGGCGTAGAACGACTGGCGACCCTCGGCCCGGAAGTCCACGAGGCCGCAGTCGCGCAGGCAGGCGAGGTGCTTCGACACGGTGGACTGGGCCAGGCCCAACTCGCCCGTCAGGTCCACCACCCGCGCCTCACCGGCCGCGAGCCGCCGCACGATCGCCAGTCTGGTCGGGTCGCCCAGGGAGCGGAACAACGCCACCGCGGGCCCGAGGGCTGGAGGAGAACTGATAGCCACGCGGCGATGATAGCCGGTCTGGACGATGGTTTGGCTCGTTACCGCCGACGTACGGGCACTCCTTTTCCGGCTACCCCCGCCGGCCGGCGGTGGCGGAGGGGGAGGGAAAGGTGGCCACTTCGTCACCTGTCGGCGCCGCCGGGCCCCTGGTTTCCTGGCCACAGCTCAGGTCCACCAGAGAAAGCAGGGTTACATGTCGATCCTCCGCCGTTCCCTCGCCGCCGCGACCGTGCTCGCCGCCGCCGGCGCCGGGACGCTGGTCAACGCGTCCCCGGCCCTGGCCAGCACTCCCGCCAGTTGCTCCAGCGTCCGCCAGATCGGCACGACGCGGGTGCTGACGGTCGGCGGCATGGAGGCGGCGTCGGTCAAGCAGTACTACGGCTGCGGCTACAACTACGCCTACATCTACGTCTGGGAGCAGTACCGCAGGACCCATTCCAACTGGGACCTGTACGTCCACGTGATCGACCACACGGACAGCGGCTCCGACTACGGCGTGGGCGAGCTGAACAACACCACCCGGGCGGAGCTGTGGGGCGCCCCGGCCAACACGGCGGCGCACTGCACCCACGTCACCGGCTACCTGAACTCGACGGGCGGCTCGACCAGCACCGTCTGCTGACGAGACGGCGGACCGGCCCGGCGGGCGGAAGGGGGGCATCCGCCGGGCCGGGCCGCCGTCCCGAGCGGTGAGCATCTCGACAGCGACGCACGAACCTGACCTACCGCTCGGTCATAATGGGCCGCCATGGTCCACTCAGAGCAGACGGCGGCCCACCACCCCGGGGAGGTCGCCCCCGTCGCGGGGCTCGACCTCGGCGTGCCCGGCTGCACCGACGCCGTGGAGATCGGCCGGGGCGGCTTCGGGATGGTCTACCGGGCCTGGCAGCCCGACTTCTCCCGGTCGGTGGCGGTGAAGGTGCTCGCCGCCGACTGGCACGGCCCGTCCCGGGCCCGCTTCGAGCGGGAGCTGAAGGTGCTGGGCCGCCTCTCCGACCACCCGCACATCGTGACTCTGCACCAGGCGGGACGCACCGCCGGCGGCAACCCGTACCTGCTGATGGCGTACGAGGAGGGTGGCTCGCTGGCCGCCCGCCTGGCCGCCGGCCG
>NZ_JAMOKF010000094.1 GCF_023656545.1 Micromonospora phytophila | reverse complement strand
GAGCCCGACCCCGGCGGCGGTGAGGCCGGCGGCGAGGCCGAGCGCGGCGCGGGGGCTGACCCGGCCGCTGGGGATCGGCCGCTCTGGGCGTTCGACGGCGTCCAGCCGCCGGTCCGCCCAGTCGTTGGCCGCCATACCGGCCCAGTACAGCAGCACCGACGCGCCGGCCAGGGCGGGCGTACGCCGGTCCAGCGCACCGGCCGCGGCGGCCCCGGCGACCACGTCCCCGGGCACCGAGAGCGCGGCCGGCGCCCGGACCAGTTCGGCGAGGTCAGCCGTGCTGGGCATCGGCACCTCCGGCGTGCAGCCGGCGGGCGAGGCCGCACAGCCGCTGCCACTGCTCGGCCAGCGAGTGGGTGGGCGCGCCGAGCGGGTCCTTGAAGAAGAAGGCGAGGTCCTCCAGCGGGCCGGCGTGGCCGGCGACGTGCGCGGCGGCGGTGAGCCGGGCCAGGTCGAGCACCAGCGGCGCGGCCAGCGCGGAGTCGCAGCCGTGCCAGGTGAACTCCATCCGCATGCCGGTGCCGAGGAAACCGGCGAAGGTGATGAGGTCCCAGGCGGTCTTGAAGTCGCCCAACTCCTCGACGTACTCGATCCGGGTGCCGCCCTGCGGGAGGTAGCCGAGGGTCTCGCCGAGCACCCGCTGCTTGCTCTCCACCTTGGCGGCGTTGGCCTCCGGGTCGGCGAGGGTGGCGCCGTCGCCGCCGCCGAGCAGGTTGACCCCGGACCAGGAGCGCACCGCCAGGTGCCGCATCGCGAACATCGGGGCGAGCACCGACTTGACCAGGGTCTCCCCCGTCTTGCCGTCGTGCCCGGCGTACGGCAGGCGGCGCGCCGCGGCCAGCGCCACCAGCGCCGGCAGCCGCAGCCCGGTGGACGGGGTGAAGTCGACGTACGGGCAGCCCGCCTCGACCGCCGCGTACGCGTAGAGCGAGCTGGGCGGCAGCACCTCGTCCGGGCCGGCGAGCGCGGCCCGCAGCGCGTCCGGGTCGGCGTGCGCCGGGTGCGGCCGGGCGGCCGGTTCGGTGGCCGAGACGTTGACCACGACCACCCGGTCCAGCCCGTGCCGGTCCCGGAAGCCGGTGAGGTCGCGTACGACGGTGGCGGCCCGGTCGGCCTGGGTGCCGCCGACCGGCGCGGGACAAAGCTCCCGCTCGACGGCGGCCAGCTCGTCGGGGAGCGCGGCGACCAGCCGGCCGGGCAGCACACCGGCGGCGGCGAGCGCCTCGGCGCGCTTGGCCAGCGGGGTGGTGGCGACATCGTGTCCGCCGAAGACCAGGTCGGTGAAGGCCGGCAGGGCGGGACCGCGCAGGTCAGGCAGCTCGGTGACGCAGCCGGTCGGGCCGGTGAGCCCGGCCCGCAGGGCCAGCGCCCCGACGATGCTGGTGGTCGCGACAGATCCGCGCGCCCCCACCAGCCAGACACCCGTACGCATGGTGCTCCTTCCCCGCAGGAGAAACCGGCGTGCATTGATTTACATAGGTATCAGAAGTTTGTTCATAAAGATATGGGTCTGTGCGGATGGGCCCCGTCCGACCGGCCGTTCCCGGGAGGAGCTCACCGGGCCGGCGTCGAAGTCGGCGGCGACGGCGCCGGACCGGTTCCCGGTGCTGGTGCGGACGGACGGGGCTGGCAGGCAGGGTCGGTCGGCGTCTCGACCCTGCCTCCCCCGCATCCGACCGGTCGGAACGACGGCGCGCCCGACCGGACGACTTGGAGGAAACGCGGCCCTGGCGGGTCGCGGGGTGGCGGTCCTCCGGTGCGACCGGGGAATCCCGGTCCGGCCGCACCGGACGACCGTCCTGCTCGTGCGTCACCGGGCCATGGTGGCCCGGCTGCACGTCCTCCGGTCCCGACCTCGTCCCGGCCGCGGGGCGCAACCGCGGCCGGTCCCTCGCCGGCCGGGGCCGGAGGTGGCTCAGGCGGCGACCGTCGCCAGCGCCGGCTCCACCTCGGTCCACGAGGAACCGAGTTCCGCCGACCGGGTCACCGCGTCCAGCACCAGCTGGACCTGCAACGCGTCGGCGAAGGAGGGAGTCGGGTCGGCGCCGGTGGCGACCGCCTCGATGAAGTCCCGCATCTGGTGGGTGAAGGAGTGCTCGTAGCCGATGATGTGACCGGGCGGCCACCAGGCGGACATGTACGGGTGTTCGCCCTCGGTGACCAGGATGCGGGTGAAGCCCTGCTCGGCGGCGGGTCGCGTCGCGTCGTAGAACTCCAGCTCGTTGAGGCGTTCCAGGTCGAAGGCCACCGTGCCGAGCGACCCGTTGATCTCCACCCGGAGGGCGTTCTTGCGGCCCGTGGCGAAGCGGCTCGCCTCGTACGTGGCCAGCGAGCCGCCGTCGAGCCGGGCCACGAAGACCGCGGCGTCGTCGACGGTGACCGTCCCGGTGGCCGGGCCGTGCCCGTCGACGGCGCCGTGCCCGTCGACCGGCCCGGCGCCGTCCACCGTGGCCGCCAACCCGCTCGACCCGGCCGGCAGCGGCCGTTCCTTGACGAACGTCTCGGTGATCGCGCTGACCCCGGTGATCCGCTGGCCGGTGACGAACTGGGTCAGGTCGATGATGTGCGCGCCGATGTCGCCGAGCGCGCCGGAGCCCGCCTTGTCCCGCTGCAACCGCCAGACCAGGGGGAACTGCGGATCCACGATCCAGTCCTGCAGGTACGTCGCCCGGACGTGCCGGATCACCCCGAGCCGCCCGTCGGCGACCAGCTGCCGCATCATCGTGACCGCGGGCACCCGTCGGTAGTTGAACCCGCACATCGACCGCACCCCCGCGGCCTGCGCGGTGGCCGCCGCGGCGGCCATCGCCCTTGCCTCGGTGACCGTGTTGGCCAGCGGCTTCTCGCACAGCACGTGCTTGCCGGCGGCCAACGCGGCGAGGGCGATCTCGGCGTGGCTGTCGCCGGGCGTGCAGACGTCGACCACGTCGATGTCGTCCCGGGCGATCAGGTCCCGCCAGTTGGTGGTGTGCGCCTCCCAGCCGAGCCGGTCGGCGGCGTCGGCCACCTTCCCGGCGTCCCGGCCGCAGATGAGCGCCATCCGGGCCCGCGCCGGCAGGTCGTACACCCGGTTCACGGTGCGCCACGCCTGCGAGTGCGCGGCGCCCATGAACGCGTAGCCGACCATGCCGACCCGCAGTTGTCTGTCTGTCGTGGACAAGGTGGGTCTCCCCCCGTGTGTCAGAACCCGAGCTTCAGGTAGTTGCTCACGTTCTCCTTGGTGATCGTCTCGGAGGCGAGGACGATCTCCTTCGGCACCTGCAGCTCGACCAGGTCGGACATGCCCTTGTTCTGTCCGATCAGGCGGGCCAGCGCGATGGCCGAGGAGGCCATCGACGGGCTGTAGGTGACGGTGGCCTTCAGCACGGTGTTGTCGGCCTGGATGTCCTCCATCGCCTTCTTCGAGCCGGCGCCGCCGACCATGAAGAACTCCTTGCGGTTCGCCTGGTTGACAGCGGCCACGACACCGATGCCCTGGTCGTCGTCGTGGTTCCAGAGCGCGTCCATCTTGGGCAGGGCCTGGAGCAGCTGGGCCGCCTCCTGCTGACCGGAGTCCGCGGTGAACCGGGCCGCCCGACGGTTGGCCACCTTGAACCCGGCCTGGGCCAGGGTGTCCGTGAATCCCTTCGACCGCTCCTGGGTCAGTTCCAGCTCGTCCATGCCGGCGATCTCGCCGATGATCGGGTTGCTGACACCCTTGGCCTTGAACTGCTCGATCATGTAGGTGGCGGCGGCGACGCCCATGCCGTAGTTGTCGCCCTTGATCTGCAACCGGTAGGCCTTGGCGTCCGGGAACGCCCGGTCCAGGTTGACCACCGGGATGCCGGCCTTCATCGCCTCCAGGCCGAACGCGTTCAGCTCCTTACCGTCGTGCGGCAGGAGCACGATGACGTTGGGCTTCTGCGAGATCAGCGTGCCCAACGCGGCCCGCTGGGCCGCGGCGTCCGCGCCCGCCTCGACGATCTTGAACTCCACGTCGGAGTACGCGGCGGCCTGCGCCTTGGCGTTGTTGGTGATGGCGGCGATCCAGCCGTGGTCGGCGGCCGGGGCGGAGAATCCGATGACGACACGCTGGCCGGGCTCGGCGTTGCCGCCCGGGGCCGCCGCCTTCGTCTGCGCCTCGGTCGGCGAGGCCTCGTTGCTGGTGCAACCGGCGAGCAGTACGCCGGCGCCGACGGCGGCCCCGCCGAAGAGCAGTCGGCGGCGCGACAGGTCGCGACTGTGCTGGGTCATGACGACCTCCTGGTTTGGCGTGGTGGAGGGGAAGAGGGTGTGTGGGGTCCGGCCACCGTCGTTTCTTCGTCGGGTGGCCCAGGTGGGTCGGGTGTTCGGTGGTGCGGTGGCGCGGTGGTGCGGATATCAGGTCGTGAGCCGGTTACGGCCCAGGAACTGCGTGAGGCTGCGGAACTGGACCTGCTGGACCAGGACGGCGGCGACGATGATGCCGCCCTTGACCATGTTCTGGGCCTCGGTGGAGAGACCGTTGATGGCGAACAGGTTCGTGATCGTCGAGAAGATGATCACGCCGAGCAGGGAGCCGATGATGGTGCCCCGCCCGCCGCTGAGCAGCGTGCCGCCGATGATCGCGGCGGCGATCGCGTCCAGCTCGTAGAGGTTGGCCATCGCCGCTTGGGCCGAGGTGGCCTGGGCGGTGAGCATGATGGCGGCGATGCCGCAGCAGAGACCGGAGAGCGCGTAGAGCAGCACGCTGTGCCGCTTGACGTTGATGCCGGCCAGGCGGGCCGCCTCGGGGTTCCCACCGACCGCGACCGTGCGTCGCCCGAACGTGGTGCGGTTCAGCAGCACCCAGCCGGCCGCGACCACCGCGGCGAGGATGTAGACCAGCAGCGGGATGCCGAGAAGGCTGTTGCTGGCGATGCCGTTGATGAACTGGTTGTCGGAGACCTGGGTCTGCTTGTCGGAGATCTCCGCGGCCAGGCCCCGGGCCGCCACCAGCATCGCCAGCGTCGCGATGAACGGCACCAGCCGGCCGTACGAGATGAGCAGCCCGTTGACCAGGCCGACCGCGAGACCGACGGTGAGCGCACTGAAGATCATGCCGCCGGCGCCGTAGCTCTGTGTCGCCAGCGTCGTGCACCAGACCCCGGCCAGGGCGACGATCGCGCCGACCGAGAGATCGATGCCACCGCCGATGATCACGAAGGTCATGCCCACCGTGACCACGCCCACCACCGAGGCGAGCTTGAGGATGCTGAGCACGTTGTCCCAGACCCAGTCGGGGTTCGAGTAGAGGTCGGAGCGGGTCAAGGCGCCGATCGCGATCAGCACCAGCAGCACGCCGATCAGGCCGAGGTTGCGCTTCGCGCCCTCGCCGCTGTCGCCGCTCCACCAGGAGAGCCGGCCGGCGGTGGCCCCGCCGTGGGTCGTCTTCTCGCTGGCCGCCGCGGTCTCCGCCGGGTCCACCGGCGGCGACTGCGCCGGCAACTGCGCCGCGCGCTCCGGCGTGGCGGTGGGAGAGGTGTCGCTCATGCCGGTGCGCCTTCCATCAGGGACCCCGCCATGACGAGGTCGAGCACGGTGTTCTCGTCGAGTTCGCCGGCCGGGGCCTCCCGGACGACCCGTCCCTCCCGCATCACCAGCACCCGGTCGGCCAGACCGAGCACCTCGGGGACCTCGCTGGAGACCAGCAGCACCCCGACGCCGCGGGCGGCGAGGGCGCGGATGACCTGGTAGAGCTCCGCCCGGGCGCCGACGTCGACACCCCGGGTGGGCTCGTCGAGCAGCAGCAGCTTCGTGTCGCCGAGCAGCCAGCGCCCGACCACCACCTTCTGCTGGTTGCCGCCGGAGAGGGTGCGCACCGGCCGGCGTACGTCGCGGGGGCGCAGCTCCAGGCTCTCGGCGATCCGGTCCGCCTCGGCCCGCTCCCGCCCGGCGTCGGTGAACCCGGCGCGGGCGTACCGGCCGAAGGTGGCCAGGGTGACGTTGCGGTAGATCGGCTCGCCGAGCAGCAGCGCCTGACTCTTGCGCTCCTCCGGGGCCATGCCCATGCCGGCCCGGACCGCCGCGCCGACGCTGCCCGGGCGCAGCGCCCTGCCGGCCATCCGCACCGAGCCGGCCTCGGCGCGGCGCGCGCCGTAGATGGTCTCCAGCAGCTCCGAGCGGCCGGAGCCGACCAGCCCGGCGATGCCGACGATCTCGCCGGCGCGGACGCTGAGCGAGACGTCGGCGAACTCGCCCGACCGGGTCAGGCCCTCCACCGTCAGCAGTTCCGCGCCGGGGCCGGTGTCGGCGGGGCGGTCGGGGAAGACGTACTCGATGGTGCGGCCGGTCATCCGGGAGACCAGGTCGCGGGTCGGGGTGTCGCGGGCCGGCAGGTTCGCCGCGGTGGTCCGGCCGTCCTTGAGGACGGTGACCCGGTCGCCGATCTCGCGGATCTCCTCCAACCGGTGCGAGATGTAGATGACCGCGATGCCCTGCGCGGTCAGCTCGCGGATGATCCGGAAGAGGTTGCCCACCTCGTCGTGGGCGAGCACCGCGCTCGGCTCGTCCATGATGATCAGCCGGGCCTCGTGCGACAGCGCGCGGGCCATGCTGACGACCTGCTTGCCGGCGGCGGGCAGCGTGCGGACCATCCGGTTCGGCGGGATCTCCGCGTGCCCGAGCCGGCCGAGGATCTGCCGGGTACGCCGGGCCATGTAACCGCGGCGGACGAAGCCGAACCGGCGCGGTTCGTGGCCGAGGAAGGCGTTCTCCGCGACGGAGAGGTCCTCGACCAGGTCGAGCTCCTGGTAGATGGTGGCGATGCCGGCGCGCATGGCGGCCTGCGGGTTGGCGAACGTCGCGGGCTCGCCGCGCCACTCGACCTGCCCCGAGTCGGGGCGATGCACCCCGGCGAGCACCTTGATCAGGGTCGACTTGCCGGCGCCGTTCTGCCCGAGCAGGCAGTGCACCTCGCCGGCGCGTACCTCCAGCTGCACGCCGTCCAGGGCGCGTACGCCCGGGAAGGTCTTGACCACGTCGGTGAGGCGCAGGACCACCTCGCCCGCGACGGCGTCGGCGGGGGCCTCGACCAGCGGAGCATCTGTCACGACGGTCTCCTCGGATTGCTCACTCATGCCGGCCCTCCGCTTCGCTCCGTGCGTCATACGGCGCCCCGGCGCCGTGCCGATGGTTCGCTCGCTGACGCTCACTCATGACGCCTCCGCGAAGGCCACGTCGCTGGCCAGGACGGCGGCGCCGGCGACGCCGGCGCGCGGTCCCAGCTCGGACAGGACGACCGGGAGGTTGCCGGTGGCCAGGGGCAGCGACCGGCGGTAGACCACGCTGCGGATCTCGGCGAGCAGGATGTGCCCGAGCTGGGCGAGCCCACCGCCGATCACGATCATGGAAGGGTTGGTGAAGCTGACCAGCCCGGCGAGCACGCCACCGACCCGGCGTCCGCCGTCGCGGATCAGCTGGATGCAGGTGACGTCCCCCTCGACGGCGCCCTCGGCGACGTCCAGCGCGGTCACCACGCAGCGGGCGGCGAGCCGCTCCGCCAGCGCGGGCGAGATCCCGCTGCGCGCCGCGGCGGTGGCGTCCTTGGCCAGCGCGGCGCCGCTGAACAGCGCCTCCAGGCAGCCGACGTTGCCGCAGGAGCACATCGGACCGTGCGAATCGACCTGAATGTGGCCGATGTCGCCGGCGCAGCCGTCGGTGCCCCGGTAGACCTCGCCGCTGAGGTAGATCCCACACCCTATTCCGGTGCCGATCTTCACGAAGAGGAAGTCGTCGACGGAGTGGGCGACCCCGCCGTGCCGCTCGCCGATGGCCATGATGTTGACGTCGTTGTCGACCACCGCCGGGCAGCCGTGCTCGCGGGTGAGCAGCTCCCGCACGGGGAAGCGGTCCCAGCCCGGCATGATCGGCGGGGAGACCGGGACGCCGTCGCGGAAGCTGACCGGCCCCGGCACCCCGATGCCGACCGCGTCCAGCCGCTCGTAGGCGCCGTCCACTCTGGTCTTGTGCAGCAGCTCGTTGACCCGTTGCAGGGTCACCTTCGGGCCGTTGCGGATGTCGGCCGGCTCGGCGTACGCGGCGACCGGTTCGAGGCGGCCGTTGACCACCTCGACGTCGATGGAGCTGGCGCCCAGGTCGACGGCGGCGAAGCGCAGGTGGGGGCTCAGCTCCACCAGGGTGGAGCGTCGGCCGCCCCGGGAGGCGGCCAGCCCCGCCTCGGCGACGTAGCCGAGGGCGACCAGCCGTTCCAGCTCGGCCAGCAGGCGCGGGCGGGGCATCTGCAGCCGGTCGCCCAGCTCGGCGCGGGACACCGCCCCCTCGTCGCGGAGCAACCGCAACAGCCGTACGTGCAGGGGGTCGACGGTCCGCACCGGACTCACCTCTTCACCGGACTCGTTCACATCGGCGCAATGCCGATGTGTTGTGTCCGACACAGTAGGAGCCTTCCGTGGCGCGTGTCCAGAGCTTCGGCCAATCTGACTCCAACTTTTGTCCGTTCGAACAAAAGCTAATAGTGGATCAAGGAAAGGATCACGCGCGGCCCGCCGCACGTGCCGCTGTGTACAGCGTCGATCGACCCAGCTCAACCCGATGCGCACCCGTGGGGCGGGAGGGAGGCCCGGGAACGGGACTGCCCCGCCGCCCGGGTGGGCGGCGGGGCAGGAGGCGATCGGGGTGCAGCGGGTCAGCGGCGGCTGGCCGCGTTGCGCTTCTTCTTGAGCTTGCGGTCGTCGCGCAGTTCGACGTACGGCTCCTCGTCGACGGAGTGGCCGGCCTGGATGGCGCGGCTGCGCTCCAGTTCGGCGTCGAACTCGGCGCCGAGCAGGATCGCGATGTTGCTCAGCCACAGCCAGACCAGGAAGATGATCACGCCGGCCAGCGCCCCGTACGTCTTGTTGTACGAGCCGAAGTTGCTGACGTAGAGGGCGAAGAGACCGGAAATCACCAGCCAGATCACCACGGCCAGCACGCCGCCGGGGCTGACCCAGCGGAAGCCGCCGTGCTTCGCGTTCGGCGAGGCCCAGTAGAGGATGGCGAACATCAGGCTGACCAGGAGCAGCAGCACCGGCCACTTGGCGATGTTCCACACCGTCACCGCCGTCGAGCCGAGGCCGATCACCTCGCCGACCTGCTCGGCGAGGCCGCCGGTGAAGACCACGATCACCGCGCTCGCCAACAGCATCACGCCGATCACCGCGGTCACGCCGACCCGGATCGGCAGCGTCTTCCAGATCGGACGCCCCTCCGGCACGTCGTAGATGGTGTTCGAGGCGCGCATGAACGCGGCGATGTAGCCCGAGGCCGACCAGAACGCCGCCAGCAGACCGAGGATGGCCGCGATGCCGGCGAACCCACCACTCTGCTTGGCCTGGTCGATCGCGCCCTCGATGATGGTGCGGATGTTGCCCTCGGGCACCGTCTGGCTGACCGTGTCCCGCACCCCCGCGGTGGCCTCCGGGCCGAGCAGGCCGAGGATCGAAACCAGCACCAGCAGGCCGGGAAAGATGGAGAGCACCCCGTAGTAGGTCAGCGCCGCCGCCCAGTCGGTCAGGCTGTCGTCGCCGAACTCCTTCACCGTGCGGCGCAGCGCCGCCTTCCAGCCGGCGCCCGGCAGCTCGGCCGGGCTTTCCGGGCCCTCGTCGGGGCCGACCGGGCCGCGCCCGCGCCGGTCATGCCCGGAACGGGCGGCGTCCGCGCCCTGGTCGGAGCGGTCCACCCGGCGGTCACCGCGCACCCCACCAGCGGCCACGGTCCCGGAATCGTCGCGGTCGCGCCCGCTGCGGGCGGAAGACTCGTCGGAGGCCATCGCCCCTCCCTCAATGCTCGGCGGATGTCGCCTTGGACATGCCCCGCAGGAGGCGACGGTTAACCAGTCACTTCCGGGACATCCCGTCCAACCGGGCCGCCGGGCCCTACTTGTAGAGCAACCTGCCCATCCGCCGCGACGCCACGAGCAGGCCGAGGGTGAGCACCACGAGCAGGTAGAGCACGTCCGGCAGCCAGGACCAGCCGGCCGTGCCCACGGAGATGCCCCGGATCAGGTGTACCGCGCGGTAGAGGGGGGTCACCTCGACCACCCAGCGCAACAGCGACGGATAGGCCTCGGCGGGCACGAAGGTGCCGGAGAAGAGGAAGAGGGTGAACTGGGCCGAGCCCATCAGGTCGAAATCCTGCCAGCTGCGCATGAAGGTGGAGAGCATCATGCCGAGCGCCCCGAAGGCGAAGCCCACCAGCACCGCGGCCGGGAAGGCCACCAGCGCCCGCGCGACGGTGGTCAGGTCCATCAGCACCATCACCGCCAGGAACGCGGCCGAGTAGGCGCTGCCCCGCAGCATCGCCCAGGCCAGCTCACCGAGGGCGATCTCGAACGGCCGCACCGGGGTGGCGATCACCCCGTCGTACAGCTTCATGTACTTCATCTTGCCGAAGAAGTTGAAGGTGGTCTCCGCGAGCGCGCCGGTCATCGCCGACGAGGCGAGCATCGCCGGGGCGACGAACGCCGCGTACGTGACGAGCTCTCCGCCGGGCAGGGTGAGGTCGCCGACCAGCGCACCGACCCCGACACCGATGGAGAGCAGGTAGAGCAGCGGCTCCACGAAGCCGGAGACGAGCAGCAGCCAGTAGACCGACTTCAGAGCCGCGACGTTGCGCTCGACCACCGAGCCCGAACGCCGGGACGCGCCGGAGACGTCGAGCAGCCGGGGCAGGACGAGAGTGACCACGACACCCTTTCCTAGACGACGAGCTTGCGGCGGAACCCGCGGCGGGCCAGCAGCCAGCCGCCGAGCGCCCAGGCCGCGAGGTAGAGCAGGTGACCGGGGACCGACCACTGCGCGGCGACGCCGAGAGCCGCGGCGCGGCACAGGTCGACGCCGTGCCACAGCGGTGTCAGGTACGCCAGCCAGCGCAGCGCCACCGGCAGCGACTCGACCGGGAAGAACACCCCGGCGAAGAGGGTCATCGGGATCACCGCGAAGCGGAACAGCATCGCCAGCCAACTGTCGCTGGACACCACCGAGGCGTACGCGAAGGTCGGCGCGGCCACGGCCAGGCCGAGCAGCGCCACCACCGGCAGCGTCGCCAGCGCCCACGGTGAGCGCAGCGCGCCGAACAACGCCGTCACCAACAGGAACGCGGCGATCGTGGTGAGCACCCGGAACAGCACGAAGGCCAGGTGACCGGTGAGGATGTCGCCCACCCGCAGCGGCGCCGCGCTCTGCGCGAAGTACGTCTTGATCCACTGGAAGTTGCTGAACACCGGCCAGGTGGACTCACCGATGGCCACCTGCAACGCCGTCGAGGCGATCAGGCCGGGCACGATCCAGTCGAGGTAGCGCACCCCGTCGACGCCCTGGTCGATGTAGGCGCCGACGCCGACGCCGAACCCCAGCACGGTCAGCACCGGCAGCAGGAACGACGAGAAGACCCCGGCCCGCCAGGTGCGCCGGTAGCCGACCAGGTAGTGCGCGAACACCGCCACCGCCGGCACCCGAGGCAGCGGCGGGCGGGCCCGCTCCCGCGCCTGTTGCGCCACGCTCACCGCGACCACCTCCGCCTCGCCCCGTACTCGATGTGCTGCATGTCGGGGTGTCCGGGACGCCGGGAGACCCCGATGTGCGGAAACCCGAGTCGATCAAGATCCACCACCGGGCTCAGTCGACCAGGGTGCGGCCGGTGAGGTGGAGGAAGACGTCCTCCAGGCTGCTGCGCCGGACCAGCACGTTGGCCGGGGTGAGCCCGAGCGCGCCGACCTCGGCCACCGCCGCATCGCCGTCGGCGACGTAGAGCAGGATCCGGTCGGGCAGCACCTCGACCCGCTCCCCCAGCCCGTCGAGCTTGCCGGCGAACGCCTCCTGCGACTCGGCGGCGAAGCGCAGCTCCACCACCTCGCGGGTGGAGTGTCGCTCGATCAGCGCGCGGGGCGAGCCCTCGGCGACGATCCGCCCGCCGTCCATCACCACCAGGCGGTCGCAGAGCTGCTCGGCCTCGTCCATGTAGTGCGTGGTGAGCACCAGCGTGACGCCCTGCTGCTTGAGCCGGAACAGCCGCTCCCACACCAGGTGCCGGGCCTGCGGGTCGAGACCGGTGGTCGGCTCGTCCAGCAGCACGATCTCGGGCTCGTTGACCAGCGCGCGGGCGATCGTCAACCGCCGCTTCATGCCGCCCGAGAGCGGCTCGACCTTGCTGTCGGCCCGCTCGCTGAGCTGGACGAAGTCGAGCAGCTCGGCGGCGCGCGCCCGGGCCGTGCGGCGCGGGATGCCGAAGTAGCGCGCGTAGGTGGTGAGATTTTCCCGGACGGTCAGCTCCGGGTCGAGGTTGTCGAGCTGGGGGCAGACGCCGAGCCGGGCCCGGATGGCCGGCCCGTCGCGGACCGGGTCCATGCCGAGGATGCGCAGCTCGCCACCGCTGGGCGGCGAGATGCAGCCGACCATCCGCATGGTGGAGGACTTGCCGGCGCCGTTGGGCCCTAGAAAGCCGAACGCCTCGCCGGAGCGCACCTCGACGTCGATGCCGTCGACGGCGGTGAAGTCACCGAACCGCTTCACCAGCCCCCGCGCCTGGATGAGTGGTTGAGCTCTGGTCACCCTCTGACCCTAGCCACCGGGTCCGACACACCCCACCGGGTTTTCCGGCCGCCGCCGGGCTCAGGTGTCGGTGGGGACGGTGGCGGAGCGGGCGGCGGCGACCAGGCGGTCGGTCTCGGCGAGGACGTCGGGGTCGTCGGCCGGGGTGCCCTCGTCGAAGCGGACCGTCCACCGGAGACCGTCGACGCCGGGGACCCGCCGGGCCGCGATCCGCCCGGCGCCGCCGGGCACCGGGTGGGCCTGCGTGTACGCCACGGATCGGGTGACCCGGGCCCGCACCTGGTGCGGCAGCTCACCCGGGTCGAGCAGCAGGTACGTCTCGGCCGGGCAGTCGGCGACCACCAGGTAGCCGTCCCGCTCGGCGACCGGCTCGGCGGGCGTGACCGTCAGCTCCCGGCCGGACCAGACCGCCTTGAGGATGTCGTGCCAGCCCAGCCGGTGCCCCCGGCCGGGCAGCCAGAGCCCGAGGTTGCTGGCCACCACCACGCCGTCGCCCTCGCCGTTGCCGGCGGCGGCCCAGGCGAGCACCCGCTCGTCCGGGCCCAGCGGCGGGCGGTCGGCCGGTGGCAGCTTCGGCTTGCGGCTGAACAGTCCCATCTAGAGCCCTCCCGCGGCCTGCTCGCGCAGCGCCCGGGCGTGCTGCTCCAGCGAGAGCAGCTCGCCGAAGGCGGCAAAGTACTCGTCCTTGTTGTTGACCGGGTTGATCCGCTGGATCCGGGACTTCAGGTCCTTGATCCGGGCCGTGACCGAGCCCCACTGCAACCGGGCGATGGTGATCGAGACGTAGCGCGGGTCCGGCTCGCCGTCGATCCGCAGCGGCTCGACGGCCAGCTCGCCGACGAGCGCCCGGGCGGCCAGGTCCTCGCAGGCGTCGCGGACCGACTCGATCCAGACCGCGCCGCCGGTCGCCGCCGCCGCCCCGCCGGCGGCGCTCACGGCGGCGCGCACCGCCACGTGCACCGGGTGCCGGTATTCGGAGGCCTCGATCGCGTCGAACATCGGCCCGGCCAGCACCGGCTCCTGGAGGGCGAGCTTCAGCGCCTCCCGCTCGACCATCGACTGCGGGCTGTCGACGGCCGGCTCGGGGCGGGCGGAGCGGGGCGCGGGGGCGGCGTCCTTCCCGGGCGGGGCGGACGCGGCGGCCAGCACGGCCCGCTGCACCGGCTCGATCTCCATGCCGAGGTCGCCGGCGAGCTTGCGGACGTACTCCGGACGCTTCTCGCGGTCCTTGAGCTTGGCGACCAGCGGCGCGGCCCGGCGCATGGCCTCCACCCGGCCGTCGACGGTGTCCAGGTCGTACCGGTTGATCACGTGGCGCAGCGCGAAGTCCACCAGCGGCTCGCGGCGCGCGACCAGGTCGCGGACGGCCAAGTCGCCCTTGGCCAGGCGCAGGTCGCACGGGTCCATGTTGTCGGGGCTGACCGCGATGAAGGTACGCCCGACGAAGCGCTGGTCGTCCTCGAAGGCGCGCAGCGCGGCCTTCTGCCCGGCGGCGTCCCCGTCGAAGGTGAAGATGATCTCGCCGGCCACCGCGTCGGTGTCCAGCAGCAGCCGGCGCAGCACGGCGATGTGGTCGGCGCCGAAGGCGGTGCCGCAGGTCGCCACCGCCGTCGGAACGTCGGCCAGGTGGCAGGCCATCACGTCGGTGTAGCCCTCGACCACCACCACCTTGCCCTGCTTGGCGATCTCCCGCTTGGCCTGGTCGATGCCGTAGAGGACGTGCGACTTCTTGTAGATCGGCGTCTCGGGGGTGTTGAGGTACTTCGGGCCGTCGTCGTCGTCGAAGAGCTTGCGGGCGCCGAAACCGATCACGTCGCCGGTGATGTCCCGGATCGGCCACATCAGCCGGCGGCGGAACCGGTCGATCAGCGTGCCCGAGCGGGACTCCCGGGACAACCCGGCGGTGACCAGCTCCTGGTGGGTGAAGCCCTGTTGGCGCAGGTGCTTGGTGAGCAGGTCCCAGGCGTCCGGGGCGAAGCCGCAGCCGTACCGCTCGGCGGCGGCGCGGTCGAAGCCGCGCCGGGCCAGGAACTCGCGCGCCGGGCGGGCGCCGGCGGTGGTGAGCTGCGCCCGGTAGAAGTCGACGGCGGCGGCGTGCGCGGCGATCAGGCGCTGCTTCTGCCCCTGCTGGGGGCGGGCGCGCGGGGTGGTGTTGTCGTTCTCGACGTAGCGCAGCTGGATGCCGGCGCGGTCGGCGAGCCGCTCGACCGACTCGACGAAGCTGAGGTGCTCGGCGTCCATCAGGAACTTGATGGCGTCGCCGCCGGCTCCGCAGCCGAAGCAGTACCAGACATTGCGGGCGGGCGAGACGTTGAAGGAGGGGCTCTTCTCGTCGTGGAACGGGCACAGCCCCTTGAGGTTGCCGCCACCTGCCGACTTCAGGGTGACCGTCTCCGAGATGACGTCCCCGATCGAGGTGCGCTCCCGGACCAGCGCGATGTCCTCGTCCCGGATCCGCCCAGCCATGTCCGCCACCCCCTCGGCGTACATCCTGCCCTGCCGGGCCGACGTTCCGCCGCCGGGGGACACCGCGTGTGGCGACCGCCGCTGCCACCTCCCCGGTTCCGCCGCGTCGGGCCTCCGTCGGGCCGCTCCCCGCCGTCGCACCATGGCGGGCGCGCCACGGCCACGGGGGCGGCGCGATCGCCACGAACGCACCCTTGCGGCCGAACGCTACCGTCGTGGACCGCGCGGGCGAAGATCGAGGAGGACGCCGGATGGCCGACGAACCGGATGTGCCGCTCACCATCGCCCTCGCCGAGTACGAGCACCTGCGCGAGGCGAGCCGGGCAATCCACGACCAGACCACCGCTCGGTTCACGTTCTTCCTGGCCGTCGCCTCCGCCTCGGCCGCCGCGGCGGCGGGTCTGCTCACCGCGGGCGGGGCGCTGCCCCGGTTGCCGCTGCTCGGCGGGCTCGGTGGCCTGGTGCTGCTGCTCGGGATCGCCGTGTTCGCCCGTCAGGTGCAGCTCAACGACCGGGGCCGCAGGTACGCCGTCGCCACCACCGCGCTGCGCACCTACCTCGCCCGGCGAGCGCCGGACCTCGCCCCGTACCTGCTGATGCCGACCCTCGACGACCCGGGGCCGTTCGCGCCGGAGCCGTTCCGCCGGCACTGGTTCAGCGACCTGGTGGGGCAGGCCGGCACGGTGGGCCTGATCAACAGCGTCCTGGTCGCCGTCGGGGCCGGCTTCGCCGGCGCGGCGCTCGTCCCGCCCGTCGCGGCGGTGTCCGGTGCGGTGGCGCTCTTCGCCGCCTCCGCCGCCGCCCACGTGTCGGTGGTGCGTCGCCGCGTGGCCCGATCCGCCCGCCACACCGGCGCCGTCCTGGGACACCGCCCCGAGCTGGCCACCCGGCACGCCATGGTCGATCCCGACCTGGACGTGGTGGACGCCGGGCTCTCCCCGGCCCGGCGCCCGTGACCGGCTGACCGGGCGTGCCGAGCTGGCGGCGGGACCGGCGGTGGACGCCGGGAGGGGGCCCGGTGCGGGTCAGACGGGGAGGACGGCGGATTCCTCGGCCTCGACCTGGCGGTTCCAGTCGGGCTTGGTGGCGCGCCAGCCCTCGTCGTCCATGCCGCGACGCCAGTAGCCGGAGATGGAGAGCTGGTCGCGGGGGATGCCCCGCTCGACGCGCAGCAGGCGGCGCAGCTCCTTGACGAACGTCGCCTCGCCGTGCACGAAGGCGTGCACCGTGCCGGGCGGGAACTCCAGCGCGCGGACCGCCGCGACCAGCGCCTCCCCCACCGGACGGTCGCCCCGGTGCAGCCAGGTCAGGTTCACCGCGCCGGGGCTGAGCAGCCGCTGCTCCTCCGCCGGGTCGGCGATCTCCAGAAGGACGGTGGCGGGGGCGCCGAGCGGCAGCCGCTCCAGCGCGGCGGCGATCGCCGGGAGCGCGCTCTCGTCGCCGACCAGCAGGTGCCAGTCCGCGTCCGGGCTCGGCGCGTACGCCCCGCCGGGGCCGGTGAAGAGCACCGGGTCACCGGGGCGCAGGGCGGCCGCCCACGGGCCGGCCAGGCCCTCGTCGCCGTGGTGCACGACGTCGACGGTGAGTTCGCCGGCCAGCGGATCCCAGGCCCGCACGGTGTACGCGCGCAGCCGCGGCCACTGCTCGCGGGGCAGGTCACGACGGATCGCCGCCAGGTCCGTCGGGCTCGGGTGCGCGACGCCCGGCACCGGGAACACGATCTTGATGTAGTGGTCGGTGAACTCGCCCACCGGCAGGCCGGCGATCTCCTCGCCACCGAGCACCAGCCGGATCAGGTGCGGGGTGGGCCGCTCGGTGCGCAGAACCCGGGCGGTCGTGACCTTCTTGGGGCGCTCCGTCATACCGGTTAGGCTAACCTAAGTCGCTCGGGTCGCCCATGACCGGCCTCCCACCGCCGATTCTCGCGGCTCCCGGAGCCGGGCCGATGCCGGCCCGCCCCCGCACCAGCCGCGCGTGCCACGCCGTCGCCGCCGGGTCGGTCAGCGACGCGACCTGGTCGATCACCACCCGCAGCCGGGCGGTGTCGTCCGGCGCGGCCCGCCACAGCGGGGCGAAGACCGGGTCGAGCGCGTCCGGCGCCCGGTCGGCCAGGGCGTGCACCAGTTCCTCGAGGACCTCGCGCTGCCGCTGGTAGCGGACCCCCGCGCCGGGGCGGCGCATCACGTACCGCAGCGCGACGCCCTTGAGCAGCGCGCACCGGGCCCGGACCGGCCGGGGCACGACCAGGTCGGCGGCGTACCGGCGGTGCGGGCCGGCACCGTACCGCTCCTGGGTGGCCCCCACCACGGTCGAGACGAAATGACCGGTCAGCACGCTCGTGGTCGCCTTCAGGGCGGCCTGCGCGCGGTGGCTGCCGTCGTACCCGGCCAGGGGGGCGAGCACCGGGTCGGCGAGCAGGTCGACCAGCACCTCACCGAGGTCGGCCGGGGACTCGCCGGAGTAGGTGGCCGCCACGTCGGCGCAGAG
>NZ_JAMOKF010000093.1 GCF_023656545.1 Micromonospora phytophila | reverse complement strand
GGCGCGGACCCCGGCGGCCCGCAGCGCGGCCCGCAACGCGGCCGGGTCGGGCAGCGGGTGGCGGCCGGCGGGGCCGGGCGGCCCGCAGAGGGCGGTGTCCAGGTCGACGAAGACCGCGCCGGGCAGGTGACCGACGGCGTAGTCCTCCCGGCCCGGCGGACCGACGAGCCGCCAGCGGACGTCGAGCAGGGTGGGCGGGTCGGCGCGGTCCAGCTCGACGGCGAGCCGGTCGGGCTCGACGAGCAGATCCTCGGTTCCGGACATGGCGTCCAGTCAACACCATCCGGGCATCGACCTCGCGGTTCGGCGGCGGCCGTTCGTCGTACGCCCGGGGTAGCATCGAGCACCGGAGGGCCACTGACGTGAAGCATGATCTGGTCGACACCACTGAGGGTGTGGTTACCTTCGTTGCCAGAAAGGGACAAAGGTGAGTAAGCACCACTTGGTGGACACGACCGAGATGTACCTGCGCACCATTCTCGAGCTCGAAGAGGAGGGGGTGCCGCCGTTGCGCGCCCGGATCGCCGAGCGGTTGCGGCAGAGCGGCCCCACCGTCAGTCAGACCGTCGCCCGGATGGAGCGCGACGGCCTGCTCACCGTCGAGGGTGACCGGCACCTGGCGCTCACCGCGCTCGGCCGCAACAGTGCCGTCTCCGTGATGCGCAAGCACCGGCTCGCCGAGCTGCTGCTGGTCAACGTGATCGGGATGCCCTACGAGGAGGCCCACGAGGAGGCCTGCCGGTGGGAGCACGTGATGAGCGACGCGGTCGAGAAGCGGGTCTACGACCTGCTCAACCGGCCGACCCGGTCGCCGTACGGCAACCCGATCCCGGGGCTGGAGGAGCTGGGCTCGCCGGAGCCGCAGGCCACCGACGCGCTGGAGGGTGAGCGCAACCTGGCGTTCCCCGGCCTCTCCGGGCCGGTGGTGGTCCGGCGGATCTGCGAGAGCGTGCAGACCGACGCCGACGTGCTCCGCCAGCTGCACGCCGCCGGGGTCGACCCGGGCGCCACGGTGACCGTGGCCCAGGAGCGCGACGGGGTCTCCATCGACCGCTCCGGCGACCGGGTCCGCCTCCCCCGCGAGGTCGCCTCCCGCGTCTTCGTCGCCGCCAACTGACCCGACCGCGGTCTTGTGCCTCCCGCCCCGTGTGGGTGGTGATGCGACGCGGGTGGTCAGCGACCGGCGTTCTGACCGCCGTCGACGTGCAGGATCTCGCCGGTGACGAACGGCGCGGACTCAAGGTAGATCACGGCGTCGACCACGTCGCTGATCTCGCCCAGGCGGCCGACCGGGTGCAGATCCCCGAGCATCTGGTGCGTCTCGACCGGATGCATCGGCGTCTTGATGACCCCGGGCGCGACGGCGTTGACCCGGATGCCGCGACTCGCGTACTCGATCGCCAGGGACTTGGTGGCGGAGTTGAGGCCGCCCTTGGTCAGCGACGCGAGCACGGACGGGAGTTGCACACTGGGCTGGTCCACGAGGCTGGTCGTGATGGTGACCACATGTCCCCCGCCAGCGGCCAACAGGTGGGGCAGGACCCGCCGGGTGATGTGGAAGAACCCGGCGAGGTTGATCCCGGTGACCAGGTCGAAGTCCTCGTCGGTGTAGTCGGTGAACGGCTTGGCGACGAAGATGCCGGCGTTGTTCACCAGGGTGTCGATCCGGCCGAAGCGGTCCAGGGCCGCGTCGACGACCTGCTGAGCGGTGGCGGGGTCGGTGATGTCGCCCCGGACGGTGACGATCTGCGGGTCGTCGGCCTCGCGGATGGAGCGCGAGGTCGCCACGACGCCGTACCCCAGACTGCGATACCCGATCACGAGGTTGGCCCCGATGCCCTGGGACGCACCGGTGATCACGGCGACCCGATTCACGACCGACGGTGCGGCCACATCCCCCGCGATGTCCGACATGCTCAAATCATCCGGTAGGCGGCGAGCTGAACGGGCACGATTGACGAATGACGGGGTACCCGACGATCGCAGCGCGGACGTGACCGTGTTGCACACCTACTCGATCGGCCAGGGGGCGGCCGGTGGTTTCGCCCACGTCGTCTTCCGCGATCCCACCGGCTGGGAAGCCCCGGTGTACCTGTCCCTGGCCCTTGAGCTCAGCACGGGTACCTGGCGGATCCGTCAATACCACGTGTGCACGATCGACCCACCACGCTGAAAATCGAAAGGACGTTCGGCAACCTCGACCAACCTCCCTGGGCAGTGCACCTAGAGAGCGCGGGTGTCGACCTTCTTCGCCAGGGCGACGAGGGCGGTGGCGAGTTCGCCGGCCGCGGCCGGCTCGGTGCCGCGCGGGCTGGCGTAGCGCAGGGTGGCGAGCCGCCCCTCGGTGGCCAGCCAGCCCACCTCCACCACCGGGCCGTGCCCGCCACTGGCCGCGCTGGTCCGCCGGTACGCCTTCTGGCCGAGCCCCGAGACCTTGGCCGCCTTCGCCGGCGTGACGTCGGCGGTGAACGTCGCGACGTCGATGGACGTCTCGCTGACGGTCAGCGTCAGCTCCGGCAGGGCGGCCTGCTCGGCGCGGACCACGCAGGTGTGGCTGTCGCCCTTCTCGCTGGCCGCGGCGACGTCGAAGCGGAACCCGGCGTGCTGCTCGATCAGACCGAAGTCCAGCAGGCGGCACGCACCGCCCGACGAGGCCGCCGCCACGTCGACCGCGATCGGCGCCGGCGGCGGGAGCGCCACCGGCCCGGCCTCCGCCCCGCAGCCCGTCACCAGCAGGCCGGCCACCCCGGCGACCACGATCCGCGCGCGCACGCTCACTCCTCTGCTGTCCACCCCGACCGGTCCGCCGGACACCGTACGGCCTGCCCCGCCCGGGCGGAATCCCTCAGTCGTCCACGTACGGGCAGTGCCGGCAGCCACGGCCGCAGCAGGTGCCGCGCCGGGCCAGGAAACCCGCGCTGAGCACGAAGAGGCCGGTGGCCGGGTCGAGGTAGCCGGCCTCGCCGGCGGCCAGCGCGGCGGCGTGCGCGGCCAGGATGCGCTCGCGGTCCGGATGCTCCGGGGACAACCGGGACGGGTGCGGCTCGGTCAGCGGCCGCGCCGCCAACGGTCGTCGCTCACCGGTCACCGGGGCAGTCTAGAGACGCCACCGACCGCCCTCGGTCGGGCCGCCCGGTCGGCGCGGAATCTCAGCCGTGCCGGGCCAGGGCGGCGACGACCGCGTCGCGGTCCGCGCCGGCCGCGAGCAGCAACCGCAGCAGCACCTTGGCCTTGTACGGGTCGAGCAGCCCGCCGTTCAGCAGCCCGCGCCGTTGCAGGTCGGTCTCCGAGCCGACCGCCCCGTAGGTGTGCCGCAGCACCGACCCGGCGCCCGAGCGGGAGGTGAGCACCACCGGGATCTGACCGGCCAGCTCGCCGAGCAGCGGGGCCAGCACGCCGGGGACGTGCCCGACACCGAAGCCGGCCACCACCAGCCCGTGGTGGCGCTCGGCGACGCCGTCGAGGAGCCCGCCGTCGTCGTCCAGGGTGACCGTGTGCAGCGCCACCCGCGTGGCGTCCAGCCGGGCGGGGTCCACCGGCGGCAGCGGCTCCCGCCGCTCCGGCCGGGCCAGCACCCGCACCCGACCCTCGACGACGTGCCCGATGGGGCCGGCGTTCGGGGAGGCGAAGGTGGCGGTGCTGGTGCTGTGCGTCTTGCGTACCCAGCGGGCGGCGTGGATCTCGTCGTTGCACGCGACCAGCACGCCCAGGTCGCGGGCGGCGGGGGCGGCGGCGACCCGGGCGGCGGCGAGCAGGTTCGCCGGCCCGTCGGCGCCGGCCAGGGTGGGGTTGCGCATCGCGCCGGTGAGCACCAGCGGCGCGGCGTGCGGCCAGACCAGGTCGGCCAGGAACGCCGACTCCTCCAGCGTGTCGGTGCCCTGGGTGATCACCACGCCGGTGGCGCCGGCGGTCACCGCGCGCGCGGCGGCGTCGACCACCTCCAGGAGCTGGCGGTACGTCAGGTGCGCGCTGGGCACCGCGAGCGCGTCGCGTACGTCCAGCGGGACGCCCAGGTCGGCGAGCCCGGGCACGGCGGCGGTGAGGTCCGCGCCGGACAGCCGGGTGACCACCCCGGACCCGCCGGGGCCGACCCCGCCCATCGCGATCGTGCCGCCGAGGGTGAACAGGGCGATGGACACCGGTCGGACCTCCCGTCAGCCGCGACGGATCCGCGGCCCGCAGACCGTACCGCCCGGGCCGATAACCGGTGGCGCCGGTCCGCGCCTGATGATCCACTCGGTGTCGCACACGTCGCGGTGTCGACCGCACCCGCACACCCCGATGTCGCTGGCATCGTGGGCGACCACCGGCAGGGAAGAGACATGACGCAACAGCTCGCCGGACCCGCCGGCGTCGAGGCGACCCGCGGTCGGTCGCTGCTGCGCGGCCGGAACTTCGCCCTGCTGCTGAGCGGGCAGACGGTGGCCGAGCTGGGCACTCGGATCTCCGGCGTGGCGGTGCCGCTGCTCGCGGCGGACACCCTCGACGCCAGCGTCTTCCAGGTCTCCCTGCTGACCTTCCTCGCCTGGCTGCCGTACCTGCTCTTCTCGCTGCCCGCCGGGATCCTCGCCGACCGGGTGGACCAGCGCCGGCTGATGATCGCCTGCGACCTGGGCCGGGCCGCGCTGCTGCTGTCGGTGCCGTTGGTCGCCCTGGCCGGCCGGCTCACCCTGGTCTTCCTGTACGCGGTGGTGGGGCTCTGCGGGGTGCTCACCGTGCTGTTCACGGTGGCGTACAAGAGCATGCTGCCCCGGCTGGTGCCGGCGGCCCGGCTGGTCGACGCCAATGCGAAGCTCACGATCAGTCAGGACTCCGCGGAACTGGTCGGCCCCACGATCGGCGGGCTGCTGGTCGGGCTGGCCGGCGCGGCGAAGACCTTCCTCGCCACGGGCGTCGCCTTCCTGGTCAGCGCGGTGACCCTGCTGCTGGTGCGGGACGTCCCGACCGCGCCCGCGGCCCCCGAGCGGGTACGGCTGCGGCTGGAGATGACCGAGGGGCTGTCCTTCATCCGCCGCCAGCCGATCCTGCGCAGCATCCTCGCCTGCACCACGACGTCGAACTTCTTCGTGATGGCGTCCGGCTCCATCGAGGTCGTCTTCCTGCTCCAGGAGCTGCACGCTGCGCCGGCGGTGGTCGGCCTGGTCTTCTCCGTCAGCGCCGTCGGTGGTCTGCTGGTCGGCGCCTTCGCGGACCGGCTGACCGCCCGTGTCGGCTCGGCGCGGGTGATCTGGGTGGCGATGGCCACGCCGGGGCCGCTCTACCTGCTCATGCCCCTGGCCCGGCCCGGCTGGGGGGTGCTGCTCTACGGGGTCGGCCTGGCCGCGTTCTCCGCCAACGCGGTGCTGTTCAACGTCGCGGCGATGACGTACCGGCAGCGGATCACCCCACCCGCCCTGCTCGGGCGGGTCAACGCGGCGTTCCTGTGGGTCTGCTTCGGCGTGATCCCGCTCGGCGCGCTCTTCGGCGGGGCCCTCGGCACCCAGCTCGGTCTGCGGCCGGCGCTGTGGATCTGCGTCCTCGGCACCTGGAGCGCGGCGCTCTTCGTGGTCTGCTCCCCGCTGCGGAGGATGCGGGACATGCCGACGGCCTGACCCGCCGTGTCGCAGGTGTCGGGGATGCTGTGGGCCACCTGGCGAAGGAGGTCCGATGAGGAAGATCGTCGTGCAGATGAACGTGTCGCTGGACGGGTTCTTCGAGGGTCCCGGCGGCGACCTCGGCTGGCACCTGGTCGACGACGAGCTGCACCAGCACTTCAACGCCGAGCTGCGCGTCATGGGCGCGTTCCTCAACGGGCGTCGCTCCTACGAGCTGATGGCGCAGTTCTGGCCCACCGCCGACCGCGACCCGTCGAGCAGCGCCCCGATGGTGGAGTTCGCCGGCATCTGGCGCGACATGCCGAAGATCGTCTATTCCCGGACGCTGGACCGGGCCGACTGGAACGCCACCGTCGTCCGGGACGTCGTTCCTGAGGAGATTCGGAGGCTCAAGGCCGAGCCGGGCGGTGACCTGGCGCTGGGCGGGGCGGATCTGGCCGCCACCTTCCTGCGGCACGACCTGATCGACGAGTACCGGATCTACGTGCACCCGGTCGTCCTCGGTGGCGGCCGGCGGCTCTTCCCGGCCTCGGGGGACCGGCACCCGCTCCGGCTGGCCGGGACCCGGTCCTTCGGCAACGGCGTGGTGCTGCTGCGCCACGAGCGGGCAGGCCGCTGAGGCGACCTGCTCAGGTGAACGGCCTCGGCGAGCTGGCAGACTGAGGCGGTCCGGCAGGTGGACGGTGGGGCAGGCCACCTGGAGGTCGGCGCCGGCCGGCGCGGCTGGATTCGAGCGACTTCGCGGGAACACGGTGGCGGGGCCCGGGAAGGTTCCCGGGCCCCGCCACCGCGGTGAGCCGAATCAGATGCCGTAGATGAACTCCATGTCGACCGGACCGCCGCTGTTGGTGTTGCGGAGGTAGACGGTGTTGTTGCTCGGCCGGCGGACACCCGGGGTGGCGTCGCCGTCGTTGTCCCAGTCACCCGGCACCGCCACGTCGCCCGAGGGGCCGTGGCCGAAGATGAACGACACGTCGGTGGTCCCGGTGGCGTTGGTCAGGTACCAGGTCGAGTTGCTGGGCCGGAAGACGCCGACGGTGTCCTTGCCGTCGTTGTTCCAGTCACCGGCAACCGCCTGGTCACCCGACGGACCGTGGCCGAACTTGAACTCCATGTCGGTGCTGGTCGTGCCGTTGGTCAGGTACCAGGTCGAGACGTCGGGCCGGAAGACGCCGACGGTGTCCGTGCCGTCGTTGTTCCAGTCACCGGCAACCGGCCGGTCACCCGACGCACCGTGGCCGAAGATGAACTCCATGTCGGTGCTGGTGGTGCCGTTGGTCAGGTACCAGGTCGAGTTGCTCGGCCGGAAGACGCCGACGGTGTCCTTGCCGTCGTTGTTCCAGTCGCCGACCACCGGGATGTCGCCGGACGGCCCGTGGCCGAACTTGAAGACGCTCGTGGCCACGCCGCTGTTGGTGTTGCGCAGGTAGAAGGTCGAGTTGCTCGGACGGAAGACGCCCACCGTCTCGTCGCCGTCGGCGTCCCAGTCACCCGAGATCGGCACATCCTCCGGCTCAGGCAGGACATCGCCACCGGACCACCACGAGGTGCGCTTCTTCGCGCCGTCCCAGCTGAAGCTGAAGTGGATGTGGTCGGTGTGCGGGCTGGAACCGCTGTAGGGCTGCCACCCGGCGGACGCCTCGTACGACTTCCAGATCTCGTTGTTCCAGATCATGTACATGATGCCGAGGCGGCGGGCCATGGCGTGCTTGTTGCCGTATGAGTCGGTGGCCAGCAGCCAGTCGCGCAGGTCGGCGGCATCGGCCCGCTGCGCGGCGTCGTAGTAGTTGAAGTGGTAGTCGAGCGCCCGGCCCTCCTTGTGTTCACTGGTGCCGCCACTGCTGCAGTCCCGGACGATGCCCCAGGTGTGCGAGCCGTAGGTCGAGTTCAGCAGGTCCTTGAAGCCCACCACGCCCGGCTTGGCGCTCGGGTCGCAGATTTCCTGGCCGTCGTAGCCGGCGTAGCTGTCGATGGTGGAGCTGAAGTAGGGAGTGGCAGGAGCGGCCATGGCCGCCGTGGGGGAGATGGCGACGGCCGCCGCGATGGCGGTGGCCAACGTGGCGACGGCGGCGAGGCCGCCCATTCTGCGTACGCTCTGCACGAACACTTCGGTTCCTTTCGGGGGGTCGACCCGCCCTTTTCCGGACGGGCGGAGGGAATTCATATGACACGCCAAAGGCGAAGTCGGGGGTCGTCAACAATCAACTCCTGCACCAGCCCGTGCAGGATGGAATGCGCTGCCAACGAATTGTCGGCAGTCACAAAGGCGATGATGTCGAATCCGGCCGGCCCGGCCCGGATCTGCAGATGGTTGATTCGCCGGTCTTTGCCCGCACGTGCCCGCAGCTGGCCCCGAAGTTCCACTTCGGAATGCTCACAGTTGCCGTCGAGCGGGGCGATGCGGGCCAGGGCGGCGATCACGACTGACCCCGGTCGGACAACCCCGGATCGGTCCAGCCGAAGCCCTCGGCCAGCACGGCCGTCCCGGTGTCGCCACCCGCGACCTGGGTCAGTGCCACGGCCACCACCGAGGCGAGGACGGCGGCGACATACAGCCGATTCGACAGGTTCCGGATTGCAGGCATAGCAATTCCCTCCCGCATAAATGCTCAGAAGATTCGGGCCGGTCGGGCCCTGTTCCGGTGTTTGTTCACCGCGTTGGGAAAAGCGTGCCTCAGCCGCGCCCCGCTGTCACCGGGTGGGGAGTGGCGGAACCCTGCCAGGCGAGAAGTCGCAATGGCGGCGACCGGGACCCCGCACCGGTCGCCGCCGCCCTAGGATCACACCAACACGCAACGGGGAGGATCAATGCTGGAGGCACTGGGTTTGTCGGCGACGGATGAGTCGGTCTACCTCACGATGATCGCGCACCCGACGCTGGACGTGGCCGGGCTGGCGGCCCGGCTCCACATCGACCAGTCACAGGTGCACCATGCGTTGGACGCCCTGGCGGGCCTGGCGCTGATCCGTCTCGACGCCGGCGGCGCGGCGCGAGCCGTGCGCCCGCAGACCGGGCTCGCCGCGCTGCTGACGAAGGTGGAGGCCGACATCGCGGTCCGCCAGCGGCAGATCGAGACGGTCCGGACGGCGATCGCCGACCTGGCGATGACGCACGATCACGAGGAGGTGGCGATCCGGCTGAAGGGCATCGAGGCGGTCCGCGAGCGGCTCGCCGAGCTCGCCCGCACAGCCAAGACGGAATGCCTCTCCTTCACCCCTGGCGGGGCACAACCGGCCGACACCCTGCAGTCCGAGGCGCCCCTCAATGCGGCGGCGCTCGAGCGGACCGTGCGAATCCGCAACGTCTATCAGGACAGCTTCCGCAACGACCCGGCGACGCTGGCGCACGCACGGCGGATGGCGGAGTTGGGCAGCGAGTCCCGTACGGCGCCGACACTGCCGATGCGCATGGTCATCGTGGACCGGAGCATCGCACTGACGCCGATCGACCCGAGGCAACCCCGACTCGGTGCCCTGGAACTCCGCAGTCCGGGCCTGGTCGCCGGCCTGCTCGCCCTCTTCGAGCAGGTCTGGCAGCAGGGCACTCCGTTCGGTGACAGCCCCGACAAGCGATCGACGACGCTCGGCCCGCAGGAGAAGGCGCTGCTGCAGCTCTTCGCCGCCGGGCACACCGACGAGTCGGCAGCCCGGCAGCTGGGTGTCTCCGCCCGGAGCGTCCAGCGGCTGATGAACTCGCTGACCGATCGGCTCGAGGCGAGCAGTCGCTTCCAGGCCGGCGTCGAGGCGGCCCGGCGCGGCTGGATCTGAGCCCAGACCACGCCCGTCCCACCCGCCCCGGACGCGGCATGTCCCGGCGGAACCGTTCCGGTGACACCGCGGGCATGCCGCACGGTGGTGCGTCAGCGCGTCTCGGGGGCTCCCGTCTCCACCAGCCGGCCGTCGGCCAGCCGCAGCCAGCGCTCCACCCCGATGTCGGCGAGGAACCGCTCGTCGTGGCTGACCACCACGAACGCGCCCTCGTACGCGTTGAGCGCGCTCTCCAGCTGACCGACGCTGACCAGGTCGAGGTTGTTGGTCGGCTCGTCCAGCAACAGCAGCTGGGGCGCGGGTTCGGCGCACAGGACGCAGGCCAGGGTGGCGCGCAGCCGCTCGCCGCCGGAGAGCACCCCGACCGGAAGGTGCATGCGAGCGCCCCGGAACAGGAACCGGGCGAGCAGGTTCATCCGCTGCGCCTCCGGCATGACGGGCGCGAACGCGGCCAGGTTCTCCGCCACCGTGCGGTCGAGGTCCAGCAGGTCCAGCCGCTGCGACAGGTAGGCGATCCGCCCGTCGGCCCGCCTGGTCACCCCGTTCTCCGGCTCCAGATCGCCCTGGACCAGGCGCAGCAGGGTCGACTTGCCGGCGCCGTTGGGCCCGGTCAGCGCGATCCGCTCCGGCCCCCGGATGCTCAGGTCGACGCCGTCGCCGGCGAAGACGGCCCGCCCGCCGTGCCGGACCTGCATCCGCTCACCCGCGAAGACCGTACGGCCGGCCGGGACGTTCGTCCCGGGCAGCTCCAGGGTGATCTTCTGCTCGTCGCGCAGGGCGCGACCGACCTCGTCGAGGCGGGCCCGGGCGTCGCTGACCCGCGCGGCGTGCGTCTCGTTCGCCTTCCCGGCCGACTCCTGCGCGCTGCGCTTCAGGCCGCCGGCGACGATGCGGGCCAGCCCGGCGCTCTTGAGGTTGCGGCTGGCGTTGCTCTGCCGGCGCTCGGCCCGCTCGCGGGCCTGCTGCATCTCCCGCTTCTCCCGTTTGACCTCCTGCTCGGCGTTGCGGACGTTCTTCTCGGCGACCTCCTGCGAGGCGCGCACGGCCTCGGTGTACGCCGTGAAGTTCCCGCCGTAGGACCGGACCTCGCCCCGGTCGAGTTCGACGATGCGCTCCATCCGGTCGAGCAGCGCCCGGTCGTGGCTGACCAGCAGCAGGCAGCCGGTCCAGTTCTCCAGCACGCCGTAGAGCTTGTGGCGGGCGTCGACGTCGAGGTTGTTGGTCGGTTCGTCGAGCAGCAGGACGTCGGGCCGCTTCAGCAGCTGCGCCGCGAGGCCGAGGGAGACGACCTGCCCACCGCTGAGGGTGTGCAGAGGGCGATCGAGGGTGACGTCGCCGAGACCGAGCCGGTCCAGCTCGGCGCGGGTGCGCTCCTCGATGTCCCAGTCGTTGCCGATCGTGGTGAAGTGCTCCTCGCCGGCGTCCCCGGACTCGATGGCGTCGAGCGCCCGGAGCACCGGGGCGATCTCCAGCACCTCGGCCACGGTCAGGTCGCCGACCAGGGACAGGTTCTGCGGGAGGTAGCCGAGCATCCCGTTGACGGTGACGGTGCCGCCGGTCGGCCGCAGCTCCCCGGCGATCAGCCGGAGCAGGGTGCTCTTGCCGGCGCCGTTGGGTGCGACGAGGCCGGTGCGGCCACCGCCGACGGTGAAGGACAGGTCCTGGAAGACCGGAGTGTCGTCCGGCCAGGAGAAGGAGAGGTTCGAGCAGATGATGAACGCGTCGGACATGGAAGGGACCTCGGAGGTGAGGTGGGCGCGCCGGAGCCGCCCAGCGGGAGACAAGGCCTGGTGAAACGACGGCATGGCCACGGCGGCTGCGCTGCTGCGCGCCTGCCCGATGGCCGGACACGTCCGGTATCACCCGGAGATGTCGTCGTCACCTGCCATGTCTGGTCCCCTTCGTGCGATCACTCGTATCGAACCCTAGCACCGCGGATCCCGCGCCCGACCGCGTCAGCGCGAGCCCGGAGCTTGGACGGGACCTGACAACGGCCACCCGGCCGGGCGAGGGCGGACCGACGCTCCGAGATCTCGGCGAGATGCTGCCGCGTCACGCGAACCAGACGATCGCCTGACCGTGCCCCCGGGTCCAGGCCAGCGGCCTCCCGTCCAGTGCCAGCACGTTGTGCATCGCGTCGCCGGGCGGCGCGGGCAGCGCGTCGTAGGGCAGCACGTCCGGGGCCTCGTTCGCGATCCAGTGTCCCGGCAACCCGCCCACCACCTCGGCGAACGCCTCCCGTCGCGACGCCGGCACCTGGTACAGCACGGACGTGTGGAACACCACCAGGGTCGCGTCGGCCGGGGCCCGCGAGGCCAGCGCCGGCAGGTCGTCCACCAGGTCGCCGCGGACGAGCAGCGGCGGTTCGGCCGCGGCGACGGCGGTCGCGTCCCGCAACCGGTCGCGGCGGTGCGTGTGCTCCGGCCAGATGAGCGCGTCGAGCCAGGCGAGGTCCGCTGGTTCGGTCACGTCGAGCGGGTTCAAATCCAGGCCGGCCCGCCACACCACCTCCGGCAGATTGGCCGGCGGCGTCATCCCGGTGGCCGCGCAGTCGAGGACCGGCGCACCGGCGCCGATCGTGTGGTCGCCGTAGCGGTAGGCGTACCGGTCCGGGTAGAGACAGAGCCCGGCGGACGCGCCGACCTCCAGCAGCGCGAGCGGCTGCGGCAGGGCGGCGAGCACCGGTAGGAGTACTGCGCACCGCCCGGCCTCGTTCGTCTGGACGGTCCGGGTGCGCAGCTCCGCCTCGATCGCGGCCCAGTTCGCCACCGTGAAGTCGTGGAACGCGGCCGGCTCTTCGACCGGCCCGCCGAGCAGGCGTACGACGCCGAACAGCAGATTCGGCTGCCGCTTGGCCGGCGGGAGCGTGTCGAGCAGGGCGAGCAGTTCATCGTCGCGGGAGACCGCGAGGGACAGGCGTTCGTACGCCGGTGACACACCCCGCGCCTCGCGCGTGCCGAACTCGACGTAGCTCTCGGCGATCGTCATCTCGCGATGATCGCAGCGCACCCGGCACGCGCGCCGCCCCGGATCCACTTCGGACAGCGGAAGGGGAGCCGGGCGCTGCCCGACTCCCCTTACCACTATTCGACCGTCGACACCCTCACGCCGAGGGTGACCTCAGTTGCGGTTGCGCTCGTACGTCAGCTGCAACCGCTGGTGGAGCCGCAGCCCTCACAGACGTAGCAGCTGCCGGCCGGGCGCATCTTCGTACCGCAGGTGAAGCAGAGCGGCGCGTCGGCGGCCTTGCCGATCACGGCCTCGAGCAGCTCGGTGCTGGAACCGACCGACGGCGCCGGCTTGGCGGCGGCGATCTCGGCGGTCTCCTGCGCCGGCTGGGCGCCCGGGCCGGTCTTCGCTTCGACCGGGGCGGAGGCGGCCATCGCGGTGAGGTCCGCACCGCTCGCCTCCGCCTCCGCCTCGGCCCGGAGCTGGGCGGCCCGCTCCTTGGCGGTGAAGATGCCCAGCTCCGCGCGGCGCTCGTACGGCAGGAAGTCCAGCGCCAGGCGACGGAAGATGTAGTCCATCACCGAGGCGGCCATCCGCACGTCCGGGTCGTCCGTCATACCGGCCGGCTCGAAGCGCATGTTGGTGAACTTGCTGACGAACGTCTCCAGCGGCACGCCGTACTGGAGGCCGATCGAGATGGCCACCGAGAAGGCGTCCATCACGCCGGCCAGCGTCGAGCCCTGCTTCGACATCTTGAGGAAGACCTCGCCGAGGCCGTCGTCCGGGTAGGACGAGGCGGTGAGGTAGCCCTCGGCGCCGCCGACGGAGAAGCTGACCGTCTCCGACGGGCGCTTCTTCGGCAGCCGCTTGCGCACCGGGCGGTACTCCACGACCTTCTCGACCACCTTCTCGACGGCGGCGGCCTCGACCGCGGCCGGCTCGGTGGCCTTGTTGGACTTGGCCACCGAGAGGGGCTGGCCGACCTTGCAGTTGTCCCGGTAGATCGCCAGCGCCTTGAGGCCGAGCTTCCAGCCCTCGAAGTAGATCTTCTCGACGTCCTCGACGGTGGCCGCCTCCGGCATGTTGACCGTCTTGGAGATGGCGCCGGAGACGAACGGCTGGATCGCCGCCATCATCCGCACGTGACCCATCGGGGCGATCGTCCGCTCGCCCATCGCGCAGTCGAAGACCGGGTAGTGCTCCGGCTTGAGCCCGGGGGCGTCCACCACGTGGCCGTGGTCGGCGATGTGCTCGATGATCGCCTCGACCTGCTCCTCGGGGTAGCCGAGGCTGCGCAGGGCGCGCGGCACGGTCTGGTTGACGATCTGCATCGAGCCGCCGCCGACCAGCTTCTTGAACTTGACCAGCGCCAGGTCCGGCTCCACGCCGGTGGTGTCGCAGTCCATCATGAAGCCGATGGTGCCGGTCGGCGCGAGGACGCTGGCCTGCGAGTTGCGCCAGCCGAACTTGTCACCGACCTTGTTGCCCTGGGTCCACTGCTTCGTGGCCTCACGGACGATCGCGGTGGCCACGGGGCTGGTGGGCTTGATCTCGTCGTTGGCGGCGGCGTGCTTGCGCATGACCCGCTTGTGCGGCTCGGCGTTGCGGGCGTAGCCGTCGTACGGGCCGACGACGCCGGCCAGCTCGGCGGAGCGGCGGTAGGCGGTGCCGGTCATCAGCGAGGTGATCGCCGCGGCGACCGAGCGGCCCTGCTCCGAGTCGTACGGCAGGCCGGTGGCCATCAGCAGCGCGCCGAGGTTGGCGTAGCCGATGCCGAGCTGCCGGTAGGCGCGGGAGGTCTCGCCGATCTTCTCGGTCGGGAAGTCGGCGAAGCAGATCGAGATGTCCATCGCGGTGATGACCAGCTCGACCGACTTGACGAACTTCTCCACGTCGAAGCCACCGTCGGCGCGGAGGAACTTCATCAGGTTCAGCGAGGCCAGGTTGCACGAGGAGTTGTCCAGGTGCAGGTACTCCGAGCACGGGTTCGACGCGGTGATCCGCCCGGTCTCCGGGCAGGTGTGCCAGTCGTTGATCGTGTCGTCGTACTGCAGGCCGGGGTCGGCGCACTCCCAGGCGGCCTGGGAGATGGCGCGGAAGAGCTTCTTCGCGTTGATCGTCTCGATCGTCGCCCCGTCGAGCCGGCCCCGCAGGTCGAAACCGCCGTCGTTCTCCACCGCCGTCATGAACTCGTCGGAGACGCGGACGGAGTTGTTGGCGTTCTGGTACTGCACGCTGACGATGTCGGCGCCGCCCAGGTCCATGTCGAACCCGGCGTCGCGCAGCGCGCGGATCTTGTCCTCCTCGCGCGCCTTGGTGACCACGAACTCCTGGATGTCCGGGTGGTCCACGTCGAGGATGACCATCTTCGCCGCGCGTCGGGTGGCGCCGCCGGACTTGATGGTGCCGGCGGAGGCGTCCGCGCCGCGCATGAAGCTGACCGGGCCGGAGGCGTTGCCGCCGGAGGAGAGCAGCTCGCGGGAGGAGCGGATCCGGGACAGGTTGACCCCGGAGCCGGAGCCGCCCTTGAAGATCAGCCCCTCCTCCTTGTACCAGTCCAGGATGGAGTCCATCGAGTCGTCGACGGCCAGGATGAAGCAGGCGCTGACCTGCTGCGGCGACGGCGTGCCGACGTTGAACCAGACCGGCGAGTTGAAGCTGAACACCTGGTTCAGCAGCATCCAGGTCAGCTCGTGGGCGAAGACCTCGGCGTCGGCCGGGGAGGCGAAGTAGCCGTACTCCTCACCGGCGGTGCGGTAGGTGGAGACCACCCGGTCGATCAGCTGCTTGAGCGACCACTCCCGCTCCGGGGTGCCCACCGCGCCCCGGAAGTACTTCGTGGTCACGATGTTGGCCGCGTTGACGGACCAGGACTCGGGGAACTCCACCCCGCGCTGCTCGAAGTTGATCGAGCCGTCCCGCCAGTTCGTCATCACGACGTCGCGCCGCTCCCAGGCGACCTCGTCGTAGGGGTGCACCCCCTCGGTCGTCCAGACCCGCTCGACCTTCAGACCCGCACCGGCCTTGCTCCGCGACCTGCTCGTTGTCACACCGTCCCCCGACATCTCATCCGCCCCCTCGTCCGCGCGGTCACCCGCCGCGCGCTCCGACTGTCAAACTGCAAAAAATCAGGTGGTACGGCCGGCGGCCTCGGCCGACCCGGCCCCGGCGCCCTCCCGGGCGCGTGCGGCGGCCCGCAACGTCTCGATCTCGCGCTCGAAGTCGGCGAGCGAGTCGAACGACCGGTAGACGCTGGCGAACCGCATGTAGGCCACCTCGTCCAGGTCCCGCAGCGGGCCCAGGATCGCGAGCCCCACCTCGTGGCTCGGGATCTCGGCGGCCCCCTTGGCCCGGACGGTCTCCTCGACCTTCTGCGCCAGCAGCGCGAGCGAGTCGTCGTCGACCGGCCGGCCCTGGCACGCCTTGCGTACCCCGCCGACGATCTTCGTGCGGCTGAACGGCTCGGTGACCCCGCTGCGCTTGACCACCGCGAGGACGGCCTCCTCGACCGTGGTGAACCGCTTGCCGCACTCCGGGCAGGACCGACGCCGACGGATCAGCTGACCGTCGTCGGCCTCCCGCGAGTCGACCACCCGGGAGTCGGCGTGGCGGCAGTACGGACAGCGCATCGCCTGACCTCCTTCGTCGACCGCGGGCACGCACACCGGCCGCCTCCGGGCACGCGTCGCCACGGCGGAGCCATCTACCGATGGACTTCGCCGTGCCGACGGTACGGGAGTGCGGTCGGTAGTCGAACCCAACCTGTAGGCGACTTACGCCCATGTGACTACTACATCTAGGGGTTGACCGTATGCCGCCGACGAACCGTGGTCAAGTTGGCCGGCGTGTCCGGCGCGTCACCCGCCAGCCTCGCCGATCCACCTCGCAAGCGCCGCCGGAGAACCCAACGCTCCGACCCCCGCCGGGGTTGCCCGCCCGGCGCACCGGACCCGTTGGAGAGCCGCCGGAGGTCGAACACCCGTTCGACCCGACGTACCATTTACCAGAACAGGAGTACGAGCAGACCGGTTTTTCACACCGACACGCCGGAGTGAGGTCGTACAGATGTTTGAAAATGACCGATCTCACCTATACGGTCAGGAACAACCGGCTGCGGAGTCATCCGTCGCACCGGCCACCGCAGCACCACCGCACGCACCACGAGCCGACAAGGCACCCAGCGCCGACCAGGGAGGACGGACGTGACCGAGGACCGGGCCAGCCGGCCGAAGAGCCCGCAGCAGATCACCGAGGCGGGTTCGCCGGCCACCCGACGCCGGGGCGCCGCGCGCACCCGGACCGGGCAGGCCGCCGTGCGCCCCGTCACCCCGGTGGTCAGCAGCTTCCCCGACCCGGCGACGGTCGACCTGACCGCCCGGCAGCGGCGGATCCTGGAGTTCATCCGCAGCTGGGTGGAACGGCACGGCTACCCGCCGAGCGTCCGGGAGATCGGCGAGGCCGTCGGGCTGGTCTCGCCGTCCAGCGTCGCCTACCAGCTCAAGGAGCTGGAGAAGAAGGGCTTCCTGCGCCGCGACCCCAACCGCCCGCGTGCGGTCGACGTCCGGGCGCCCGCCGAGGTCGACGACGAGGTGGCCCGCTCGCAGCGCCCCGCCCCGGCGTACGTGCCGATGCTGGGCCGGATCGCCGCCGGTGGCCCGATCCTCGCCGAGCAGGCCGTGGAGGACATCTTCCCGCTCCCCCGCGAGCTGGTGGGTGAGGGCGAGGTCTTCATGCTCCAGGTCAAGGGCGACTCGATGCTCGACGCGGCGATCTGCGACGGCGACTGGGTGGTCGTCCGGCAGCAGCCCAACGCCGAGTCCGGCGACATCGTGGCCGCCATGCTCGACGGCGAGGCCACCGTCAAGACCTACCGCCGCCGGGACGGCCACGTCTGGCTGATGCCGCAGAACCCGGCCTTCGACCCGATCCCCGGTGACGACTCCACCATCATGGGTCGGGTCGTCGCCGTGCTGCGCCGGATCTGACCCGCCGCTGACCGGGTGACCGCCCAGCGGCGGTCACCCGGACCTGCGGGAGAAGTCAGTACCGGTCGCCCCGGTAACCCCGGCCGCCACCCGGCACCTGCCCGTACGGGCCACCGCGACCGTCGTCGTAGCCGTCGTCGCGCCGGCGGCCCTGTCGCTGGCCGCGCGGATCCGGTTCGCCGCCACGACGCGGCGGCTCGGCCCGGCCGCCGCCGGGGATGCCCCCGCCGGCCTGGGGCCCACCGCCGCCGTAGAAGCCTCCGCCGGGACGGCCGC
>NZ_JAMOKF010000092.1 GCF_023656545.1 Micromonospora phytophila | reverse complement strand
CGGGTGGCGGCCAGGGTGGCGAGCGCGGCGAGCCCCAGCGCGCCGCCGACCTGCTGGGTGGTGTTGACCAGCCCGGAGGCCAGGCCGGCGTCGGCCGGGTCGGCCCCGGCCATCGCCAGCGTGGTCACCGCCGGCAGCGCCAGGCCACCGGCGACGCCGAAGACCAGCATGGCGGGGAGCACGTCGGCCAGGTAGCCGCCGTCGACCGGCAGCCGGGCGAGCAGCAGGAACCCGACCACGGCGAGCGTGAGCCCGGCCAGCAGCACGGCCCGGGCGCCGAAGCGGGCGACCAGCCGGCCGGCGAGGCCGAGCGAGACCACCGCGATCACCACCGGGGTGGGCAGGAAGGCCAGCCCGGTGGCGGCGGCGTCGAGCGCCAGCACCAGCTGGAGTTCCAGCGCGAGCAGGAACTGGAAGCCGAAGAAGGCGGCGATCATGAGGAACTGCACGACGTTGGCGGCCACCAAATCGGGGGTACGCAGCACCCGCGGCGGCAGCAGCGGGGTGGCGGTCGTCCGCTGCCGCAGGGCGAACGCGCCGAGCAGGGCCGCTGCGAGCGCGGCGGCGCCGAGCGTCCGCGCCGAGGTCCAGCCGTGCTCGCCGGTGCCGACGATCGCCAGCACCGCGACCATCAGGCCGGCGGTGACCAGCGCCGCGCCGAGCAGGTCCAGGCCGGCGCGGAGCCCGATGCCCCGGTCGGGTGCGATCAGGCGTACGGCGGCCACCAGGACGGCCACGCCGAGCGGCAGGTTGACCAGGAAGATCGACGGCCACCCGGCGAAATCGGTGAGCAGACCCCCGGCGAGCATGCCGATCGAACCGCCCGCGGCGCCGGTGAAGCTGAAGACGGCGATCGCCCGGGCCCGCTCGGCCGGTTCCGGGAAGAGCCGGACGATCATGCCGAGGCTGACCGCCATCGTCAGCGCCCCGCCGACGCCCTGGAGGAACCGGGCGACGACCAGCACCTCCGGCCCGGTTGCGACGGCGCAGAACAGCGAGGTCAGGGTGAAGAGCGCGACGCCGGCCAGGAATACCGGCCGGCGGCCGAGCAGGTCGCCGAGGCGTCCGGCGAGCAGCAGCAGCCCGCCGAAGGCGACCAGGTAGGCGTTGACCACCCAGGCCAGGCCGGTGGCGGTGAAGCCGAGGTCGCGCTGGATCGCCGGCAGCGCCACCGCGACGATGGTGCCGTCCAGAATGATCATGAGGCTGCCGGCGCAGAGCACGAGCAGGGCGGGCCAGCGGGCCTCGACGGTACGGGTCGACATCGGACGCCTCCTTGGTGCACGGTTTGTTACCGGTGCCATCATCTGTGACCATGAGGCGGAGCGTAAGGAGGCACTTTCATGTCCCAGGGGAACAGCGATGTGTCCGCGGCCGCCGGCCGGGGGCAGGCGTGCGGCGTCGGCGACGGGCCGTTCACCCCCGGCCAGGCCAAGGCCTGCACGGTGCGCGAGGTGCTCGACCGGGTGGGCGGCAAGTGGAGCATCGGCATCCTGGTCGCCGCCTCCCAGGGCCCGGTCCGCTTCACCGAGCTGGAGCGCTGCGTGGAGGGGATCAGCCGGCGGATGCTCACCCTGACCCTGCGCAACCTGGAACGCGACGGGCTGCTGCACCGGCGGGTGTACCCGACGGTGCCGCCGAAGGTGGAGTACACCGCCACCCCGATCGCCCTGGAGCTCTACGAGTCGCTGGTCGCCCTGACCAGCTGGGCGGAGCGGCACCGCACCGCGATCGCCGACGCCCGGGCCGCGTACGACCGGGCGCACGGCGCGGCGGCCGACTGAGCCGGGTCCGGCCGATCAGGGAAGCGCGATCAGGCTCCCGGCCCACCCCGCAGGACGGTCAGCTGAACAGCTCCCGGAATCCCGCCCGCCAGGACGGGTACTCGAGGTTCAGCCCCAACGCGGACTTGGCCTTGGCGTTGCTGGCCGCGGGCAGCTGGGTGCCGTAGTACACGGCTTGAACGCCGATCTGTTCCTCGGCCTCCTCCTCCGAGACGCGCCGCGGCGGAGGGGCGTCCAGGACTTCGGCCAGGTACGGCAGCCACTCAGCCTGGGGGGCGGGCTCGTCCCCCACGACGTTGTAGATTCCGGGGCTCCCCCTGTCGACCGCCTGCACGGTGGCCGACACCGCGTCGCGGACGTGAACGAACGGATACCGGCCGGTGCCCTCGCCGACGATCGGCAGGTCGCCCGACTTGACCGCTGTCGCCCAGTCTCCACCCGGCCCGATCGCGGTGTGCTGACCGTAGAGAAACCCGTATCGGAGGACGACGCCTTCGATCCCTGGTGTCTCCAACACCAGCGTCTCGGCCGCGACGTTCGCCTGTACGTGGCTGCGGATCGGCTCCGGGGCTTCCAGGTAGAGCGGTGCCGACTCGTCCGTGGGCCCCGGTCCGTCCGGCTGGGTCATGAAGCTGGCGCTCTGCGCGACAACCCGACGGGTGCCGGCTTCGCGAGCCGCCGTCATCAGAATCCTGGTGCCCTCGCTCCGCAGCCGATTGGTCACCTCCAGCCACTTCGCGTAGTCCCGAGACGGCGTGGAGAGCGCCGTGATCTGGTTGATGATCACCTCCGGTTCGGCCTCGACGACCGCTTGCCGAACCGCGGCATCGTCCAGCCCGTCCATCAATGCCGGCCGCGCCCCGAGCGCCTCCACGACGGAGAAGTTCTCGCTCCGGTGGGTGCTGGCCGTGACCTCGTGGCCCAGGCCCACCAGCGCCTCGACGAGGGGCCGACCCAGGACCCCGGTGCCCCCCGCGACGAAGATCCGCACTGCCGTCTCCTTACTGGAACGAGGTAGCTCTCCCCGGGCTGGTGCCGGAAACGAGTTCACCACCTGCCGTGCCGCGGCCTGCTCGCCGCCAGCGGTCGTCGAGTGACCGTATCGCCGGTTGACTGCCCCGTGGCGTGACCTGGCCACCGATCCGCCGAACGGGCATTCATCCACCGAACCAGCCTGGTCCTCATCGCCGCCACCATCCGGCTCCCCTGATCGGCAGGGCAGCCCTAGGCGGTCACCTTCGCGTCCCAGTCGATGTGGTGGTCGTAGAGCCAGGACAGCGAGGCGCCACCGTCGCGGGCGAAGCGGCGGGCGAACAACGGCAGCGCGACGTCGCGCACCACCCGACCGACCGGCCCGGCCACCTTCGTGCTGCTGGTGCGCCGCCCCTGGACCACCACCCGCTCCACCCGCTCCCGGCGCAGCCGCTCGTACGCCCCGAACGCCTCCGCGCAGTCGGGCAGGTCGCGCAGGCAGCGGGCCAGCTGCACGGCGTCCTCGAACGCCATCGCGGCGCCCTGCCCGGAGGAGGGGGCGGCGGTGTGCGCGGCGTCGCCGATGATCACCATGCGGTCGGTGTGCCAGACCGGGACCGACGGCAGGTCGTAGGTGGGCCAGCCGCACTCCAGCCGGTCGGTGGCGTCGATGATCCGCGAGGCCGGACCGGCGTCCTCGGCGAACAACGCGCGCAGCCGGGACCGCCACTGCTCGGCGTCGATCGCGGCGAGCTGCGCCGGGGTGAGCTCGGTCGGCTGGGGCGGGTTGGCGAACCACCAGACCTCGTCGCCGCCGACCGGCATCCAGCAGAAGAAGCAGCGCCTCCCGAAGATCATGTGCATCACCCCGGGCTCGCCGCCCAGCCCCGCCACCCGGGTGAACCCGCCGGCGTTGAGCAGCGGCACGTACCGGGGCGTCGGGGCGGCCGGGTCGATCAGCCGGCGGGTACGCGAACGCAGCCCGTCCGCGCCGATCAGCAGGTCCCCCTCGGCGGTCCGGCCGTCGGCGAACCGGGCCCGCACCCCCGACCCGGTCGGCTCGGCGTCGACCAGCCGGGTGCCGTGCACGATCGACACGCCCCGGCGGGTCGCCTCGTCCCGCAGGGCGCGGTAGAGGTCGGAGCGCTTGACCGTGCTGCTGCCCAGGCCGTGGGTGCGGGTGCCGCTGGTACCGAACTCCGCCAGCCGGCGGCCCCGGTGGTTGTGCATCGCCATCCGGGGCGTCGGGTGGCCGAGCCCGGTGACCAGCCCGTCCAGCCCGACCGCGCGCAGCGCGTCCACGCCGTTGACCGACAGGGTGAGGAACGCCCCGACGCCCGTCGCGTCCCGCTCGTACGCCTCGTGGACCACCGACTCGATGCCGGCGCGCTGGAGCGCCATCGCGGCGACGGGGCCGGCGATGCCACCGCCGATGATGAGAGCTTTAGTCATGTGATGACTATACATAGAATGACTATCGCTCGGAAGGTCGTCACCTAAGGTGAGGCCATGGCTGCCCGCGCACAGCGCCGCTCACCGTTGGCGATGATGGTGCTGGCGCTGCTGGTCGAGGAGCCGATGCACGCGTACCGGATGCAGCAGGTGATCCGGGAGCGCGACAAGCAGGACGTGGTCAACGTCGCGCAGCGCAACAGCATCTACCAGACCATCGAGCGGCTGCGCCGCGAGGAGCTGATCCGGGTCAGCCACACCGCACGCGACGAGCGCCGCCCGGAACGCACCGTCTACGAGCTGACCGACCTCGGTCGCCGCACCCTCGACGAATGGCTCGCCGACGCGTTGGCCGCGCCGGCGCGGGAGTTCCCGGAGTTTCCCGCGGCCCTGTCCTTCCTGCCGATCCTGCCGCCGGCCGAGGCCGCCCGGCAGCTCGAACGCCGCGTCGAGGTGCTCACGGCCCGGCTGCGCGAACGCGAGGCGGTGCTGGCCGCCGTCGAACTACCCCGGCTCTTCCTGGTGGAGGACGAGTACCGGCTGGCGATGATGCGCGCCGAGCTGGACTGGGTCCGCGGGCTCGTCGCCGATCTGCGGACGGGGACGCTGACCTGGAGCGGTGAATGGCTCGCCGGCTGGGCCGGGCCATCCACCCGGTAAACCTCTCCGGCGTGTGGCGAATGCCACCGGATCCGTCTGACCGATCGGTCAGGGTCTGACCGATCGGTCAGGCATGCTGGGTCGGGGAGGTGGACCGGCATGGCACGGGCGGTGGCGGAGACGCACGACGAGATCCTGGTGGCGGCGGCACGGCGCTTCGCGGCGAGCGGCTACCGGGGGACGTCGTTGCAGGACATCGCCCGCGAGGTGGGCTGCTCGAAGGCGACGGTGCTCTACCACTTCGCCACCAAGGAGGCCATCCTCACCGAGCTGATGGCCCCGGCGATCGACGTCCTCCGGGATCTCGACGAGCGGATCGCCGCGCAGCGCGGCGGGGCCGCCCAGCGGGTCGCCGCCGAGGGCTTCGTCGACCTCGCGGTCCGGTTCCGGCGGGAGATCGCCCTGCTCCGCGGCGAGTTCCCGGAGCTGCTCCAGCAGCCCGCGTTCGCCCACATCCAACGGATCTCCGAGCGCCTGATCGACGCGTTCGCCGGCCACTCGGAGCGCCCGGCGGCCCGGATCGCGGCGCTGGTCCTGCTCGCCGGCATCCCGGAGGCGTGCGCCGAGTTCGTGGACGTCCGCGACGAGGAGCTGCGTCCCGCCCTGCTCGCGCTCGTCCGGCGGGCGCTGGAACCCGTCGACTGACCCGTCCGCAATCAACCACGACCGAGGACAAGGAACTCATGGCGACCCTGCTCTACCGGCTCGGCCGGGGCTCGTTGCGCCGGCGGCGGCTCGTCGCCGCGCTCTGGCTCGTCGTACTCGTCGGTCTCGGCCTCGCCGCCGCGACCCTGCGCGGCCCGACCGCGAGCGACTTCACCATGCCCGGCACCGAATCGCAGCGCGCGCTGGACCTGCTCGCCGAGCAGTTCCCGGCGGCCAGCGGCGCGACCGGCACGATCGCGGTCAAGGCCCCCGGGGACGGCCAGCTCGGCACCCCGCAGGGGCAGGCCGTGGTGAAGGAGATCGCCCAGGAGGCCGCCACGCTGCCCGGCGCGGTCGGCGCGGTCGACCCCTTCCAGTCCGGCGCGGTCTCCCCGAACGGCCGGTACGCGCTGGTCCAGGTCCAGTTCGCCACCGGCGCGGACGAGGTCACCGACGAGCAGCGCGAGGCGTACGAGAAGGTCGGCGCGCGCGCCGAGGCGCAGGGCTGGCAGGTCGCGCCCGGCGGCGAGGTGCTCAACAGCGAACCGGAGATCGGCTCGACCGAGGCGATCGGCGTCGCGGTCGCCGCGATCGTCCTGGTGGTCACGTTCGGCTCGCTGGTGGCGGCCGGGATGACCATGCTCAACGCGCTGATCGGCGTCGGCGTCGGCATGGCCGGCCTCTACGCGCTCAGCGGCGTGGTCGAGCTGACCAGCACGGCCCCGATCCTCGCCCTGATGCTCGGCCTGGCGGTCGGCATCGACTACTCGCTCTTCATCAGCTCCCGCTACCGGCAGAACCTGCTCGACGGACTCCCGCCGGACGAGGCGGTCGGCCGCGCGGTCGGCACCGCCGGCTCGGCGGTGGTCTTCGCCGGGGCCACCGTGGTCATCGCGCTGGCCGGCCTGGCGGTGGTGAACATCCCGTTCCTGACCGTGATGGGTCTGGCGGCCGCCGGCACGGTGACCGTCGCGGTGCTGGTCGCGATCACCCTCCAGCCCGCCCTGCTCGGCTTCGCCGGCCGCCGGGTGCTCCCCCGCAAGCTGCGCTCGGCACAGACGCTGGCGACTCCGGGCGAGAGGCCGGCGCAGGCCGGCACCACCGACGCCCCGGCGCCGGTCGTCGCCGCAGCCGAGGACCGGTCCGGCTTCGGGTTCCGCTGGGCGCGCGCGGTCACCCGGTTCCGGCTGCCGGTGATCCTGGTCGGGCTGCTCGGCCTCGGTCTGCTCGCGCTGCCCACGTCGGACATGCGGCTGGCGCTCCCCGACGCCGGGGCCGCACCGGTCGGCTCGCCCGCCCGGGTGTCGAACGACGTCATCACCGAGGGCTTCGGGCCGGGCTTCACCGGCCGGCTGGCGGTGGTCGTGGCCGGGGACGACCCGCAGGCCACCTCGGCCGCCGTACCGCAGGTCACCGCGCTGATCCAGCGCACCGAGAACGTCCTCGCGCCGGCGCCGCCGCAGTTCAGCCCGGACGGGCGCACCGCGCTGATCGGGGTGGTGCCGAAGACCGGCCCGACCGACCCGGCCACCGAGACCCTGGTCAACGACCTCCGCGCCGCGGTCGGCGGGATCACCGGCGTCGACGTGCTGCTGACCGGGGCCACCGCGATCGGCATCGACGTCTCCGAGAAGCTCTCCGACGCCCTGCCGGTCTACCTGCTGCTGGTGGTCGGGCTGTCGGTGCTGCTGCTGATGCTGGTCTTCCGCTCGCTGCTGGTGCCGGTCAAGGCCGCGCTGGGCTTCCTGCTCACCGTCGCCGCGACCTTCGGCATCACCGTGGCAGTGTTCCAGCAGGGCCACCTCGCCGACCTGGTCGGCCTGGACACCCCCGGTCCGCTGATCAGCTTCCTGCCGATCCTGCTGATCGGCATCCTCTTCGGTCTGGCGATGGACTACGAGGTCTTCCTGGTCTCCCGGATGCGGGAGGACTTCGTGCACGGCGACACCGCGCAGCAGGCCACCATCAACGGGATGGGGCACGGGGCCCGGGTGGTCACCGCCGCGGCGCTGATCATGATCTCGGTCTTCGGCGGATTCGTCTTCCTCGAGGACCCGGTGATCAAGTCGATGGGCTTCGCGCTCGCCGTCGGGGTCGCCATCGACGCGTTCGTGGTGCGGATGACCATCGTGCCGGCGGTGATGTCGCTGCTCGGCGCGAAGGCCTGGTGGCTGCCGCGCTGGCTGGACCGGGCCCTGCCCAACGTGGACATCGAGGGCGAGGGCCTGCGGGCCCACCTCGACGAGAGGACGGCCGCGGGCGCCCGGCACTGAGCCGGGCGAAGGCCCGGTCGCGACTGCGTCGCGACCGGGCCTTCGCCGCGTACACGCACCGCGCGCCGGCTCGCGTCCGCGACCCCGGTCGGGTCCTGGCCGGCGTCGGCGACGGCGCGGCTCAGACGCCGGCCGGGTAGGTCTCCATCTCGCCGGAGGCGGTCAGGGCGGGCAGCGGGTGCAGGGCGGTCGTCTCGTCGCACCAGACGAAGGCGTCGTACCGCTCCCCCAGCCGGGTGGGCACGTAATTGCCCCAGGACTCGAACGACGGGTCGTAGACCACCCCGATCGCGCGGTGGTCGAGGGCGTCGGTGACCCAGCCCGGCTGGTCGTCGCCGCCGAAGACCAGCACGGCCCGCTCCGGCATCAGCTCGTGCAGCCGCCGCTCCACCGAGCCCGGGCGGGCCGGCGGCACCACCATCGCCTCCGCCGGCGACCCCCAGCGCGGCGCGGCGATCGCGGTCCCCCGGTAGCTGCCGAAGCCGACCAGGACCACCTCGTCGGCACCGTGCCGCTCCCGGCCCAACTGGCCGATGTTGACCATCCCGTCGGCGGCCATGTCGGTGGCCCTCGCGTCGCCGACGTGGGTGTTGTGCGCCCAGACGACGCCCCGCGCGTCCGGGCCGTACCGGTCCAGCAGCCGGTCCAGGGTGTCCATCATGTGGATGTCCCGCACGTTCCACGACTCCGGCCCGCCGCCGACCATCGCCCGGTAGTACCGCTCCGCGCCGGCCACCACCTCCGCGTTCTGCCAGACCGAGAAGGCGTCGGCGCCGTCCGCGGCGGCCTGCTCCCGGGTACGCGCCAGCAGCCGGACCACCTCCTCCTCGCAGCGGGCCGAGACGAACCGGCTGGCCATGCCGTACTCCTCGACCCGCTTGCCGTACGGCTCGAAGCAGCGGTACGCGTCCTGGGCCGCCTCCAACGACGCCGGGTCCTCCTCGCCGAGGTAGTCGAAGATCGCCTGCATCGACTCCCAGAGGCTGTAGACGTCCAGGCCGTGGAAACCGGCCCGGTCCGGCTCCGGCCGCTCCACGTTCCACGCCCGCAGCCAGCGGCAGAAGCGGGCCACCTCGGCGTTCGACCACATCCAGGTGGGCCAGCGCTCGAACCGCTCCAACGCGGCTTGCGGCACGACCGCGCCGCCCGGCGCGGCGGTGACCGAACGGTGCACCCGGTCGCAGTCGGGCCAGTCCCCCTCCACGGCGACGAAGGAGAAGCCGCACTCGGAGATCAGTCGGCGGGTGAGCTGTTCGCGCAGGCGGTAGTAGTCGTAGGTGCCGTGCGTCGCCTCGCCGATCATGACGATCCGGGTGTCCCGGACGCGCTCCAGCAACGGGTCGAAGTCGCTCGGCGCGCCGAGCCGCTGAACCAGCATGGCCGGCGGCTACCCGGCGCACCGGCGGGCAAACCGCCGGGCGTCGATCGACGCCCGGTCCCGGGCGCGTGATGGTTGGGCGGTGTGTCGGCGGGCTGAGCGGGTAGCCGGGTGGCATGACCGTCACCGGCGCGCAGTTGCAGGAGTACGTGGCCGGGCTGGACTACCCGGTCTCCCGGGAGGACCTGGTCCGCTGGGGTCAGGAGAACGGGGCCAGCACCGCGATGCTGCAGATGCTCAAGGCCCTGCCGGCGGAGGAGTTCGGCTCCCCGGCCGAGTTGACCGAGTCGTTGAACACGCTGGCCTGAGGGCCGGGCGGGGTTCCGGCGACAGCAGGACCCCCGCCCGGGCTCAACCGGCTTGCAGCAGCCGAACAGGACCAGCCACTGCTCGGGCCAAACCTGCCCGACCGGGGTGGCCGGGTCGAGCCGGGTCGCCCGCAGCGCCGACGCCAGCCGGGCTGTCAGGCGGGGACGTCGACGGTGCGGGACTCGGCGCGGGCCGTCTCGGCGGCGGCGAGGACGGCGACCACCTCGCGACCGAAGCGGACGTCGCAGCGGTGGTCCCGGGTGCCGGACTCGATCTCCTCCAGCAGCTGGCCGATCGCCACCCCGAACGCGGTCACCGCATCCCCCTCGCCCTCCGGCACGGTCTCGATGCCGTTCTCGCCGTAGAAGACGAACTCGCGGCTCACCGCCTCCTGCGGCGCGTCGAGGGTCAGCGACACCGTGCTGGTCGCCCCACCGTCGTGGGTGAGCAGCAGGTGCACCAGGCCGCTCGGCCCGTCCATCGCCGCCACCCGGGTGACCCGGCCGAGCACCGGCAGGATCAGGGAGAGCGCGTGCGGGCCGATGTCCCAGAGCGCGCCGTGCTGCCGCCGCCAGGGCGAGGCGCCGTACGGGTTGCCGGGCTGGAAGATCGAGCCGAACCGCACCGCCTTGGCGGTGTGCCAGCCGCCGGCGGCCGCGGTCGAGGCGAGGAACCCGGAGATTTCCGGCTGGTAGCGGCCGGTGAAGAAGATTACCGACGCCACGCCGGACCCCTGCGCGGCGTCGACCACCCGGTCGGCGTCGGCGACGGTCAGGGCGAGCGGCTTGTCCAGCAGCAGGTGCCGACCGGCGGTGGCGGCACGCACGGCGACCTCGACCTGGACGCCCGGCGGGAGGGCCACCGCGACCGCGTCGCACGCCTCGATCAGCGCGTCGGCGTCGCCGAACGCCGGCACGTCGTAGCGCTGGGCCAGGGCGGCGGCCTTCTCCGGGTCGCGACCCCACACCCCGGCCAGGGCGGCCCGCGGATGCGCGTCCAGTGCCGCGCCGTGCGTCTCCGCCGCCCAGTGACCGGTGCCGAACAACCCGAACCGCACCACGAGAACCCCCACCTGGTCATCACGCCACGGCACCCCGCGGCTCTCGATCCACGCTAGTCGCCCACCCTGCCGCCCGCGCCCCGACACCGACGGATCTTGCGACCGGTGGACGCGGGGGCACGCGGACGCGGGGCTGATCGACTCGGTGTCGGCGACATCGTGGCGTCCGGTTGCCCCCGACAGCCCGATGTCACCGACATCGAGTCGATCACCGCCCGAGACGGTCGTGGCCGGGTCCCCCGGCGGGGGCGGCGGGTGGCGGGGAGTACTACGCGGGTTAGTAGGCTGTGCCGGTGACCGAACCGAGCACCGGGTGCCCCCGATGACCAGCGCGGCTGCGGCCGGCTCGCCGGTCGACGGGCTCCTCGCCACCGCCTCGATCGTGCTGTCGCTCCTCGTGGCGGCCTGGGCCCTGGTGGCGACCCTGCGGCATCGCGCACCGGACCGGGCGCAGTTCGTCGGCCTGGCGGTGCTGGAGGTGGCGCTGCTCGGGCTCGCGGTGGTGGCGCTGGTCGCCCTCGGCGGCGGAGAACGGCCGGGTGAGCCGGGCGCGTTCGCCGGCTACCTGGTGACGCTGGTCTGTCTGCCGCCGCTGGCGTGGGTGCTGGCCCGGATGGAGCCCACCCGCTGGGGCTCGGCGATCGTCTGCGCGGTCTGCCTGGTCACACCGGTGGTGGTGGTCCGGCTCCAGCAGACCTGGGAGGTGCTCGGTGGCTGAGGAGCGGCTCTCACCGGGGCACGGCGCCGGCTCGACGCCGACCTGGCGGGGCACGGCGGTGCTCGGTGGTTGAGGTACGGGCGCCGAAGCGGACCAACGCCGGCCCGGGGCGGCTGCTGATCGCGGTCTACCTGCTCTTCGCGATCGCCGCGACCAGCCGGGCCGGCCTGCAGATCGCCACGAAATTCGACGAGGCGCCGGTGGCGTACCTCCTTTCCGCACTCGCGGCGATCATCTACATCGTCGCGGCGGTGGGGCTGGCCCGGGCCGGCACGGCCGGCCGCCGCGTCGCGCTGGCCTGCTGCTCGGTGGAGCTGGCCGGGGTGCTCGGCGTCGGGATCCTCAGCGTGGTCGACCCGGAGCTCTTCCCGGACGAGACGGTCTGGTCGCAGTTCGGCAGCGGATACGGCTACATCCCGCTGGTGCTCCCCGTGCTCGGCCTGCTCTGGCTCTGGCGCACCCGCCGCGACCCCTCCTGACCCCACGCCACCCGCCGTGGCCACGGAACGCGGGACAGCCACCCTTACCGAGAAACAGTGGCAACCGAACAGGACGGCCCTCCGGCGGGGAGAGAGTGGCTTCGGAAGGCGGGACGGCCCTCCGGCGGGGAAAGAGTGGCCACGGAACGCGCGACGGCCACTCCTTCCCAGGAAAGGAGTGGCCGTCCGTGACGGGCGGGGTGGGCGGCGGCGGTCAGTCCTTGGGGCCGCCGGCGACGTAGATGACCTGGCCGGAGACGAAGGACGCCCCCTCGCTGGCCAGGAACGAGATGGTGTGCGCGACGTCCTCCGGCCGGCCGGGCCGGCGGACCGGGATCTCGGCGGCGGCGTGCTGCTGAAGCGCCTCGAAGTCGACCTTCATCCGGGCGGCGGTGGCGGCGGTCATGTCGGTGACGATGAAGCCGGGCGCGACCGCGTTGACCGTCACCCCGAACGGGCCCAGCTCGATGGCGAGGGTCTTGGTGAAGCCCTGCAGACCCGCCTTCGCGGCCGAGTAGTTCGCCTGGCCCCGGTTGCCCAGCGCCGAGGTGCTGGAGAGGTTGACGATCCGGCCCCACTTCCGCTCGACCATGTGCTTCTGGGCGGCCTGGCTGAACAGGAACGCGCCCCGCAGGTGCACGCCCATGACCGTGTCCCAGTCCCCGTCGGACATCTTGAACAGCAGGTTGTCGCGGAGCACGCCCGCGTTGTTGACCAGCACCGTGGGCCCGCCCAGCTCGGTGGCGACCCGCTCGACGGCGGCCTCCACCTGGGCCCGGTCGGACACGTCGGCGCCGACGCCGAGCGCCCGGCCGCCGGCCGCGGCGATCGCGTCCACGGTCTCCTTGGTCGCCGACTCCTCGATGTCGACCACGGCGACCGCCATGCCGTCGGCGGCCAGCCGGCGGGCGGTGGCCGCGCCGATCCCCCGCGCGGCCCCCGTGACGATGGCGACGCGCTGCTCCTCCGACATGCCTACCTCCCGGTAACTTGCGGCTGATCGGAGGAGCTTAACCCAGCCGTAGGCGCACCGGGCCGCCTCCAGCAGCAAGATCTACTCCGGGACGCGGAGGTGGCGGTGTCCGCGCGGAACGGACACCGCCAGCTCCGGCGATCCGGAGTCGGGCCCGGAACCGGGGCGGAATCGGGGCGGTCAGAACCCCCGACCGCGGCAGAGCCGGATCCAGCGGTAGCCGTAGCCGGCGACCTTGAGGTGATCGAGTTTGCCGACCTCGCCGTAGCCGCGGTCGGAGAGCACGTCGATGGGCAGGTCCGCCTCGGCCTGGAGCGTGCTCAGGTCCACCTCGACGTCCTCGGTGCCGAGGTTGTGCAGGAAGACCATCGTCCCGGTGGGCCCGTCGGCCCGGTGCGCCAGCACCCCCGGCGGCATCGCCACGTCGATGTGGGTGGTCGAGCCCGAGCCGATCTCCGGGGCCTCCCGGAGCGTACGGATCATGCGTTCGAACCAGCCGAGCAGCGACTTCGGGTCGCTGCGCTGGGCGGTCACGTTGACCTTCTCGTAGCTGAACTCACCCTTGTCGATGACCGGGCGGACGAGCTTCTCCGGGTCGGCGGTGGAGAACCCGGCGTTCTCCTTGTACGACCACTGCATCGGGGTACGGATCGCCTCCCGGCCGGGCAGCGACAGGTCCTCCCCCATGCCGATCTCCTCGCCGTAGCGCAGCACCGGCGTGCCGCGCAGCGAGAACTGCAGCGCGTACGCCAGTTCGAGGCGGCGGCGGTCGTTGCCGAGCATCGGGGCGAGCCGGCGCCGGATGCCCCGTTCGTAGATGCGCATGTTCTCGTCCGGGCCGAACTCCGCGTACACCTGGTTGCGTTGTTCGGCGGTGAGCCTGGACAGGTCGATCTCGTCGTGGTTGCGCAGGAAGGTGGCCCACTGCCCGCCGGCCGGCAGCGCCGGGGTGTCCCGCAGCGCGTCGATGATCGGCTCCGGGTCCTGCCGGGCCAGGGCCAGCATCAGCCGCCCGTTGAGCATGAAGTCGAAGAGCATGTGGATACGGTTGCCGGAGCCGCTGCCGTCGCCGAAGAAGACGGGCAGCTGGTCGGGCTCCACGTTGGCCTCGGCGAGCAGGACGGCGTCACCCCGGCGCCACTGCACGTGCTGGCGCAACTCGGTGAGAAACTCGAAGTCCTTCGGCGAGTTCGGGTTGCCCGGCTCGGTCAGCTCGATGATGAACGGCACGGCGTCCATCCGGAAACCGGAGACGCCGAGCTGGAGCCAGAACGACACGACCTTCTTGATCTCCGCGCGCACCTGCGGGTTGGCGAAGTTCAGGTCGGGCTGGAACTTGTAGAACCGGTGGTAGTACCAGGCCTTGGCGGTCCGGTCGTAGGTCCAGGTCTCGTTCTGCTCGCCCGGGAAGACCATGCCCTGGTGGCGGTCGTCCGGCTCGTGGTCGGACCAGACGTACCAGTCGCGGTAGGGCGAGTCGGGCGAGGAGCGGGCGGACTGGAACCAGGGGTGCTCGTCCGAGGTGTGGTTGACCACCAGGTCGATGATCACCCGGATGCCGCGGTTCTGCGCCTGGTGCAGCAGCTCGGCGAAGTCGCCGAGGGTGCCGAAGCGCGGGTCGACGTTGTAGAAGTCGGTCGCGTCGTAGCCGTCGTCCTTGTTGGGCGACGGGTGGATCGGGTGCAGCCAGAGGCAGGTCACCCCCAACCGGGCCAGATAGTCCAGCCGGCCGATCAGGCCCCGGATGTCACCGACCCCGTCGCCGTCGGAGTCCGCGTACGTGTCGATGTCGAGGCAGTAGACGACGGCCTCGGAGTACCACCTGTCACCCATGCCGGATGAACTTCTCCGGTCGATCACCGCGGCAAACCCGGCCGGCGCACGCTCGGGCCTCCCCGGCCCCCGCTCCCACCGGTACCGTGCCGATCATGGAGACCGGACTGGTACCGCCGAGCGAACCGTTGGACTGGGCCCGGGGCGCCTGGCTGCACCCGCCGGTGCGCGCCGAACGCGGCCCGGCGGGCGAGCTGGTGGTCGAGCCGGCGGCGGAGAGCGACTTCTGGCGGCGGACCAGCTACGGCTTCGTGCACGACAACGGGCCGGCCCTGCTCGCGCCGCTGCCGGTCGGCAGTGCCATGGAGGTGAGCTTCGCCCTCGATCTCACCGGGCAGTTCGACCAGGCCGGCGTGCTGGTCCGAGTGGACGAGCGCACCTGGGTGAAGACCGGCGTCGAGCTGAGCGACGGTGAGCTCCAGCTCGGCGCGGTGGTGACCCGGGAGTTCTCCGACTGGTCGCTGGCGCCGGTGCCGGAGTGGGCGGGGCGGGAGGTGACCGTCCGGGTCAGCCGGGCCGGGGACGCGCTGACCATCCGGGCCCGGGTGGACGACGAACCGTGGCGGCTGGTCCGGCTCGCCCCGCTGGATCCGACGGCCGAGGCCACGGCCGGCCCGTTCTGCTGCGCGCCGCTGCGTGCGGGGCTCGCCGTCCGGTTCAGCGGCTGGCGGCAGGGGCCGGCCGACACCGCGGTGCACCCGGAGGACTGACCCCCGGATCAGCGTGGCCGGGCTCACCCGCAGGTGTGGGCCGGCCCGTCCGGGGTATCACCGTCCGATCCCGGCACCTGCGAAAGGACGACCATGGCGCTCGCCCAGAATGTCGACCCGTCGCAGTTCACCGGGTTGACCGGGTGGGTGGCGAGCGTCATCGACTCGATGGGCGCGGTCGGGGTGGCGCTGCTGGTGGCCCTGGAGAGCATCATCCCGCCGATCCCGAGCGAGGTGGTGCTGGCGATGGCCGGCTACCTGGCCAGCGAGGGTCGGTTCCACCCGGTGGTGATCGTGCTGGCCGCGACGGCGGGCTCGCTGCTGGGCGCGCTGGTGCTCTACTGGCTCGGCGCGGCCCTCGGCGAGGAGCGGTTGAAGCGCTGGCTGGACCACATCCCGCTGGTGGACTCCGACGACCTGGAGAAGGCTGACCGCTGGTTCGAGCGGCACGGCCGGTGGGCGGTGCTGTTCGGCCGGCTGGTGCCGGTGGTGCGCAGCCTGGTGTCGGTCCCGGCCGGGGCGAACCGGATGCCGCTGGGGGAGTTCGTCCTGCTGACCACGCTGGGCAGCGGGGTGTGGAACGCCCTGATCGTGGGGCTGGGGTTCGCCCTCGGCTCGCGCTGGAAGGACGTGGACCGGTACAGCAGCTGGTTCAACTACGCCATCGTCGCCGTCTTCGCCGTCATGGTCGTCAGCTGGGCGGTGAAGAAGATCCGCAGGCGGCGGGCGCGGCGCGACCGGCAGTCGGTGACCGCCGGTCGCTGACCGCGACGCCCTTCGATCAGTACTTCGCGGTGATCGAGGTGAACTCCCAGGTGTTCTGGGCGATGCCGGAGCAGTTGGAGACCACTCCCCCGCCGGGGCAGGGGCGGTCCCGGTTGACCGACCAGAAGGTGAAGCGGGACAGGTTGCGGGCCTTGGCCCAGTCCCGGATCTGTGTCCAGGTGGCCGGCGAGGTCAGCTCCTGCTGGTCGGAGAGACCGTTCATCCCGGAGATCCCCATGTGCGCGTACGCGGTGGCGTCGGACCAGCCGAAGGCGGTCTTCAGCGTGTTCTTCAGCCCCTCGGCCGCGTTGACCGTGTTCTGGTACATGTTCGCGCCGCCGCCGAAGTCGAACGGCATGATGGTGAAGGTGTCGATGTTCGCGCCGAGCGCGGCGGCCCGGTTGATCAGGCGGGTGCCCCAGTAGTTCGGCCCGGTGGTCGAGGTGCCGAAGGTGATGATGGTCTTCAGCCCCGGGTTGTTCTGCTTGACGATTTTCAGGGCGCCGAGGATCCGGTCCTGCACGACCTCGTTCTCAAACTCGTCGCTGTTCTCGATGTCGATGTCGATCGCCTTCAGCCCGAACGCGTTGATGACCTGCTGGTACGCCCCGGCCAGGGCGCTCGCGGAGGAGCAGTTCGGGCCGAGCTTGTTGCCGCTCCACCCGCCGATGGACGGGATCACGTCACCGCCGGCGACCCGGATCGCGGCGATGGTGCTGGCGTGCGCGCCGCCGGTGAGCGGGCCGGTGCCGTCCCAGGCCGGGGTGCAGCCGCCGCCGGAGAGCACGAACGCGATGGTGAACCACTTGATCCCGGTCGCCCCCATCACCGTCGACGGCGCGGGCGGGTCGCCCCAGCCCGGGTAGAGGTAGGGCGCGGCGGCCATCGGGGCGTTGCCGCCGGTGCAGCCGGTGGTGGTGGCGGAGACCGGTGCGGACTTCGCCGACTCGCCGGACGAGTTGTACGCCGCCACGGTGTAGCTGTGCGCGGAGCAGGCTGCCAGCCCGGTGACGGTGGTCGAGGTGCCGGTGAGGGTGGCCCGGACGGTCGAGCCCTCGTACACCCGGTAGCCGGTGACGGTGCCGCCGACGGCGTTCCACGCCAGCGCGACCGAGGAGGTGGTGGTGCCGGTGACCCGCAGGCCGCCGGGGGTGGCGGGGGCGGACGGGTTGCCCCCGCCTCCGCCGGTGCAGGCGCCGCCGTTGACCGTGCAGTTGGTCGGGTCGCCGGTGCCGCTGACCACGAAGCCGAACGAGGTGCTGGCGCCGGGGGCGAGGGTGCCGTTCCAGGACTGGTTGACCGCGGTGACGTGCTGGCCGGAGGTGGTCAGCCGGGCGTCCCAGAAGGTGCCGAGCGAGCTGCCGGCGGGCAGGTCGAACTGCACGTTCCAGGAGCTGATGCTGGCCGAGGTGTCGTTGGTGACGGTGAACTTCGCCTCGTACCCGCTGCCCCAGCTGGAGGTGCGGACGAAGGCGGCGGTAGCGGCGGACGCGGCCGGTGGGGTCACGACGGCGGCCGCGACCAGGGCGGCGACGAGCGCGACGGCGAACGTCGCCGCGCGCGGGGAGCGGAGTTTCACGATGGCCTCCAGGGACCTGTGGTGGGGGTCCGCCCGGGGGGGCGGGATCGCCGGCCGACGCGGGGGGCGGGCCGGTGGCGAGG
>NZ_JAMOKF010000091.1 GCF_023656545.1 Micromonospora phytophila | reverse complement strand
GCGGCGCCGGGCCCCGTCGACGATCGCCTCGACCACGTCGTCGTACTCCAGCTCGGGCCACTGCGCGCGGGCCGGGACCAGGTGCAGCACCTCGCCGTCGCGCACCCCCTGCGGCAGCAGCGCCTGCGCGGTCGCCAGCACCGCGCCGTCGGTCCGCCGCAGCACCCAGCCGCCGTGCCGCTCGCCGTCGTCGGCGAGCCCCTCACCGGCGTGTCGCAGCACCTCCGGCAGCAGCTCCGCCAAGGGCACCTGCTCCGGCAGGGCCACGTCCACCCGCCGTTGCGGGGCGCTGATGGTGACGCGGGCCAGTCCGGTCGTCATCGACTGATCTCCATATCGATCGGGAGCGGTGGCTGACGGACGACAGGACTTTACCTACGATGAGCCAGGCTCGGGTTACCGAGCGCCATGGGGAGGCGCCGTGTCCACTGTCGTCATCAAGCGACCGCCGCGCCGGCCGGCGCCGGAGATACCGGTCGGTGAGCTGCCCGTCGAGGCGCCGCCGGAGATCCCCGCGGTCACCGGCGGGCGGTGGCAGCAGGCGCTGATGGTGCTGCCGATGCTCGGCGGCACGGTGGCGATGGCGATGATGTTCGGCCGGGGCGGTGGCGCGTACTCCTACGTGGTCGGCGGGATGTTCGGGCTCTCCTCGCTGGCGATGCTGATGACCTCCTGGGGCAGCGCCTCCGGCACCCCGAAGAAGTCGGAGATGATGGCCGCCCGGCGGGAGTACCTGCGGCACCTGACCGCCCTGCGGCGCCGGGTCCGGCAGACCGCCGGGCAGCAGCGCGCCGGGCTCTACTACCGGCACCCCGACCCGGGCCGGCTCTGGTCGACCGTGGACAGCCACCGGGTCTGGGAGCGCCGCCCCGCCGACCCGGACTTCGCGGTGGTCCGGGTCGCCGTCGGGCCGCAGACGCTGGCCACCCCGCTGGTTCCCCCGGTCACCCGCCCGCTGGAGGAGCTGGAGCCGATGACCGCGGGCGCGCTGCGCCGGTTCCTCGACGCGTACTCCGTGGTGCCCGACCTGCCGGTGGCCCTCTCGCTGCGCAGCTTCGCCCGGGTCTTCGTCCGGGACGCCACCGCGGCCGGGCACGGCCACCCCGGCGACGGATCGGCCGCGCAGGCGCTGGCCCGGGCGATGCTCACCCAGCTGGCGGTCTTCCACGCCCCGGACGAGCTGCTCGTCGCCGTCTGCGCCGGGCCGGAGCGCCGGGCCGCCTGGGAGTGGGTCAAGTGGCTGCCGCACGCCCACCATCCCACCCGCACCGACGCCCTCGGCCCGGTGCGGCTGGTCGCCAGCGCCGCGGTCGAGCTGGAGCGGCTGCTGGACGAGGTGCTGGCCAGCCGGTCCCGGTTCAGCCCGGCCGGCCCGGCCACCGACGGTCCGCACGTGGTGGTGGTGCTCGACGGCGGCGACCTGACCGGGGCCGCCGACCTGGCCGGGGACGGCGGCATCGACGCCGTGACGGTCATCGACCTGGGCACCCCGCCGCCGCGCCTGCTGGACCGGTTCGCGCTGCTGCTGGAGCTGCGCCACGGCCGGCTGCACTCGTACTCGGCCGAGGGGCGGGCCGAGGTGGGCAGCCCGGACCGGCTCGACCTGGCCGACGCCGAGGCGGTCGCCCGCCGGCTCGCGCCGCTGCGACTGGCCACCACCGTACGCGGCTCGGACGCCCCGCCCGGCGCCGAGCTGGGCCTGCCCGAGCTGCTCGGTCTCGGCGACCCGGAGGGCTTCACCGCCGAGCAGGGCTGGGCGCCCCGCTCCGCCCGGGAGCGGCTGCGGGTGCCGATCGGGGTGGGCGCCGACGGCGGCGCCATCGAACTGGACCTGAAGGAGTCGGCGCAGGACGGGATGGGGCCGCACGGCCTGCTGATCGGCGCGACCGGCTCCGGGAAGTCCGAGCTGCTCCGCACGCTGGTGCTCGGGCTGGCCGCCACGCACAGCTCGGAGCAGCTGAACTTCGTGCTGATCGACTTCAAGGGCGGCGCCACCTTCGCCTCGTTCGACCGGCTCCCGCACACCGCCGCGGTGATCACCAACCTGGCCGACGCGCTGCCCCTGGTCGACCGGATGGTGGACGCGATCAACGGCGAGCTGGTCCGCCGCCAGGAACTGCTCCGCCGGGCCGGGAACTTCGCCAGCGTGCGCGACTACGAACGGTCCCGGGCGGCCGGCACCCCGCTGGCGCCGCTGCCGTCGCTGTTGCTGATCTGCGACGAGTTCTCCGAGCTGCTCTCGGCCAAGCCCGACTTCATCGACCTGTTCGTGCAGATCGGCCGGCTGGGCCGGTCGCTCGGCGTGCACCTGCTGCTGGCCTCGCAGCGGCTGGAGGAGGGGCGGCTGCGCGGGCTGGACACCCACCTGTCGTACCGGATCGGGTTGCGGACCTTCTCGGCGCTGGAGTCCCGGACGGTGCTCGGCGTGCCCGACGCCCACGAGCTGCCCCGCTCACCCGGCCACGGCTACCTGCGCTTCGGCACCGAGCCGCTGGTCCGGTTCAAGGCCGCGTACGTCTCCGGGGCGCTGCGCCGGCGCGACGCGGGGGCGGGCGCGGGCGGCGCCGGGGCGCCGCGCCTGCTCACCTTCTCCACCCATTTCGTGCCGAAGCCGGAGCCGGTCGGGCCGCCCGCGTTGACCGCCGCCGAGGAGGAGGGCGGCACGGAGAGCCTGCTGGAGCTGATGGTCGCCCGGCTCGCCGGGCAGGGCCCGCCGGCGCACCAGGTCTGGCTCCCCCCGCTCGGCCGGGCGCCCGCGCTGGACGAGCTGCTCGGCCCCGTCGGCGTCGACCCGACGCGCGGTCTCACCTTCGGCAACCCGGAACTGCACGGCGCGCTCCAGGTGCCGGTCGCGGTGGTCGACAAGCCCTTCGAGCAGCGCCGTGACCTGCTCTGGCTGGCCATGGACGGCGCGGCCGGGCACGTCGCGGTGGTCGGCGGGCCGCAGAGCGGCAAGTCGGGCGCGCTGCGGACGCTGATCTGCGCGCTGGCGCTCACCCACACCCCCGCCGAGGTGCAGGTCTACTGCCTCGACTTCGGCGGCGGCGGGCTGGCCGCGCTGCGCGACCTGCCGCACGTCGGCGGGGTCACCGGCCGCGCGGACCCGACGGCCGTCCGGCGTACGGTCGGCGAGATCGCCACGCTGCTGGTCGACCGGGAACACCGCTTCGCCAAGCTGGGTGTGGAGTCGATGGCCGCGTGGCGGCAGCGCCGGACCGCCCTCTCCAGCGCCGGAGAGCCGGCCGCCGACCCGTTCGGGGATGTGTTCCTAGTGGTGGACGGCTGGGCCACCCTGCGTGGCGAGTACGACGACCTGGAGCCCCTGATCACCGACCTGGCCACCCGCGGCCTGTCGTACGGGGTGCACGTGGTGGCGACGGCGGTGCGCTGGCTGGACTTCCGGCCCGCGATCCGGGACCTCTTCGGCTCCCGGCTGGAGTTGCGCCTGGGTGACCCGTCCGACTCGGTGGTGGCCCGCCGGGCGGCGGCGAACGTGCCGGAGAAGACCGCCGGCCGGGGCATCACCGCGGAGAGCCTGCATTTCCTCACCGCGCTGCCGCGGCTGGCCGCCTCCGGCGGGGACACCGCCGACCTGGTCAAGCAGGTCGCCGGGAGCTGGGCGGGGCCCCCCGCGCCGCCGGTGCGGCTGCTCCCGCCGGTGCTCCCGTACGCCGAGCTGGACCTCGCCGCGGCGACCGGGCTGCGGATTCCGGTCGGCATCGCGGAGGCCGACCTGCGCCCGGTGGTGCTGGACTTCGCCACCGAGCCGCACTTCGTGGTCTTCGGCGACGCCGAGTGCGGCAAGTCCTCGTTCCTGCGCGCCCTGGCCACCTCGATCATGAACAGGTTCACGCCGGAGCAGGCGCGGGTGATCGTGGTCGACTACCGGCGGAGCCTGGTGGACCTGACCGAGTCCCCGCACCTGATCGGCTACGGCTCCGCCGCCGCGCACACCACCGACCTGATCGAGTCGGCCGCCGGGTACATGCAGGCCCGCAGCCCCGGCCCGGACGTCACCCCCGCGCAGTTGCGGGAGCGGTCGTGGTGGTCCGGGCCGGAACTGTTCGTGCTGGTCGACGACTACGACCTGGTGGCCAGCAGCCCGGCCAACCCGCTGCGCGCGCTGGAGGAGCACCTGCCGCACGCCCGGGACGTCGGGCTGCACCTGGTGCTGGCCCGCCGCTCCGGGGGCGCCGGCCGCGCCCAGTACGAGCCGATCGTGCAGCGGCTGCGGGAACTCTCCACCGCCGGGCTGGTGATGGCGGGCAGCCCGGAGGAGGGCGCGTTGGTCGGTCCGGTCCGGCCCGGCCCGCTGCCTCCGGGGCGCGGCCGGCTGGTCACCCGGCGCGAGGGCGTACGCCTGGTCCAGCTGGCGCATCTGCCGCCGCCGTGACAGGTGTCCCCGGATCGCCCCGGAAGGCGGGGTGGAACCGGTAATCTCCCCATCGTCATGTTTCCGTCGCGATGAATGGCTGAGGATGTGACCAGGGTGCGGCACAGCTGTCCGCCAGCGGCTCGACGGATCGCCGGACGGGCGTTGCTCGGGGTTGCGGCGATCGTCGTGTCGGTCGGCGGTCCGGTCGCCCCGGCCGGCGCCGCCGCCCGCGGAGTCCCCGCCGGGCAGGCCACCGCCGCCACCGCGCCGCTGGCGTTCGCGCCCCCCGACAGCCAGGGCCGCCCCGACCAGGTTCGCGACGAGCAGTGGCAGCTGGACGCGTTGGGGGCCCGGACGGCCTGGCGCAGCTCGACCGGGCGCGGGGTGACCGTCGCGGTGATCGACTCCGGGGTGGACGCCTCCCACCCGGACCTGGCCGGCCAGGTGCTGCCCGGTCTCGACCTGGTCGCCCCCCAGGGCGCCGGCGACCCCGACCCGGTCGGCCACGGCACGACCGTCGCCGGGCTGATCGCGGGCCGAAACGACGACAAGCGGGGCGTGGTGGGCCTCGCGCCGGACGCCCGCATCCTCCCGGTCCGCGTCCTCGACGCCGAGAACCGCTACGACGACGCGATGATCGTCGCCAAGGGTGTGCGCTGGGCCGTCGACAACGGCGCCCAGGTGATCAACCTGTCCCTCGGCGGGAGCGGCGACAGCCCCGCCCTGGCCGCCGCCCTCGACTACGCCTTCGCCCGGGACGTGGTGGTGGTCGCCTGCACCGGCAACCTGGCCACCTCGTCCGACTCGAAGGTCTGGTACCCGGCCCGGGAGCCGGGTGTGATCGCGGTCGCCGGGCTGGAGCGCGACAGCGAGAACCTCTGGTCCGGTTCGATCACCGGCCGGGCCACGGTGCTCAGCGCCCCCGCCACCGGGCTCATGGGCGCCCGGCCGGAAGGCTACTGGCGGGTGCAGGGCACGAGCTTCGCGGCGCCGCTGGTCACCGCCACCGCCGCGCTGGTGCGGGCCCGCTATCCGCAGATGCCCGCCGGCGACGTGGTCAACCGGCTGCTGACCACCGCCCGCGACATCGGCCCCACCGGCCGGGACGACCGTTTCGGGTACGGCCGGGTCGACCCGGTCGCGGCGCTGGACGCCGAGGTGACCCGGGTGGGCCGGAACCCCCTCGACGACGATTCCTCACCGGGCGTGGTCGGATTCGGCCCGGCGCCGGGCTCGGCGCAGGCGGACGTCTCCGGTGCCGGCACGGACGAGCTCGGCTTCACCGCCCCCCGGCAGCAGACCGGCTGGACGGCGCAGCCGGCGGGTGCGGCGGCCGAGCCCACGCCGGAACGGCTGTGGACGGGAGCGACGCTCTTCGTCGCCCTGCTCATCGGGGCGGCGCTGATGGTGCGCCGGTTCCGCCAGTGGAGCCGCTGACCGGCAGGCCGGTGGCCGGTGCGCTCCGATGCCGCCCTGACCGTCATCGCCATGGCGGGCCACAGATTCCGGCGTCGCCGTCCGGGTCGGGTCTTACCGCGCACCGCACCGGGTAGGAACGGTTGCCATGAGCACGTCCGACCCGCGCACCCTGGCATCCGACCCCCGGCCCTCCTGGCGGCGCCGCCGTCTCGACCCGGACCACTCCCTCGGGCTGCGGCTCACCCTCGCCTCGGTGGCGGCGTTCCTGGTGCTGGTGCCGTTCACCCTGCTGGCCCTGCTGGTGCTGGCCAGCTGGTCCCCGCTGCACCGGCTCGACGCGGCGGTGACCGACGTGCTGTACGACTGGGCGCTGGACCATCCGGGCTGGACCCGCCTGCTGACGGTCTGGACGGACGTGTTCGCCCCGATGCCGCTGCGGCTCGCCGCGCTGGCCGTGGTCGTCTGGCTGGTGCGCCGGCAGGCCCGACGGCTGGCCCTCTGGGTGGCGACCACCATGCTGGTCGGCGGCCTGCTCGGCCCGTTGCTCAAGCTGCTGGTGGGGCGGCACCGGCCGGACCTGTTGGACCCGGTGGCCCGGGCCGTCGGGTTCGCGTTCCCCTCCGGGCACGCGCTGAACGCCGCCCTGGCCGGCGGCGTGCTGGTGCTGGTGTTCCTCCCGCACGCGCGGCGACGCTCGGCGCGGATCGGGCTCTGGCTGGCCGCGTCGGTGCTGACCCTGGTGACCGGGTTCAGCCGGGTGGCGCTCGGGGTGCACTGGACCAGTGACGTGCTGGGTGGCTGGCTGCTCGGCGTCGCCGTGGTCGCCGCGACCGCCGCCGGCTTCACCGCCTGGCGGGAGGGGGCCGGCCTGCGGCCGGTGCGGGTGAGCCGGGAGGGCGTCGACCCGGAGTCGGCCGACGACCACCGGAGAGACTGAGCGCCCGGGACGACCCGCCCCCGGCCCGGCCGGCAGGCGTAGCCAGCGGTGCGGGCGGGTAATGGCCGGCCCATGTCCGAGACCCTGGTCCAGTGTGTACGGCGAGTGGTGCTGCCGGTGACCCTCCTGCTCTCCGTCATGGTGCTGCTCGGGGTGCTGGTCACCCGGGTCTTCGCCCGGTCCTGGCCGTTCACCGCGGAGGACGCGGTCAACCGGGAGTTGGCGGCCGACCGCACGTCCGGCTGGAACGACGTCTCGCTGGTGTTCAGCACGCTGGCCAGCACGCAGGTGATCGTGCTGGTCACCGGGCTGGTGGCGCTGCTGCTGTTCCTGTGGCTGCGCCGCTGGCGGGAGCCGATCTTCCTCTGCGCCGCGGTGAGCGCGCAGGCGCTGGTGTTCCTGCTGACCACGCTGGCCATCGACCGCCGGCGCCCGGCCGTGGAGCACATGGACGTCTCGCCGCCCACGTCGAGCTTCCCGTCCGGGCACACCTCGGCGGCGGTGGCGCTCTACGTGGGCATCGCGCTGCTGCTGGCCCTGCGGGCGCGCAGCACGCCGGCCAAGGTGGCCTGGTGGAGCCTGCTCCTGCTGGTGCCGCTCGGCGTCGCGATGACCCGGATGTACCGGGGCATGCACCACCCGAGCGACGTCGTGGCGTCCTTCCTCAACGGCGGGACGTGCGTGGCCATCATGGCGCGTGCCATCCTCGACCGGAGCGTCCGGTGGGGGCGGGCGAAGCTCGCCCCGCTGGCTCCCGCCGGCTCCCCGGTGCGCGGCTGACCGGTCAGGTGCACTCGCCGGTGCCGACGGCGCGGGTGCGCTCCGCCCCGGCGAGGGCGGCCGGGCGGGCCTCGGCGGCGGTCACCGCGAAGCCGGTGTTCGGGTCGTCCGCCGCCGCCGCGAAGATCACCCCGAGCACCAGCCCGTTCGAGGAGACCAGCGGGCCGCCGGAGTTGCCGCTGCGGACCAGCGCCCGGATCGTGTAGATCTCCCGGGTGACGTCACCGGCGGAGTAGATGTCCGGCCCGGTGATCCGGTCGACGTCCCGGATCCGCGCCGACTGGGCGTTGTACGGCCCGTCGAGCGGGAAGCCCAGCACGATCGCGTCCGCGCCGCTGCCCGCGTTGCCGGCGGCGAAGCGCAGGGACGGGCCGGGCAGCCCGGGGACGTGCAGCACGGCCAGGTCCCGGTCCGGGTCGTAGACGACCACCTTGCCGTCGTACCGGTCGCCGTTCAGCTCCACCGCGACCGAGCGGGTGCCGGCGACGACGTGGGCGTTGGTCATCACCCGGTCGTCGGCGTAGACGAAGCCGGAGCCCTCGATCCGGCGCGAGCAGCTCGGCGCGGAACCGAGCACCTTGACCACCGAACGCTGACCGTTGACCACCACCTGCGAGCCGGCCAGCGCCGGGTCCGGGGGCTCGACCTGACGGGCCCGGGTGGGTGCCAGGTCGCCGAAGACGTCGGGGAAGCCGTTGGTGTCGACGGTGTCCCGCAGCGCGGTGGAGAGCTGCTGCGCCTGGTCGGGCAGGACCCGGTCGACCACGGTCAGCAGCGCGCTGTTGCGCACCGAGGCGGCCAGCCAGGGCAGCGACGACGAGCCGAGCGGCACCGCGACGAGCCAGGCGACCAGCAGCACCGCGAAGAGCGAGACGAACGCGCCGCCGACGTCGTCGGCCCGTTTCGCCACGTCATTGGTGATCGTCTTGCGCAGGTGGGAGCCGAGCCAGCCGGCGAGCGCCTGACCGACCACGGCCAGGCCGAAGACCGCCACCAGGGAGATCAGCACGCGGGTGCCGCTGTCGACGAACTGCTGGGCCAGCAGCGGGCCGAGCTGCAGGCCCACCAGCGCGCCCAGGAAGAAGCCGGAGAACGACATCACCCCGATGACGAAGCCCTGACGGTATCCGCTGATCGCGAACACGAGCATGAGCAGCAGCAGTACGAGATCCACGGCGGACACGCGTCAAGCGTACGGGCAGACGGCTCGCGGGATGACCACCGCTTGCGGAAGGTGACCGTCGGGTCAGCGCACCGGGGTCTCGTCGACCGCGTCGGTGCCGGCCGAGGGCGCCGGGGTGGCGCCGGTCGGCGGCAGGTCGATCACCCGGCCGCGCGGCCACGGCCGGGCCCAGCCGCCCATCTCCAGCAGGGTGGCCAGCACTCCGGCGGTGAATCCCCAGACCAGCATCCCGCGCGCCGAGAAGGCCGGGCCGATCCAGCCGCTGGGGTGGCGGACCAGCATCCGGTTCTCCGGGTCGACCAGTTCGGTGACCGGCAGCCGGGCCACGTGCGCCACCTCGGCCGGCTCCCGGGGGTGCACCGGGTGCGGCGCGTGCCACCAGGCGAGCACCGGGGTGACCACGAAGTCGCTGACCGGGATCCACAGCTTCGGCAGCTCGGCCAGGACGGTGACGCTGGTCGGGTCGAGGCCGACCTCCTCGTTCGCCTCGCGCAGCGCGGTCGCCGAGGCGTCGGCGTCCTCCGGGTCGGCCGCTCCGCCGGGGAAGGCCGGCTGGCCGGCGTGGTTGCGCAGGGTCGCCGCCCGCTGGAGGATCAGCACGTCGGGGCCGGCGGCGGGTTCCTCGCCGAGCAGCACCAGCACGGCGCTCTCCCGCCCGCCGCTGGCCGGGGTGGCCAGCCGGGTGAAGTCCTCCGTACGGGCGGTGCCGAGCCGGGAGAGCAGCGGGTCGATCCAGCCCGGTGGCTGCCGCGTCACGCCGGCACCCCCGCGCCGCGCCGGGCCCCGGGCCCGTCACTCCGCCGCCGTGTCACGCCGGCACCGTCAGGCCCAGGTGCCGGCGGACCAGTTCGGCGAGGCGGGCGTCGTCCAGGGCGCCGGTGGAGTCCAGGTGCCGGACCCGGCCCTGGCCGTCGACGAGGATGGTCAGCGGCATGGCGTTGCGGTTGAGCTCCCGTTGCAGGCTCTGCCCCTGGTCGACCAGGACAGGGAAGCGGACGCCGAAGTCCTCACCGATGGACTGGGCGGCCTCCCGCCTGTCCTGGCTGTTCACCCCGATGACCTGGAGCTGGCCGGCGGTCCGCTCGCTGAGCCGCTGGAAGGCGGGCAGCTCCTTGCGGCAGGGCGGGCACCAGGACGCCCAGACGTTGATCACCGCTGGGCCGCGTACGTCCCGGAGGGCGACCGGGGCGCCGCCGGTGAAGCAGTTGAGGGTGAGCGCGGGCAGTCCGGCGCCGCCCGTGGACGTGGTGGGGGCGGCCGAGGCGGGCGCGGTGGTCAGCGCGGCGCACTCGGCGAAGGGTGACGGCCGGGCGGCGGCCGCTTCCTGCCGGGTCGCCGGAGCCTTCTCCCCCGCGTCGGCGGTGCAGCCCGCCGCGGCCAGCAGCACGGGTACGAGCAGCAGGGCGAGCCGCATGTTCACGGGGCCTCCGCCACGACGGCCTGGGCCGGCACCAGCTCCGGGTCGACCCCGGCGGCCACCGCGAGGTCCCGGGCCCGGGGGCCCTTGAGCAGCTTGGCCGCCGCCGGCTCGGTCGGCCCAGTGCCGTACGACGGGCAGAGCTTCGCCAGCGTGCAGGCGCCGCAGGCCGGTTTGCGGGCGTGGCAGACGCGCCGGCCGTGGAAGATCGTCCGGTGCGACAGCATGGTCCAGTCGCGCCGGGGGAAGAGCGCCCCGATCGCGTGTTCGATCTTGACCGGGTCGGTCTCGGCGGTCAGCCTCCAGCGCTGCACCAGCCGCTGGAAGTGGGTGTCGACGGTGATCCCGGGGACGTCGAAGGCGTTGCCGAGGATGACGTTGGCGGTCTTGCGGCCGATGCCGGGCAGGGTCACCAGGTCGACGAGCCTGCCGGGAACCCGGCCGTCGTACCGCTCGACGAGGGCCTGCCCCAGCTTGAGCAGCGAGTCGGTCTTGTTGCGGTAGAAGCCGGTCGGCCGGATCAGCTCCTCCAGCTCGCCCCGGTCCGCGCCGGCGTAGTCGGCGGCAGTCGGGTAGCGGGCGAAGAGCTTCGGGGTGACCTCGTTGACCTTCTTGTCGGTGCACTGCGCGGAGAGGATCGTCGCGACGGCCAGCTCCAGGGCATTGGAGTGGTCGAGTTCACAGTGCGCGTCGGGGTGGGTCTCGGTGAGCACCCGACCGATCCGACGGGCACGGCGGGTACGCCCGAGGTCGGTTTCGGTGGAACCGGGGGAGCTGGTGGTCACGCCGGCCAGCCTACGTCGCCGGGGCGACCGGCCGCCGGGCCCACGCGCCGCGCCGCCCCGGTCAGCCGGCCGGCGGGCTGATCGAGCCGGCGTCGTCGAACCGGGCGCCGGTCTCCGGGAAGTCGCTCCGGGTGAGCTGCTTGACCAGGCCCAGGCCACGGTCGTCCGGGTCCATCGTCGGCTTGCCGGCGGAGTTCATGTACGTGGAGGTGAGCGAGCCGCCGGCCCAGCTGCCGTCCGGCGTGAGCGACACCTTGAGCACGCCGCCCCAGCCGAGCCGGCCGGCGTTGCTCAGCGAGTTGCCCCCGCCGGCGAAGTTGCCCAGGCTGTACGCGATCAGGCGGCCCTTGTAGAACTCCATGCCGCGCAGCACGTGCGGGCCGTGCCCGACGATCAGGTCCGCCCCGGCGTCGATCATCGCCTTGGAGAACTTGACCGGGTCGCCCCGGTTCTCGCCGAGGAAGAGTTCGGTGCCCGGCCGCACCCGGGTCTTGTCGGCGCCCTCGCCGCCCATGTGCACCTGCACCACGACCAGGTCGGCCAGGCCGGCCGCCTTCGCCACCACCTTCTTCGCCGCGGCGATGTCGGTGAGGCTGTTGGACCAGACGTACGACGAGAAGCCGGCGACCGCGACCTTCACCCCCTTGACGTCGACCACGGTGATCTGGTCGGGCGCCCCGGTGTGCGCGAGGTCGTACTTCTCCAGCGCGCGCTGGGTGTTCGCGTAGCCCTTGGGGCCGTAGTCGTAGCCGTGGTTGTTGGCCTGGTTGAGCAGGTCGAAGCCGGCGTCGCGCAGGTGCGCCGCGTACTCGGGCGGGGCCCGGAACTGGAAGCACCGGGTGGAGTTGGCCCCGCACTTGCCGGTGCCGGTGTCGACGGTGAGCGGCTCCTCCAGGTTGCCCATCACCAGGTCGGCGGCGAGCGCCTTCTCGACGGAGTCGAAGAAGCCCTTCCCACCGCCGGCGGGCAGCCGGTTCGGCGCGTTGCCCATGATGATGTCGCCGGTCGCGGAGAGCGAGATCGCCGGCCGGGCCGGTTGTCCGCCGCCGCTCGTCGGCACCGGTGCTCCGGTCCCGCCGCCACCCGAGCCGGGCTGCCAGACCGGGTCGGCGCCGGGTTCGGGGGTGGCACACCCGGCCGCGAGGAGGGCGGCGAGCAGCACGCCCAGGATGGCCGCGTACCGGCGACGGGGGCGGGATCGAAGGGGGGCGGGAGCGTACATCGTCCGCGACCCTACCGGGTAGGTAACCCGCCGACGAGGGCCGATCGGGCGGAGATTCAGCCGGTCGGTCGATCCGACCACGGGACCACGGTGCCCGCCCCGCCGGCCGCCACGGCGGCGTGCACGGCCCGGGCGAGCGGGGCGCCCCAGGTCGACCGGGGCCCGCCGTACGCCGACTCCGGACCGTCGACCGGGCAGAGCACGGTGACCGCGTCGGTCGGGGTGCCGGTGCCCGGCACGCCCAGCTCCGCGATCGCCTGCGCCTTCGCCTCGGTGGCGGTGGCGACCGCGTTGACCAGGGCAGCGTCGCCGAGGCGGGCGGGCACGTACACCACGATGTTGACCGTGCCGACCCGTTGGGCGAGCGCCGCCGGCTCGGGCGCGGCCGCCCAGACCGGGGTGCCCAGGCCGACCGTCGCCCAGACCCGCACGCCGGTGTCCGTTCGGGCCACCACCTCGGCGACGTCCACGCCGGTCAGCAGGCCCACCCCGGGCCCGTCGAGGCCGAGCCGGTCGGCCAGCTCGGCCAGGTGGTCGGCGGGGTCGTCCCGGGCGTACGACATGGGCACGGTCGCGTTGACCACCCACCGCCGTACGCCGATCCCGCCGCCGAGCGGCGCGGAGCTGACCGCGCGCAGCGGGCGGTCGGCCCGCCAGACCAGCAGCGGGACGTCCCGACCGTCCTCCCGACGGGTGGTCAGCACGGGGTCGCTCAGCACGGGGTGACCCTACGACCCGGCGGCGGACGAGCCGCCACCGGCCGGCGGGCCGGCGATCCTACTGCTTGATCAGGTCAGGCAGGTTAATCCCAACGATCAAGATTCCAGGGGTGCACCTCTGATTGACGCTCACGTGCGCCTAGACTTGTCGGCGCGCGAGGGATCAGCGGACGGCGGACCCGGCCGACGGACGGCACGCGCAACCCGGAGGTGCGCGATGGACGAGGTACTGGCCCGCAGCGGGATCTTCCAGGGCGTTGACCCGGAGGCTGCCGAGGCACTCGCCAAGGAGATGGAGACGATCGAGGTCCGCAAGGGCGAGATCGTCTTCAACGAGGGCGAGCCCGGTGACAGTCTCTATATTCTGCTGTCCGGCAAAATCAAGGTTGGCCGCCGGGCGGCGGACGGCCGGCAGAACCTGATCGCGGTGATGGGGCCGTCGGACATGGTCGGCGAGTTGTCGCTCTTCGACCCCGGTCCGCGTACGGCGACCGCCACCGCCGTGACCGACACCCGCCTGGTGCGGCTGCGCAAGCAGGCCCTGCGCCCGTGGCTGAACAACCGGCCGGAGATCGCGGAGCAGCTGCTGCGGGTGCTCGCCCGCAGGCTGCGGCGGACGAACGACTCGCTGGCCGACCTGATCTTCACCGACGTGCCGGGCCGGGTCGCCAAGAACCTGCTCCAGATGGCCGGCCGCTTCGGCACCCGGGACGGCGGCGTGCTGCGGGTGACCCACGACCTCACCCAGGAGGAGATCGCCCAGCTCGTCGGCGCCTCCCGGGAGACCGTCAACAAGGCGCTGGCCGACTTCGCCTCGCGCGGCTGGCTACGCCTGGACGGCAAGAGCATCATCATCCTCGACCCGGAGCGCCTGGCCCGCCGCGCCCGCGTCTGACCTGCCGGCGTCCACCCGGACGCCACGGTGACGCGGCCGGCGCGGCCCCTTCCGACGCCCGAGCATCCCGGCCCGGACCGCCTCGACGGTCCGGGCCGGTCCGGTGTCGTCTGCCCGGCGCAGAATCGCTGGACATTCTCGCGGGTGAGTGGGCACGGTGGGGCGATGTTGAACCGGGTCGCCGTACTCTCCGACATCCACGGGGCGCTGCCCGCGCTGGAGGCCGTGCTGGCCGAGCCCGACGTAGCCGGCGCCGACCTGATCGTGCTCACCGGCGACATCGCGGCCGGCCCCCAGCCGGTCGAGGTGCTCGACCTGCTCGCCGACCTCGGCGACCGGGCCTGCTGGGTACGCGGCAACGCCGACCGCGAGCTGGTCGAGGCGCGGGCCGGCCGCAGCTCACCAATCGAGGTCTCCAACTGGGCCGCCACCCAGCTCCGCGAGGACCAGGCGGCCCGGCTGGCGGCGCTGCCGCTGACGGTCACCCTGGAGGTGGCGGGCCTCGGGCCGGTGCTCTTCTGCCACGCCACGCCCCGGGACGACGAGGAGGTCGTACTCGTCGACTCCCGGATGGAACGCTGGGCGGAGGTGCTCGCCGGGGTGCCGGCCGAGGTGGGAACGGTGGTGTGCGGACACACCCACATGCCCTTCACCCGCCTGGCCGACCGACGGCTGGTGGTCAACCCGGGCAGCGTCGGGATGCCCTACGGCGGCGCCGGGGCGTGGTGGGCTCTGCTCGGGCCCGGGGTGCAGCTGCGCCGCACCCACTTCGACGTGGACGCCGCCTGCGCCCGGGTGGCCGCCGAGTCGGGCTTTCCCGACGCCGCCGAGTGGGCCGACGAGTACCTGCGCTCCCGGCACAGCGACGCCACCGCGCTCGCCGTCTTCGGCCCCCGCGACGGCCGCTGACGTCTCGACGCGCCACGGCGGTGCGGGCGGTCGGGTTCCCGCGAACGCGGCCCTGTGGAGCTGAGTCGTCTGCGACATCAGCGCGAAGAGTCGTCTGCGACATCAGCTCCACAGGTGACTACGGGTCGATCTGCCCCGCCCCTTCCGCGGAAGTGACCTCGACCAGCGACCGCCTTCAGAAAAAGTCAGTCTTGACTGTTTGTTTCGGGGGCGGCACGCTGTCCCCGTGCCCGCCGCAGCGACCCGCGTCCCGCAACAGGAACGCAGCCGCGCCACCCAGGCCCGGCTGCTGGAGGCGACCGTCGAGTGCCTCATCGAGCACGGCTGGTCCGGCACCACCACCACGGTCGTGGCGACCCGGGCCGGCGTCTCGCGCGGCGCCCAGCTGCACCACTACCCCACCAAGGCCGCGCTGGTCACCGCCGCCGTCGGGCACCTGGCCGAGCGTCGGGCGGACGAGCTGCGCACGGAGGCCGAGGCCCTGCCTGCCGGCCCGCAACGACTCGACCGGGTGATCGACCTGCTCGGCGCGGCGTTCACCGGCCCGCTCTTCGTCGCCGCGCTCGAACTCTGGGTCGCCGCCCGGACCGACCGGGAACTGCGCGAGGCCCTCGTGCCGCTGGAGGCCCGGGTCGGGCGGGAGATGCACCGGCTGACCGTGTCGCTGCTCGGCGTCGACGAACGCCGCCCCGGCGTACGGGAGGCGGTGCAGGCCACCCTCGACCTGCTCCGCGGGCTGGGCGTGGCCAACCTGCTCAACGACGACTCGGCCCGCCGCACCGCCCTGCTCACCACCTGGAAGCGCCAGCTCGCCACCCTGCTCACGCCCTGACCGGCCCGCCCTGACCCCGGAGGCACCATGGTCGACCTCAAGGACCTGCTCGCGGATCTGGCCGACGAGTCCGAGCAGCTGGACGCCCTGGTGAGCGCCCTTCCGCCGGCCGACTGGGCGCGTCCCACCCCGGCGCCGGGCTGGAGCATCGGGCACCAGATCGCCCACCTCGCCTGGACCGACCACGTGGCGCTGCTCGCCGCCACCGACGCCGAGGCGTTCTTCGCCTCCGTGTCCGCCGCCCCGGACCCGACCCGGCTGGTCGACGCCGGGGTGGAGGAGTTCCTCGCCCCGCCGGCCGAGCTGCTCCCCCGGTGGCGCACCGGCCGGTCGGCGCTCGTCGCCGCGCTCGGGCAGGCGCCGCCGGGCGGGAAGCTGCCCTGGTACGGCACCCGGATGTCACCGGCCTCGATGGCCACCGCCAGGATCATGGAGACCTGGGCGCACGGCGAGGACGTGGCCGACGCGCTCGGCGTCACCCGCCCCGCCACCGCCCGGCTCCGACACGTCGCGCACCTCGGCTTCCGTACCCTCGGGCACAGCTTCGCCGCACACGGCCGGGAGGCGCCCACGGCGCCGGTGCGGGTCGAACTCGCCGCGCCCGACGGCGACACCTGGACGTACGGCCCGGCCGACGCCGCCGATCGGGTCGTCGGCCCGGCGCGGGACTTCTGCCTGCTGGTCACCCAGCGCCGACACCGCGCCGACCTGGCCCTGACCGTGACCGGCCCGGTGGCCGACGAGTGGCTCGACGTGGCGCAGGCCTTCGCCGGCCCACCGGGCACCGGCCGCCAACCCCTGACCGGCACAGCCAGCGCGGCGAGTCTGGACCATTCAGCCGCCGCGGCCCGCGCGGACACCGCGGCTTGCGCGGACACGGCGGCGCCCGTGGACGGCGCGGCCGGCGCGGCGGCTGCGGGGAGCGGGGTGTCGGGATGAGCGGCGTGCTCCGCGTCGGCAACGCCTCCGGGTTCTACGGCGACCGGTCCACCGCCTGGCGGGAGATGCTCGACGGCGGCGAGCTGGACGTGCTGACCGGCGACTACCTGGCCGAGCTGACCATGCTGATCCTCGGCCGGGACCGACTGCGTGACCCGTCCCTCGGGTACGCGAAGACCTTCCTCCGCCAGCTCGAAGGCTGCCTCGGCACCGCCCTCGACCGGGGCGTGAAGATCGTGACCAACGCCGGCGGGCTGAACCCGGCCGGACTGGCCGCCGCGATCGGCGCCCTCGCCGACCGGCTGGGGCTCAGCGCCCGGGTCGGTCACGTCGAGGGTGACGCCCTCCAGCGCCCGGACGCGCTGACCGCCAACGCCTACCTCGGGGCGTACGGCATCGCGGCCTGCCTCGGCGGCGGGGCGGACGTGGTGGTCACCGGCCGGGTCACCGACGCGTCCCTGGTGGTCGGGCCGGCGATCGCCCGGTTCGGGTGGGGACGCGACGACCTCGACGCGCTGGCCGGGGCAACCGTCGCCGGGCACCTGATCGAGTGCGGGGCGCAGGTCACCGGCGGCAACTTCAGCTTCTTCACCGAACTGCCCGACGGCGGGCACCGCCCCGGCTTCCCGATCGCCGAGCTGCGCCCCGACGGCTCGTCGGTCATCACCAAGCATCCCGGCAGCGGCGGCGCGGTCACCGTCGAGACGGTCACCGCCCAGCTGCTCTACGAGGTGGGCGGGCCGGCGTACCTCGGGCCGGACGTGGTGACCCGGCTGGACACGGTGACGCTGCGGCAGGACGGCCCCGACCGGGTACTTGTCTCCGGGGTGCGTGGCACGCCCCCGCCGGACACCCTCAAGGTCGGTGTCAACAACCTCGGCGGCTTCCGCAACTCGATGACCTTCGTCCTCTGCGGGCTCGACATCCCGGCCAAGGCGGCCCTGGTCCGGGGTCAGATCGAGGAGTCGGTGGGCAAGGAGGGCCTGGAGTTCACCCTGGCCCGCACCGACCACCCGGACGCGACCGACACCGAGTCGGCGAGCGCGCTGCTGCACGTACACCTGCGCGACGGTGACAGGGCGCGGGCCGGGCGGGCCTTCTCGGCGGCCGCGGTGGAGCTGGCGCTGGCCTCGTACCCGGGCTGCACGCTGACCACGCTGCCCGGCGACGCGACGCCCTACGGGGTGTTCACCGCCGACGCCGTGCCGCAGGACGCGGTGGGACACGTCGCGGTGCTTCCCACCGGCGAGCGGGTGCCGATCGCGCCGCCGA
>NZ_JAMOKF010000090.1 GCF_023656545.1 Micromonospora phytophila | reverse complement strand
GGCTGGGGCCGCGGCCGGCGGAGCCGGTGGTGGACGCGCTCGCCGCGCACCGCCGCGACCAGACCGGCCCGGAGCCGCCGTGGTGGGACGACCAGCTGCGCGACCTCGACGCGCGGATCTGGTGGGACGGCGACGAACGCCACCTCGCCGGGTGGTCCGTTCGGGCGGGGTTGGACCGGTTCACCGCCCTGCGGGCGGCGGTCGACGCGCTCGCCCTGGTCGAGGGGCTCCCGCCGATCGCGGTGCTGCGCCCGCCGCCGGGCGCGACAGGGGCGAGCACCACCCGCACCGCCGCGGGGAGCGGGTCCCGGATGCTCGACCGGGTGCGGGCGCTGCTGGCCAAGGCGGAGTCGACCACCTTCCCGGCCGAGGCGGAGGCGCTGACCGGCAAGGCCCAGGAACTGATCGCCCGGCACAGCGTCGACCAGGCGCTGCTGGCCACCGGCGCCGAACGCGCCGACCTCCCCGGCGGGGTGCGCCTCGGCACCGACCCCCCGTACGCGGGGGCGAAGGCGCTGCTCGTGCAGGAGGTGTCCGCGGCCAACCGGTGCGAGGCGGTCTGGTCCGACGACCTGGGCTTCACCACCGTGCTGGGCTGGCCGGCCGACCTGGAGGCGGTCGAGCTGCTTTACACCTCGCTGCTGGTGCAGGCCACCGGCGCGATGCTGCGCGGCCGGGGCGAGCGGCGCACGGCACGCGCCGGCCGCAAGACCCGCGACTACGACGAGTCCTTCCTCAACGCCTTCGCCCTGCGCATCGGCGAGCGGCTGCGGGCGGCCACCGAGGCGACGGACCGGGAGGCGGCCGAGGCGGCCGGGCCGGAGCGGCTGCTGCCGGTGCTCGCCTCCCGCGCCGAGGCGGTGCGGGAACGGCTCGACACGTTCTTCCCCGGCGTCACCCGGGCCCGGCTCACCGTCCGGGACTCCGAGGGATGGTCGTCGGGCACCTCCGCCGCCGACCGCGCCTCGCTCCACTCCGGCGCCGCGCCCCGGCGCCAGGTACGCGGCCGGGACTGAAATTTCTCCACCGGGTTGTCGGGAACGGGGTGTCGGCTCCGACCCCTCGCCGAGACGCGTCACCATGGGCGCGGCCGGCGAGACGAGGAGCACCTCATGAAGTACATGCTGCTGATCTGGAACCGTCCCGGGTTCGTCGAGGAGCTGTCGGAGCAGGAACGCGCCGCGCTCTTCGGCGAGGTCGACGAGATCATGAAGGAGCTGACCGAATCGGGCGAGCTGGTCGGCGGCGCGGCGCTGGCCGACCCGTCGCAGGCCCGCACGGTCCGACTCTCCGGTGACCGGCCGGAGGTGACCGACGGGCCGTTCCTGGAGAGCAAGGAGCAGTTCGCCGGCTACCTGACGGTCGACTGCGACAGCCCGCAGCGGGCCGCCGAGATCGCCGCCCGCTGGCCGGACGTGCGGCGGGGCTTCGGCGCCCTGGAGGTGCGCCAGCTCATGGACGATGCCGGGACCGAGATGTGACGAGCCGGGAGATCGAGGACCTGCTGCGCGCCCTGGCGCCGCAGGTCCTCGGCCTGCTCGTCCGCCGGCACGGCCAGTTCGACGCCGCCGAGGACGCCGTGCAGGAGGCGCTGCTCGCCGCCGCGGTGCAGTGGCCGGAACAGGGGGTGCCGGACCACCCCCGCGCCTGGCTGTTGACCGTCGCCACCCGGCGGCTGACCGACGAGTGGCGCAGCGAGCGGGCCCGTCGTGACCGCGAGGTCGCGGTGGCCGTTCGCGAGCCGGCGTACGCCCTGGTCGCCCCCGCCGCCGACGAGGAGCCGCCGGCCGGGGACGACACGCTGGCCCTGCTCTTCCTCTGCTGCCATCCGGCGCTGGGCCGCTCCGCGCGGGTGGCGTTGACGCTGCGCGCGGTCGGCGGCCTCACCACCGCGCAGATCGCCCGGGCCCACCTGGTGCCCGAGGCGACCATGAGCCAGCGCATCCGCCGGGCCAAGCAGCGGATCGAGGCCGCCGGGGCCCGGTTCGCCCCGCCCTCGCCGCAGGATCGGCACGAGCGCCTGCCGGCCGTGCTCCAGGTGCTCTACCTGATCTTCAGCGAGGGCCACACCGCCTCCGTCGGCCCCGACCTGCACCGGGCGGAGCTGACCGCCGAGGCGATCCGGTTGACCCGCACCCTGCACGGGCTGCTCCCCGACGACGGCGAGGTGACCGGGCTGCTGGCGTTGATGCTGCTCACCGACGCGCACCGGGCGGCGCGCACCGGGCCGGGCGGGGAGCTGGTGCCGCTGGCCGAGCAGGACCGCGGCCGCTGGGACGCCACGGCCATCTCGACGGGGATCGACCTGGTGACCACGGCACTGACCTGGTCGCCGCCGGGCCCGTACCTGCTCCAGGCGGCGATCGCCGCGGTGCACGCCGAGGCGCCGTCGGCGGAGCTGACCGACTGGCGGCAGATCGTCGCGCTCTACCGGCTGCTCGCCCGGATCGCACCGAACCCGATGATCACCCTCAACCAGGCCGTCGCGGTGGCCATGGTCGACGGCCCCCGCGCCGGCCTGGCCCTGCTCGCCCCGCTCGACGACGACGAGCGGACCGCCCGGCACCACCGGCTCGCCGCCGTCCGCGCCCACCTGCTGGAACTGGCCGGCGAGCCGGGGGCGGCGCGGGCGGCGTACCTGGCGGCGGCCCGGGGGACGACCAGTCTCCCGGAGCAGCGGTACCTGGAGTTGCGGGCCGCCCGGCTGGCCGGGCACGCCCCGGTCAGAAGAGACGCCCCCGGTACGGGTGGCTGAGGCCCCACTTCTCCTCCCACCGCAGCAGCGCGGCCTGCCACTGTGGGAGGTCAGGGCGGAACTCCCGGACGAGATCGGGGTTCTCCGGGCTGCCACGCAGGAAGGACCAGTACTCCTCCAGCGCCTCACGGACCTCGTCGACCGAGTAGGTCCCCTGCTCGGTCTCCACCCACTGGTTGCGGACCGAGACGCCCTCCGGCGTGAAGGCGACGTCGTAGTTCTCGCTGCTCCACTCCTCGAAGGGAGCACGCCCGTGTGCCACGTCGTCGATCATCGCCAGCGCATCCAGACAGACCAGCATGTACGTGGAGATGTCGGTGATCAGCCAGGCCCCGAGCGGCTCGTACTTCTTGTCCTCCACGTGGAACAGCGGTAGCCGGAACTGGTCGCTGGAGAACCGGAACAGGCTCAAGACGGCCCACCTCCCGAGTGAGAGACGACAGGCCATCCGTGCGTGAACCCGCCGGAGGAATTGTAGAAGCCCTCGATCGTCACGCCGCGATACGTGCCGCGCCACTTGTTCGTGCCGGGCACCCGCACCGCGTTCTCGAACGCGCCGGGGATGGCGTTGTCCACCTGCGCCGGGGTCCAGTCATCCGGGAAGAACGTGCTCATCCCCTGGTTACCGGCCTTGGGCTTCCAGGCGCCGTTCGGTGGGTCGAGCGTCGGGTCGAAGAATTCGGGCTCCGCGGTGTAGGCCCCGGTCGTGGCATCCCGTTCCACCGTGCCCGGCCTGATCCTGCGGCCTGGAAAGTCCTGGCCGCCCGGCCGGTAGTGGTAGCCGGAACCCTTGGCCTGCCCCGGCTTGACGTGACCGCCGAAAACGTGGTCCACGAAGTGCGGGTTCATCCGGCCGGGCCGGTTGCGCCCCTTCGTCTTCCGCAGGAAGCGCAGCGCCGCCCGCATCAACCGTCCGCCGGCCCTGCCGGAGCCCCTGGCCATCACACGCCTACCCGTCAGCCAGCTTCCAGAGAACCTCCTGGATGAGGTTCCCGACGACGGTGCGGGCGAGCGCGTGGAAGACCGGGATCTCCAGCAGCGACGCGCCGAAGGTCACCGCCGCCGTGGCGACCGCCTGGGCGATCTGGATCGCCAGGATCACCAGTTGCACGATGACCGCGATCTTCAGGGCGAGCACGATGGCACCGCAGATGATCAGGCCGGTGCCGGTGAGGACGGCGGCGGTCACTCCGTCGGAGAGGCTGGCCGCGGGGCTGTCCTCCGCGGACCACCAGGATCGGAAGGCGGCGATGTCCGTTCCGCTGTTGGCCGACCACACCGCGCCGGCGTTCGTGTTCGCCTCGGCGACGACGCCGGACAGGGTGCCGGAGAAGCCGATCCAGGCGTTGCCCATCTCGAAGAGCTTCGTCTCGTCGGCCTCCGGCCAGGTGTAGCCGAGGACGTTCAGCAGCGAGCGGAGTTCGTCCGGGAGTTCCAGCCCCAAAGTCAGCCTCCCAGGCCCTGCCGGAGCCCGTCGAAGCCCTGCCGGATGGTGGTCTCGACGGCGGCGTACCGCTCGCCCATGCCGGTGAGGTCGGTGCCGGCGGCGGCGATCTCCGCCAACGCGGTGTCGAAGCACTCGAAGGCGAACGCGGACACCTCGTCGTGGGCCGCGCCGATCAACGAGCCGACGTCGTCGGAGCCCCACGGCCGGCCGAAGCCCGCCAACTCGGCCCGGAACGCCGTCAACGCCTCGCCGAGCCGCGAGGCCACGTCTTCCAACGCCCGTCCGGAGCCGCCCAGCCCGTCCGGATCGACCCGGAGACCGGTCATCACTTCCCGCCCTGACGGGCCAGCCGCTCCTGCGCCTCGACCAGTGAATCCGTGAAGGCGGTGAGCTGGCGGCCGGTGTCCTGCTGGATCTGGCGGAGCTTGTCACCGAGCGCGCCGAGATCGACCTGTCCCGGGACTGCGGAGGCCTTTTCCCGCAGGTCGGCGAGCGCCTCGTTGACTGCCGCCATGACCTCGTCGGCCAGGGTGTCGCTCGCCATCCGCATCACCCGGGGGTCGAAGGTCAGCGCGGTGAGCCGGCCGGGCGCGGCGACGGTCGCGGCGACCAGCCCGTCCGCCGCGCTGCCCAGGCCCTCGGGCGGCTCCGGGGCAGGCTGCGCACCGGTGACCTGCCCGAGCGCGGACATCGTCTCGGACAGCATCCGGCTGAGACCGGAGGGGTCGATCGGCTCGGCCATGGGCGTGGCTCCCTGGGGTCGGGGTCGCCTCGCATCCTAGACACAGGAGGTGAAAGTTGATCGATCCGGCCGCGTCCGGCGTCGCCCATCCGACACAGGGGGGCCGACGCCTGTTCCGTCTCAGGCGCGGCAGTCGCGGGCCAGCTGCGCCGGAATGCCGGTGAAGGTGGAGCTCATCCAGGCCGCCGGGCGGGAGGCCCGGGAGCCGGCGTCGATCCGGTCGGCGGTCTGTTGGATCAGGGCGCGGATCTGCGGGTCCTCGGCCCGACGGGCCTGCGCCCGTACGTCGTCGGCCAGGTCGGCCAGGTTCCGCCGGAGCTGGTCGGCGACCTGCTCACCGGTGAGGTCCCGGGTGACCGAGGCGGCCGAGTCGGTGGTGATCTTCCGGCTGCCGGCGAGGATGGCCTGGTCGACCTGGCGGCAGACGTCGGCGGTGTTGGCGGCCGTCGTGGCGAGCGGGGTCGGGCTGGGCGTGGGGCTCGCCGGGGCCGTCGGGCTCGGGGAGGGCGCCGCGGCCGGGGCGGCAGCCTCGTCCTGCCCGGCGTCCTGGCACCCCATGGCCAGCACCGCCAGCGCCACCGTTGCGGCGGCACGCCGGGCGAAGATGACGGATCGGGACATGGGACCTCCCGTGCGGGCTCTCGACTGTCTGACCTGACGGCCCGGGTACGACCGACTCCGCGTGGTGGGCGTCGTCCTGCCAACGAGTGGACCGAGCGGCGGGACGCGTACCGGCGTGGGCAGCGTCGGTACGCGGTCCGCCGGACCGGCGTGGGCCGGTCCGGCGGTGACGCGTACGCGGGTCAGCTCTTGAAGGCGTCCTTGATCTTCTCGCCGGCCTGCTTCAGCTTGGCGCTGGTCTGGTCGTTGCGCCCCTCGGCCTCGAGCCGCTCGTTGTCGGTGGCCCGACCGGCGCCTTCCTTCAGCTTGCCGGCCGCGTCCTCGGTCGTGTTGTTGATCTTGTCGTCGAAACCCATGTCAACCTCCCGGATTGCAGTGCCGGTACGTCCTTGATGTACCCCGGTCGGCGCAGTCCAACCGTTTACCGCGCACTGCCGGTCACCGACGCCCCGGGTCGAGGGGGAGCGGGCGGGCGCCACGGGGCCGTCGCCCGCCCTCCCGCCACCGACGTCGAAGCGCTCGCCGCCGAGCTTCCCGCCCGGACGAACAGCGCGCCGGCGGCACCCGTCGCGGAAGCGCGGCACGTACGGCGCCGCCGGCACCCGTTGCGGGGTGCCGGCGGCGCGGGGCCGGCGCGGCGGGGGTCAGGCGACCGGGCGGAAGCCGCGCAGCCGGAGGCTGTTGGCGACCACGAAGACCGAGGAGAAGGCCATCGCGGCCCCGGCGATCATGGGGTTGAGCAGGCCGGCGGCGGCCAGCGGCAGGGCGGCCACGTTGTAGGCGAAGGCCCAGAACAGGTTGCCCTTGATGATGCCGAGGGTGCGGCGGGAGAGCCGGATCGCGTCCACGGCGGCCATCAGGTCGCCCCGGACCAGGGTCAGGTCCGACGCCTCGATCGCCACGTCGGTGCCGGTGCCCATGGCCAGCCCCAGGTCGGCCTGGGCCAGCGCGGCGGCGTCGTTGATCCCGTCGCCGACCATCGCCACGGTCTTCCCCTCGCCCTGGAGCCGCTTGACCACGTCGACCTTGTCGGCCGGCAGCACCTCGGCGATCACCTCGTCGATGCCCACCTCGGCGGCCACCGCCCGGGCGACGGTGGTGTTGTCGCCGGTCAGCAGCACCGGCGTCAGGCCGAGCGCGCGCAGCCGGGCGACCGCCGCCCGGCTGGTCGGCTTGACCGCGTCGGCCACCGCGAGGACCCCGCGGGCCCGACCGTCCCAGCCGGCCAGCACCGCCGTCCGTCCCCCGCCCTCCGCGGCGCTCACCGCCCGCGCGACCTCCTCCGGTACGTCGAGACCGCGCTCGCGCAGCAGCCGGAGCCGGCCGACGAGCACCTCGCGGCCCTCGACCGACCCGGTCACGCCGAGCCCCTCGACGTTGGCGAAGCCGGTCACCGGGGGCAGCGCCCCCGCCTCGGCGGCACCGGTGGCGACGGCCTGCGCGATCGGGTGCTCGGACGCGGACTCCAACGCCCCGGCGAGCCGGAGCAGTTCGGCGCGGTCCTCGCCCGCCGCCGGGAGCACGTCCACCAGCGTCATCCGGCCGGTGGTGACGGTGCCGGTCTTGTCCAGCACCACGGTGTCCACCTTCTTCGTGGACTCCAGCATCTCCGGGCCCTTGATCAGGATGCCGAGCTGGGCGCCGCGACCGGTGCCGACCAGCAGCGCGGTCGGGGTGGCCAGGCCGAGGGCGCACGGGCAGGCGATGATCAGCACCGCCACCGCGGCGGTGAACGCGGCCGTCGCGCCCGCCCCGGTGCCGAGCCACCAGCCGAGGGTGCCCGCGGCGAGGGCGATCACGATCGGCACGAACACCCCGGAGATCCGGTCGGCGAGCCGCTGCACCGCCGCCTTGCCGGTCTGCGCCTGTTCCACCAGCCGGGCCATCTGGGCCAGCTGGGTGTCGCCGCCGATCCGGGTGGCGGTGACCACCAGCCGGCCGCCCGCGTTGACGGTCGCGCCGACCACGGTGTCACCGGGGCCCACCTCGACCGGCACCGACTCACCGGTCAGCATGCTGGCGTCGACGGCGGAGGTGCCCTCGTCGACCACCCCGTCGGTGGCGATCTTCTCGCCGGGGCGGACCACGAACCGGTCCCCCACCGCGAGCTGGTCGACCGGGATCCGGGTCTCGGCGTCGCCCCGCAGCACCGCCACGTCCTTGGCGCCGAGTTCCAGCAGGGCGCGCAGGGCCGCCCCGGCGGTGCGCTTCGAGCGGGCCTCGAAGTAGCGGCCGGCGAGGATGAACACCGTCACCCCGGCCGCCGCCTCCAGGTAGATGTTGCCGGCGCCGTCGGTGCGGCCGATGTCGAAGCTGAACGGATGCGTCATCCCCGGTGTGCCGGCGGTGCCGAAAAAGAGCGCCCAGAGCGACCAGCCGAACGCCGCGAGGGTGCCGAGCGAGACCAGGGTGTCCATGGTCGCCGCGCCGTGTCGCAGGTTGATCCAGGCGGCGCGGTGGAACGGCAGGCCGCCGTAGACCACCACCGGGGCGGCCAGGGTCAGCGACAGCCACTGCCAGTAGGTGAACTGCCACGCGGGGACCATGGCCAGCAGGATCACCGGCACGGTCAGCGCGACCGACACCCACAGCCGGGTACGCAGGCCGCGCAGCTCGTCCACCGGCTCGCCGGCCGGCTCCGTACCGGCCGGCGTCGGCGGGGGCGGCAGCACGGCGGTGTAGCCGGTCTTCTCCACGGTGGCGATCAGGTCGCCCGGGGTGACCTCGTCGGCGTACCGGACGGTGGCCTTCTCGGTGGCGTAGTTGACCGTGGCGGTCACCCCGTCCATCCGGTTCAGCTTCTTTTCGATCCGGGCGGCGCAGGAGGCGCAGGTCATGCCGCCGATCGCCAGCTCGATCTGGTTCGGTGCCATGGGTAGCGGCTTACTGGTGGTGGTCATCACAGGTCCCGTCAACTGTGCCCGTGACCGGGGGCGCCGTGACCGGCGTCGGCGGTCGGGGAGCTGGTGGCGGCCGGCGCGCTGGTCGCCGCCGGGGCGCTCGGGGTGGTGGTCGCGGTCGGGGCGCCCGCCGCGGCCGGGTTGCCGGCGACGACGGTGAACTCGGCCGTGCGCACCGTGCCGCCGTGCTTGAAGTCCAGGTAGAGCCGGTAGCTGCCGGCCGACGGCACCTCGGCGAGGAAGCGCACGTCGGGGCCGGGCCGGGTGCGCCCGTCACCGGGCTCGCCGTCCGGGTGCACGTGCAGGTACGCCAGGTCGCCCTGGCGCAGGGCCACCAGGTGGCCGTACGCGCCGAGGTAGGGCTCCAGGTCGGTGACCGGCACGCCGTCGCGGCTCACCGTCAGGGTCAGCTCGGCCGTCCGGCCGGGCTGCGGGGCGCCGGCGAGGGTGACCGTGTAGCCGTCGACCGTGGTGCTGGTCGCCGGCGCGGGCAGCGGCCGCTCGATCAGCGCGCCGGGGACGGTCACGTCGACGCCGAGGGTCAGCGCCTCGCCCCCGGTGGGGGTGAAGTCGGCGAACGCCCGCCACACGCCGGGCCCGCCCAGCGGCGAGTCGACCCGCCAGGTGCCGTCCGGCGCCATCTCGGGGTGCACGTGGCGGAAGCCGGAGAGGTCGCGGCGGGCGACGATCAGGTGCATGCGCTTGTCGTGCGCCACGTCGTACGCGGTGACCGGGTCGCCGTCCGGGCCGGTGACCTGGAAGGCGAACTGCCCGGCCGGCGCGGCGACCGGTCGGAGGGTGTAGCCGCGGTCGGAGACGAGCAGTCCGCCGGGGAGCTGGGCCGCGCCGTCCGGCTGGCTGCCGTGCCCGGCCTCGCCGGTGGCCGCGTGGCCGCCGCCGGTGGCGTCGTGACGGGCCTCGGCGGCCGGGGCCACGGGGCCGGCCACCTGGCCGACCCCGTACGCCGCGCCGAACACCGCCGTGAGGCCGAGGGCGAAACCGCTCAGCTTCGTCGCCGTGTTCATGGTGTACCTCGGTTTCCCCGTGACCGCCGTCACGCGCCGACGAGGTCGTAGCCGGCCTCGTCGACGGCGGCGCGCACGGTGTCGATGTCCAACGGGCTCTCGCTGGTGACGGTGACCCGGCCGGCGGCGAGGTCGACCTGGACGTCGCTGACGCCCGGGATGGCGGCGACCTCGGTGCTGACCGAGTTGACGCAGTGCCCGCAGGTCATGCCCTGCACCTGGTACGTGGTGGTGACCATCGAACTCTCCTCTCGAGGCTTCCATCCTATACCCCCAGGGGGTAAGGAGGAGGCGCACGTCCGCATTGTCGGCGACTGATACCGGGAGGGGGTATCCTCGCCGGACACGACCGTACCATACCCCCGAGGGGTACGCTATCCTCGGTGTCATGACCACACCGACGCCCACCCCGACCCGGGGCTACACCGCCACCAAGGACCAGCTGCTCGCCCGGCTGCGCCGCGTCGAGGGGCAGGTCCGTGGCATCGAGAAGATGGTCGACGAGGACCGCTACTGCATCGACGTGCTCACCCAGATCTCCGCCATCCAGGCCGCCCTGGACAAGGTCGCCCTCGGACTGCTCGACGGGCACGCCCGGCACTGCATGCACGAGGGTGCGGCGGAGGGCCGGGCCGACGAGATGGCCACCGAGATGATGGCCGCCGTCGGCCGCCTCATGAAGCGCGGCTGACCCCGACCCGCCCGGCCCGGGCCGCCCCCGCAGTGGTCGAGGGCGGCCGGGACGGCGCGATCAGAGCCGACCGAGAATCTTCTTCATCGTGTCGATCTCCGCCCGCTGGGTGGTGACGATCTGCTGGGCCAGGCTCTTGGCCTCCGCGTTGGCGCCCTCGGCGATCTCGGTCTGCGCCATCGTGACGGCGCCCTCGTGGTGGGCGATCATCATGGTCAGGAACCGCCGGTCGAACTCCCGACCGGTGGCCGCCGCCAGCTCGGCCATGTCGGCCTCGGACATCATGCCCGGCATTCCGCCGTGGTCCATGTGCGGCATCTCCGCACCCGGTGACTGCACCGGCCGACCCCACGCGGCCAGCCAGCCGCTCATGGTGGCGATCTCCGGCGCCTGGGCGGCCTTGATCTCCCCGGCGAGCCGCTTGACCTCGGGGTCCACGGCCCGGGTCGCGGCCAGGTCCGCCATCTCCACCGCCTGCCGGTGGTGCGGAATCATCATCTGGGCGAACATCACGTCGGCGTCGTCGACGGGAGCCGCGCTGGCCCCGCCGGACGCGGTGACGGCGGACCCGGTCGTGCCGGGCGTGCCGTGCCCCATCCCCGGGTGGTCGCCGCCGCAGGCGGACAGGGCGAGGGCAGCGGTGAAGGTCGCGCCGGCCAGGGCGGCGCGGCGCGCGATGGTACGAGTGGTCACGGTTCAGCCTTTCGATCTCGGACGTACGCAGCAGGACGGCGACGCGGACCGGCGCACGATCCACGCCGGGGCGCCCTATCTGCGCAGCACCGCGACCGTGGCGAGCCGCAGACCGAGCGGTCGGGGCGGTGGGGCCCGGGACGACCGCGACGCCCCGCCCGACCTCCGGCCCGTCAGGTCGAGGACCCGCACGCCGGCCAGCAGCAGCAGGGTCAGCAGCAGCGAGGCCGCGAAGGCGCCGAGCACCGCCAGGCAGACGCCCCACCCCGGCAGGCCGCCACCGCCACCGCCACCGGCCGGGATCAGCCGGTCGTGCGGGCAGTCACCCGGGCAGCCCGCGACAGCGGGAAGAAGCGTCGCGGCGGCGTACGCGACGAGGCCGGCAACGTCGTGCCGCAGCGCCACCGGGTCGTGCCCGCCGCCCGCGCCCGGATGCTGGCCGGCCTCCGCGCCCACCTGCGCGACGGACGCGGCGGCGTGCGTGGACGCGCCGGCGCCGTGGCCGGCGGGATGGGCGTCGTGGCCGATGGTGTGCATCGCGGCCAGGCCGAGCAGGGTGCCGACGAGCAGCAGCAGCCGGGCCCACCGCCCCGCCGTCACCATGGCCGCCGTCCGCACACCGACCACGCTAACCCGCCGGGCCCCGTGGCCCGGGCCGACCGGCGGTCCGGGCCGCCCTCGGGTCGCGCCGACCGCCTCTCGGCGTCGCCCCGCGTCCCGACACCACCCCTCGCGACCTGCGTCCGGATGCCGGGGTGGCTACCATTCGCCCGGTGGCCCTCCGGATCCCGCACCTTCGCGTCCGCGTCCGCCGTCGGGTGCCGGCGTCGCCGCCGACCGCGCGCGGCGGGGACCGGCCGAACCCACCGATCGCGGTACGTGGTCACCCCGCCACCCTCGGGCGATCCCCCACCCCCGGCGCGGCGACCCGGCGGAAACGCTGAACCGACCGGCCCGCCGACCCGTACTCCGAGCTGGAACCGTTGGGAGACACTTGATGGGCGCCGACCACACCCGTCCTGCTCCGTCCGCCCCGCCCCGGGTGCGACGGGTCCTCGTCGCGACGGTGGTCCCCCTCTTCCTCGCCACCCTGGTCGCGGCCCTGGTGCTCTGGCCCCGCGACGCCCCGGAGACCGACCCGGGCGCCGACCCGCCCCGCCACCACGGCACCGTGACGAAGGTGGTGACCGAGCCGTGCCCGCCCGTGCCGGAGGGGACGCCCACCTCCGGGGCAGGTCCCTGCGGCACCGTCACCGTCCGGGTCGACGACGGACCGGACGCCGGCGAGCAGGTGGAGACGCCGGTGCCGGCCGGGCCCGGCGCCCCGAGGATCGCGGTCGGTGACGACATCATCCTGGTCCAGCTGACCGACCCGGCCGACCCGTCGGCCAGCACGTACAACATCGCCGAGCACCAGCGCGGCCAGCCGCTGGTCTGGCTGGTGGTGCTCTTCGCGGCGGCCATCGTCGCGTTCGGGCGGTGGCGCGGGCTGGCCGCGCTGGCCGGCCTGGCGGCGAGCTTCGCCATCCTGCTGACCTTCGTCCTGCCCGGCATCAGCTCCGGCCGGCCGCCGCTGCTGGTCGCGGTCGTCGGCGCCGCGCTGATCATGTTCGTGGTGCTCTACCTGACGCACGGGGTGACCGCACAAACCTCGGTGGCCGTGCTCGGCACGCTGGGCAGCCTGGTGCTGACCGGTGTCCTCGGCACCGTCGCCACCGCGGCCACCCACCTCACCGGGTACGGCAGCGAGGACGCCACCACGCTGTCGATGTTCCAGGCCGACGTCGACCTGCACGGCCTGCTGCTGGCCGGGATCATCATCGGTTCGCTCGGCGTGCTCGACGACGTCACGGTGACCCAGGCGGCCACGGTCACCGAGCTGGCGCACGCCAACCCGGGACTGTCCCGGATGCAGCTCTACCGGGCGGCGACCCGGGTCGGCCGGGCGCACATCGCCTCGACGGTGAACACGATCGTGCTGGCGTACGCCGGCGCGTCGTTGCCGGTGCTGCTCCTGCTCACCGCCGACTCCCGGGCGGTGACCCAGATCCTGACCAGCGAGTTCCTCGCCCAGGAGATCGTGCGCAGCGCGGTCGCCACCCTGGGCCTGATCGCCGCCGTGCCGCTGACCACCGCGCTGGCGGCCGTGGTGACCACGGCCGGCCGGCGCGGCGACGGCTCGACCGACGACCCCTCGACCCCGCCGACCCCCCGGCCCGCGACGGACCGCGCCGAGGCGTTGGAGGCGCTGAGCGCGCCCCGCGCGGGGAGTCCACCCCCCGCCACCCCGACCGGGTGGCCCGACCGAGACAGGAGCACAGACACCGCATGGTGACACTCCTCAGCGTGACCGATCAGGACGTCCCGCCTGATAAACGCGTCACTGGTCACCGTCCGCCATTACGAAATAACGCATTTAGTCGGCTTCGGGACGTAGATCCGCAGGACGACTGTCGGGTAACCTCGCTGCCGGTCACCGCCGAAGGCGCGCAGCGGCGCCTGCGGTGCCGCCGCCCAATTGCCGCGAGGCGAACCGGGGACCCAGGTACATGGGGTGAATCCGCGACAGCGGTAGGGGCCACTTCCGCCCCGAACCCGTCAGCTAACCCGGTCGGCGGTCGACGGAAGGGAAGACTGTGACGGCACCCCTACGCCGCTGGCTGACGCCCGTGGTGGCCGTGTTCGCCGCGCTGGCCGTCTTCGCCGGGCCCCTCCCGGCGACGGCCGCACCCACTCCTCCGAAGCCCTCGGGGCACGAGGACGGCGACAACAAGCTGATCACCGATGTGATCGAGGCCAAGAACCGCGATTTCGTCCGGGCCAAGGCGCAACTGGAGAAGTCCAAGAAGCGCCAGCTTCAACTGGCCTTGGAGATGAGTCAGGCGCAGGCCGAACTCGACGCGCTGGCGCCCCAGGTGAGCCGGATCGCCGCCCAGTCGTACCGGACGGGACGGATCGGCGCGGTGTCGATGCTGCTGGACACCAACACCCCCGACTCCTTCGTCCGCCGTGCCGCCGCGCTCGACGAGCTGAACATGGTCAACGCCAAGAAGCTCGCCGAGGTCAACGCGGTCAAGGACCGCGCCACCCAGGCGAAGCTGGCGCTCGACGCCGAAATCCGGCAGCAGCAGAAGCTCGCCAACGACATGGCCAAGGAGAAGAAGGCGGCGGAGAAGGCACTCGACCTCGTCGGTGGCATCGAGCTCACCGGCGGCCTGGTCGACGCCGAGTCGGCGGTCGCCAGGATCGCCCCCGGTCGCGGCTCCGACGGTGACTGGAAGCCCGAGGGGTGCACCCAGAACGACCCCACCACCTCCGGCTGCATCACGCCGCGCACGCTGCACATGTACAAGGAGGTCAAGCGGGCCGGCTTCAACCGGTTCGTCGGCTGCTACCGATCGGGCGGGCCCTGGGAGCACCCCAAGGGCCGGGCCTGCGACTGGTCGTTGCAGAACAGCGGCTTCGCATCCTGGCACAACCGGGACACCCGGATGTACGGCAACAACCTGGCGGCCTTCCTGCTGCGCAACGCCGACCGGCTCGGGATCTACTACATCATCTGGAACCGGCAGATCTGGTTCCCGGCGACCGGGTGGAAGTCCTACAGCGGCCCGTCCAACCACACCGACCACGTCCACGTGTCCCTGCTCTGACGCCACCAGGACAGCGCGACAGGGCCGCCCCACGGAATGGGGGCGGCCCTGTCGCTTTCCCTGCGGACCGTTGGTGCGGACGTCCGGCCCACCCGCCAACCACGGGCCCTCGGTCCCCGGGTCCTCGGTCGCCGGAGCCTCGGTCGCCGGTCCGGACCGCGGCCGGAGGAGCAGTCAGGCGAGGGCGACGGTGACCGCCGGGGGCAGTCCGTCGGCCCCGGCGACCACGCTCGCACCGGCCGGCACCTCGGCCACCGTCCGCACCTCGCCGGCGGCCAGCCGGTACGACATGCCGACCACCGCGCAGTGCCCGGCGGCCACCTCGGCGGCGAGCACGGCGGAGCTGCCCAGCATCGCCTCGACGGTCTGTGCGATGTGGATGTCGACGATCCGGTCGATGTCCTCGACGCCCTCGGCGGCGGCCCGACGCAGGCTGGGCACCACGGCGTCCACCACGGCACGCAGGTGCCCGACCGGCGGCGTGCCGGTGGCGGCCGCCGTCCGGGCCGCCTGGACGGCGCCGCAGGAGTCGTGACCGAGCACCACCACCAGCGGCGTACGCAGGACGGTCAGCGCGTACTCGACGCTGCCGAGCACCTCGGGGCCGACGGTGTGCCCGGCGGTGCGCACCACGAAGAGGTCACCGAGGCCGCGGTCGAAGATGATCTCGGCCGCGAGCCGGGAGTCGGAACAGCCGACGATCACCGCGAAGGGGTGCTGCCCGTCGGCGACCGCGGCACGGTGCCCGGCATCCTGGTTGGGGTGGCGCGGGGCGCCGGTCACGAACCGCCGGTTGCCGGCGCGCAGCTCGGCGAGCGCCTGCTCCGGGGTGGCCGGCGGGTCGACCGGAGCGCCCGCCCCGGTGGCGCGGTCTCCGTCGGTCGCACGGTCTCCGTCGGCGGCACCGCGCTCGGCGGTTGCCCGACCGGCACCGGACGGCCCGGTGGATTCCCGCTCCGGGCCCGGCTGAGCGCCGGGCGATCCGACACGACTCATCCCCACACCTCGTCCCTCGACGTGAACGACCTGGTCAACCCCGGCCGACGCTGGACGCGGGCTGCAACCACGGTCACACGCAGTGCAAGGTACGTCAAGATATGCGTGATATGGATTTCATGTATCCCCGGGTACTTGCCACCCGCGCGGGCAGGGTGCAGAGCGGCCTCCGCGAGGGTGCGGCGGAAAACCCGAAAGGATGGTCATACGATGACGGGCATGGCGACGACAGGGGAGAACGGGAGCACCCGCAACTGGACCTTCCTCACCAACCACGCGCACGTGCTGCTCGCCATCGCCCGCAACCCCACCGCCCGGCTGCGTGACGTCGCCGACGAGGTGGGGGTCACGGAGCGGGCCGCCCAGGCGATCGTCGCCGACCTAGAGGCGGGTGGCTACCTGCACCGCACGCGGGTGGGCCGGCGCAACGAGTACACGCTCAACCCGGCCGGCCGGTTCCGGCACCCCGCCGAGGCGGACCGGCAGGTCGGTGACCTGCTCGCTCTCTTCGCCGAGGAGCGGGCCGAGAGCACCGGCCGCTCCTGACCGCCCGGCCGGCGACTCGCCGCCGCACGACCCACCGGCGACCGGTGAGCCGGCAGCCGCGCAACGGGGGCCGGAATCCCGCATCCCGGGGTGCCCCCGGGCCGTCCACGTGGGACGCGGCGGAGGCGGCACCCCGCGCCGTCGACGTACGACGGTAATCTCACCGCGTGCGCGAGAGTTTCCGACCACGTGGCGCCGAGCCGGTCCGCCACCCGGGCAGTGGCGTCCGGGCTGTCCTGTGTGGAGCGTTCGCGCTCCTGCTCGGGACCGCCGTCGTACCTCCGTCGCCCGCCTCGGCTGAGGTGCCCCGGTGCGGTCCCGCCGGCACGTCCGCTCCCGCCGAGACGCCGTGGCCGCTGCGCCGGCTCGAACCGGCGTCGGCCTGGCGGCTCTCCCGCGGCGCCGGCGTGACCGTGGCGGTGATCGACTCGGGCGTCTCGGCCAGCCACCCGACGCTCAAGGGCCAGGTCCGCGAGGGTCGGGACTTCAACGGCCTGGCGGCGCGGCAGGGCCGCTGCGACGAGGCCGGGCACGGCACGATCGTGGCCGGCATCATCGCCGGCCGGGAGGGCACCGGGGCGCCGTTCAGCGGCATCGCGCCGCAGGCCCGGATCCTTCCGGTACGGGTGCTGCCGGACACCCGGACCACCGCCGACGCGGGCCTGCCGGGGCAGATCGCCGAGGCGATCCGATGGTCGGTGCGCAACGACGCCGACGTCATCAACCTGTCGCTGGTGACCCTGGACCGGCCGGAACTCGCCGAGGCCGTCCGCTACGCCCAGGCCGAGGGGGTGGTCGTGGTGGCCGCCGCCGGCAACCGGCAGGAGAACCAGCAGGACCGGCCGGCGTACCCGGCCGCGTACCCGGGGGTCATCGCGGTCGCCGGGGTGGACGAGCAGGGCGGGCACGTGGGCAGCTCGGTGACCGGGGACTACGTGGACGTCGCGGCTCCCGGGCTGAACATCGTCGGCCCTGCCCCGGGTGGGGAGGGTTACCTCGCCGAGCCGCAGGGCGGCACCAGCTTCGCCGCCGCGTACGTCTCGGGGGTGGTCGCGCTGGTCCGGGCCGCCCACCCGGACCTCACCCCGGAGCAGGTGACCGAGCGGCTGATCCGCACCGCGGACAGCCCGCCCGAGGGTCGGAACCCCGAGGTGGGGTACGGGGTGGTGAACCCGTACCGGGCGGTGGCGACCCTGCTCGGCACCCGCACCGACCCGCCGGTGGGCGCGCTGGCGGCGCCACCGACGGCCGAGGACCCGCTGGCCTGGCAGCGCACCGTGGCGGTCTGGGTCGCCGCGGTCGGTGCGCTCGTCGCCGCGGTGCTGCTCTCCGTCAAGCCGATCCTGCTGCGAGGTCGACGCCGGGGCTGGCGCCCGGGCCGCCGCCCGGCCGGGCCCGACACCGCCGCGACCGGCTGACCACCGCCCGCACCGGGCAGGACCGCAACGAGCGCCGTCCACCCGGGTGGACGGCGCTCGGGGTGCGATGTCAGCGCAGGATGCCGGGTGCGCCGCCGTCGTCCGCGCCCCAGACGTCCTCGTCCTCCTCCAGCCAGGTGTTGCGGGGAGCCTCCTCCTCGCCGTAGCCGGCCCCGCCGGCCGGGCCCATCCCGGCGATGCCGCCGGCACCCCGGGCACCGGCACCCCGTACGCCCGCGCCACCGGCACCCCG
>NZ_JAMOKF010000008.1 GCF_023656545.1 Micromonospora phytophila | reverse complement strand
CCGCGGCGAGCACCAGCAACCATCCCCACGGGCGGCCCGATGTGGCCGCCCGCGCCGTCGCCGGGGCGGCGCGGCTGGCCATCGAGCCCCTGCTGTGGTTCCTGGCGGTGTTCACGCCCGGCTCGTCGCGGCCACGCACCCCTGCCCCCGTGGTGCGTCCGGCGCAGCGGGATCCGGTGGCCACCGCCGACGCCCGCACCATCGTGGACAAGGCCGTGCGGGTACCGCACTACGAGATCGCGGTCCGGTTCGCCGTAGCGGCCGACGCCGACACGTCCCCACCAGACCCGGAACGGGCCGCACAAGTGCGCTCACGTCTCGTCGGGCTGCGGCACACCATCGCCTCGGCCGCCGCGGCGTACACCGGCCCCAACCGGCTGCGACGGATGACGATGCCCCAGCCGGTGGCCACGATCGCCGGACGCAGGCTGCGGCGCGGGTTCCTGGCCACCGTCGCGGAACTCGCGGCGCTGGCCGCGCTGCCGCAAGACCTCGCCGTGCCGGGACTCGATCGGGCCCGGGCCAAGGCCGTGCCGGCGCCGGTGCAGGTGCCCTCCGGAGGGCGGGGCGTGAAGGTGCTGGGCCGCTCGCAGATCGGCCACCACAGCGTCGGCCTGACCGTCACCGACGCCCGGCAGCACGTGCACGTCGTCGGCAAGACCGGCGTCGGCAAGTCCACGCTGCTGCTGAACATGATCCTCGGCGACATCAAGGCCGGGCGCGGAACGGTGGTCATCGACCCCCGCGGGGACCTCATCACCGACATCCTCGACCGACTCCCGACGTCGTACGCCAAGAAGATCGTGATCATCGACCCGGACCAGGAGAACCCTGGCTGCTTCAACCCCCTCGACGACGGCGGCGATCCGCACCTGGCCGTGGACAACCTGGTCGGCATCTTCGCCAAGATCTTCCAGGGCCAGTGGGGGCCACGCATGGACGACACCATGCGGGTCGCCTGCCTCACGCTGATGCGGCACGCCAAACCGACGCTGAGCCTGGTCCCGTCGCTGTTGCAGGACCGCGACTTCCGGGCCCGGTTCACCCACGGCCTGGACGACCCGGACGGCCTCGGCGGGTTCTGGCTCTGGTACGACGGCATCAACGAACAGTTCCGCGGCCAGGTCATCGCCCCCGTCCTCGCCCGGCTCAGGGCCTTCCTGCTGCGGGACTTCGTCAAGTCCGTGATAGGCAACGCGCACTCGTCGTTCGACATGGGAAAGGTCCTCGACGGCGGAGTCCTGCTGTGCCGGCTACCCAAGGGCATCCTCGGCGAGGAGACCAGCCGCATCCTCGGCTCAATGATCGTCGCCCGGGTGTGGCAGGCCGCCATCGCCCGCGCCGGCATCCCTGAGGACCAGCGCAGAGACGCCAGTTTGTACGTGGATGAGTGCCACAACTTCCTCACGCTGCCCGGCAGCGTCGGCGACATGCTGGCCGAGGCCCGAGGGTTCCGCCTCGGCCTCGTCCTGGCCCACCAGGACCTGGCGCAACTGCCCCGCGACATCGCCGCGGCCGTGTCGGCCAACGCGCGCACGAAGCTGTTCTTCACCGTCGACCCCGCCGACGCGCGGGAGTTGTCCCGGCACACCAAACCCGAGCTGGACGAGCACGACCTCGCCCACCTCGACGTCTACACCGCCGCCGCCCGGCTGCTGGTCGGCAACCGGGAGCTGCCCGCGTTCACCTTCGTCACCAACCCGCCGGCGCCGGTGGTGGGTGAGGCGACCGCGATCCGGCAGGAGTGCGCCGCCGCCCACAGCCGCACCGGTGGTGAGCCGCCGATGCAGCAGCTCGCCCGTACCGCGATGAAGCGGCGCATGACCGACCGCGACCGCTGATCCCCGCCGCGCGTGCGGGGGCTCGGCTGGGTGCGGCATCGGGGGCTCGTGTGGGGGTGTCCGCGACACGAGCCCTCACACGAGCCCTCTGCACCCGGCCTGTCAGGTGCCTGACCTGCCGCAGCCTGGCCCACGCCACGACCGAAGTCAAGATCAACCTATCCAGACTCCCTCCGGGACTCTCTCTTCAGGGGTGGACGCACCTATGCCGCAATCACGCCCGGTCAGCCTGCTGGCCATCTATCCCCACATCACCAGCCGTGACCGTCAGCTCCTCCAGCTGCTCGACGACCACCAGGTCCTCACCACCGACCAGATCCACCGCATGCTGTTCCTCGCCCGCCGGACCTGTCAGATCCGCCTCGGTGAGCTGGCCGCCCTGGGCCTGTTGGACCGGTTCCGCTTCGCTCGCGCCGGAGGCGGCAGCCAACCGTGGCACTGGACGCTCGGGCACCACGGGCACCGGTTCCAGGCCGCCGCCCACCACCGGCCCGAGCCCACCGTCCGCGCCAGCCGCCAGAGCGTCGACCGGCTCTCGGCCAACCCGAAGCTGACCCACCTGCTCACGGCCAACGAGTTCTTCGTCCGGCTCACCGTCCACGCCCGCCAGCACCCGCGGGCGCGCCTGGATCGGTGGTGGTCCGAGACGATGACCACCAAGCAGTTCCGGACCATCACCGCCGACGGGCACGGCCTGTGGAGCGTCGCCGACACCACGGTCGGGTTCTTCCTCGAGGCCGACACCGGCACCGAACCCCTCGGCAGGGTGGTAGCCAAGCTCGACCGGTACGCACAGCTGATCCGCCGCGGCGGCCCCCGCTACCCGGTGCTGTTCTGGCTCGGCAGCGAACAACGCGAAGAACACCTGCACCGGCTCCTGCGCGGCCGGCACGGCGACGTTGCCGTCGCGACCGCCACCCACGCCACCGACCCCGCCGAGGCGGTCTGGCTTCCCGGCGCCACCGACCGGGTCCGGCTCGCCGAGTTGCCCAGCGACCACGGGCAGCCCGTGGCGGACAACCCGAACTACGACGAGAGCGGCTTCGTGCTCTGACAGACCCTGACAGGCCCGCGACGAATCCTGTCAGCGCAGCTCAGAGGCATGATCGGCATTCCTGACAGGGATGCTGCTGTCAGCTCGCGGAGCTACGGTGCAGCTTCTTCTTTTTGCTCGCACCGCCGCCCATCTGTTCCCCCTGGACCTGCCCGCGCCAGCGCAATCACCCACAGCCCACCTTGTGGTCGGCTCGTGATCCACGCCCCGCGCCTTCCACGGCAGCGCCCCCGGCACAGACGTCGCGATCCGGTGGCACCACCACGCAACCCCTCCACGCCCACCCCTGCACGAAGGGAGCGCCCTGCCATGCCCACGCCCACGCCGATCACCGCTCCGATTGTCACCGTCTGCTTCGCCCCCGGCGACGACGCCGACTGGTTCGCCGCCTCAGAGAAGGTCCACGACCTCCTACACGCCAACGGCACCCCCGCCCGCCGCTACCACGTCCGACACCGCCGCCTCATCGGCTGGCTGACCCGCTTCCTCGCCTACTACCTGCTCGACGCCGCCCGCCGCTTCGGCGCGGTCACCATGGCCGCCGGAGGCCGCAAGGGTCGCCTCGACCTGACCGGCACCGCCGCCAAGGCCGCCCACGACGCCGCCCAGCGCTGGCGTGCCTGGAACACCCACATCGCCGCGACCACCCGTGCGGCCCATCCCTTCGAGGACTACCTCGCCCAACACCACGCCGACCCGATGAAGGTCAGCCCGGCCGAGGCCCGCCGCCGCTTCGAGCAGCAACCCCGGGTCCTGGCGATGCTCGCCCACCACTTCGACCCCTACGAGCTGTCCGTCTACCAGGCCGGCGAAGCCACCTACGTCGGACTGCACTGGCGCATCGCCCTGATCGGCGACGCGCTGATCACCACCGACGGCCGTGTCCTCGCCCCGACCAGCGACTCCGTCGCCGACCAGTTCCGCTTCCTCAACGAAGCCTGCGCCTACCTGCGCAGCCTGCGCTCCAGCGCACGACTGTGCGCCGTCGCCATCGCCTAACCACCACACCTGACCACACCAAGGACCGGTCGCAGCCCCGCTGCGATCGGCCTTCGCCATGCCCACAACCCGACCACTTGCACAGGAGATCCCCCGTGTTCCTGACCGATCCGGCGCTGCGGCGCATCGCCGCCGACACCAACGACGTCCTACCCGAGCACCTCTGGCGCCACGACACGGCCACCCTCGACGCCCTCGGCGACCTCGCCCGCGTCCTGCACAAGACCGCCCGCGAGTTCACCGACAGCACCACCACACTCGATGAGGCCCTCGCCCGCACTGGTGCACTCGCCGAGAGGGCACGACAGGGCTTGGCCGCCCGCGCCGACCTGCACATCGCCGGCTACCACCAAGCCCTCACCGACACGCTCGGCGCACGGGAGCGACACATCGTCCTCGGCGCCGTGCTCGTCGCCGCCTACCGCGCCTGGCGCAACCACCGGCCAATCCGCGACGGCGACCAGCGGCACCTCCTGCTGTACCCCGGTGACCCGTCGCGCGGTGTGGCCACCCTGCGCCGCAACGAGGCACACACCTGGCTGGTGGTGCCCGACAGCGAGGCCGCCAGCGCCTTCGACATCCCCTACCCCGACCGGGTCATCGGCGAGGTCACCGAGACCGCCCAGGGGTGGGAGCCCACCGCGTACATCGCCGCGCCGCATCACCAGATTCCGCCCACGATGGCGTATCCGCTGCCCTCGTGCGACGACCTCGCCCCGGCCTGCCGGTCGCTGCTGCGCTGGTGGCACCTGCGCCACTCCGACATTTGGCGCAACCGCACCCCCCACCAGCTCGACCCCGCCGAACTCGCCCACCTCACCAGCTGAACGAGGGAAACCTCATGCTGCACCCCGACACGATCAGCCGGTGGGTCACGCGGGCCACCGGGCGCACGCTCGACCAGCACGCCGCCGACCCCATCCCCGCCGCCGCGCACCTGCCTGATGCCGCCGCCACCCTGCGGCACACACGCACCGAGCTGCTGCTGGCAGTGGACCGGCTGCGCACCCTGCTCATCAACGACGACGACCTGACCGCAACGGTCAGCACCCTCGCCGGCCCCTTGGAGACGATCCAGGAGCTGGCGCGCGAGTACCGCTACGCCCGCAACTGCATCGACGCCCTCATCGACGACCCTGCCCGCGCCGTGTACGCCGAGGCGAACCCGGGCCGGTCGGTGCGGCGGCGCCACGTCAACCCCGGCGACACCGTCCTGGTCGTCCTGCCGCACACCGACTCCTGCCGCAGCCAGAACCTCGCCGGACACACCATCCACATCACGGTCGGCACGTCCGATGCCAGGTTCCGCCCGCGCGGCAGCGTCAACCCGCTGCGGCTGTCCCACGCCGATGCCGGGATCTACCGCGACCCGACCTCCGACCGCCTCTACATCCTGCAGGCCGCTGCCGACGAGGCCGCCGCCTCCGATCACTGACGCACCGTCACATACCGCCAAGACCACCGGGCCGGACCTCTGTGGCACACCGCCCGGCGGCGCACCGCTGCACGCGTCTGCCGCGCTGACCGCTGCCCGCGACCCGGCGCACCACCGGCCCGGCACCACACCGTGCCGGGCTCTCCCACCAGTTCCCAAGGAGGGGATCTCATGGAACACCTGTCCCTGACGCCTGCCACGCAGGCCGTCCTCGACGCCCTGACCGAACTCGGCCACGGCAACGTCCACGAATTGGCCGACCAGGCCGGCAAGGCCCGGTCGACCACCGACAAAGCAATCAAGACCCTGGCCGACGCCGGTGTGATCGTCGCGGTGCAGACCGACGCCGACCCGGCCGAGGGCACGCCCACCCGGTGGACGCTGGCAACCCCAGCAGAGATCGCCGACACCGCTGCCGACGACGCCGGCCTCGGCGACGAGCACGCCACCGGCGCGGACGAGGCCGACCTCGCCGACCCGGGCCTCAACAACGCCGCCGACGAGCCGGGCAGCGAGGCGGCCGACAACCCCGGCGACGCGGTGGACGGCGACGGTGGCAATGAAGCGGAGGACGGGGTCAGCCAGCAGGACGAAACCGCTGACGCCGAGCCGGCCGCTCAGCCCCGCGACGCGTTTAACCGCAGCGACGACGCAGAGACCTCGAAGGACCGCGACGGCGAGACCGACATCGCAGCAAACGAGACCGGCGCCGCCGACGACGACAGCGACAAGGGCGCGGACAGGGGGCAGGACGAGGGTCGGACAGTTGTGCAGCCGACGCGTCCGGGTGACCGCAAGGTCATGGCCATCAAGGGCGTCCTGGCCGACTACGGCGACAGCGGCGCGACCCTCGACGTGATCGTGGCAGAAAGCGGGATCAGTCACCCGACCGCCTCCCGGCTGCTGACCGCGATGGAGCAGGCCGACGCCGCCCGCCGGCTGCCCGGCCTGCCGCAGCGGTGGATCCCCGGCCCGACCAAGGCCAGCGAGGTCGACCCGAACCCGGAGCCGCCCCGCTGCCCGCTGTGCCACCAGGTCATCCGTCACCTGGCGAACACGCCGAGCGCCACGGCGGCGGTGCTGCCCCTCATCCGACCGGACGGCACCCTGCACGTCGTCGGGCCGGACGGTGACACCCACGTCGTCACACTGCCCACCCGCACACCCCCGCGTGCACCCGGCATCACCGGCAGCACGAGCCGCCGCAGCGACGTGAGCATCAACGCCGACGGCAGCCAGCCGTTCGGCCGGGGCGAGCTGGAGAAGCTAACCCTCGACATCCTGGCCGCCCACCCGGGACGCGCGATGACCCCGCAGGACATCGCCACCGCGATCAGCGGGCAGCTCGCCCGCGCGGTCAGCTCCGGGGCCGTGCGCAACAACTGCACCAAGGCCGCCGCCGCCGGCCGCATCGTCCTGGTCTCCGACGCGCCGCTGACCTTCGCCTACCCGGCGCAGCCCGACCAGCCCGCCGCCGAGGCCAGCGCGGGCAGCGCCGGGCACGGCGACAACGACGCCGAACAGTCCTGACCCCCACCAGCCCAATCCATCGCGGGGGGCCGAGCGCGCGCTCGGCCCCCCGCGGCACATCAAAAGGAGAAACCCGTGCCACACGAACTCGAGACCTTCGCTGACGGAACGACCGCCTTCGCCAGCGCCCGCCTGTCGGCCTGGCACCAGCTGGGCACCGTCACCCAGGACACGATGAAGGCCGAAGAGATCATGGCCGCCGCCCGGCTCGGCGACTGGGGCGTGCGCACCATCCGCACCGCCGGCATCGACATCATCGACGGAGTCGAGGTGCAGATCCCCGCCGACGACAAGCGGATGACCGTGCGCCGCAACCCCGTCACCGGCCAGACGGAGTACCTGGGCGTCGTCGGCACCGACTACACCGTGGTCCAGAACGAGCAGTGCGCCGAGATGCTCGACCGCCTCGTCGATCAGGTGGGCGGCGCCCACTTCGAGACCGCCGGCAGCCTCCGTCGCGGCAAGAGCGTGTTCGTCACGATGAAGCTGCCTACGGCGATGGAGATCGCTGGCGTGGACCGCCTGGACCTCTACCTGATCGGCACCACCTCCCACGACGGCACCGCCGCGCTGCGGGTGGACGCCAGCCCGATCCGGGTCGTGTGCGCGAATACGCAACGCGCCGCCTTCGCCCACTCGGTCGGGCACTACACGTTCCGGCACACCTCCAACGTCAACTCCCAGATCAGCCAGGCCCGCGAAGCGCTGGGACTGATGTGGACGTACATGGAGACCTTCGAGAAGGCCGCCGAGCGGATGCTCCAGACCGAGCTGACCATGCGCGAGTTCGAGAAGATCGTCGGCCAGGTGTGGCTGGTCAAGGACAACGCCTCCGAGCAAACCCGCAACAACGCCAAGCAGCGGCTTGGCACCCTGAAGTACCTGATCCGCGAGGCCGACACCCAGAAAGACATCGCCGGCAGCCGGTGGGCCGGATACCAGGCCATCACCGAGTACCTCGACCACTACCAACCCGCCAAAAACGAGATCGCCCGCGCCAACCGGGTGCTCACCGGCAACGTCGGCGAGCTGAAGGTAGCCGCCTTCGACCTGCTGAAGGTCTGACCGCACCTCGAACCCCCGGGGCAGCGGTCCACCGACCGCTGCCCCGGCCTACACGGAACGGACATACCCATGGCACCGCCGAGCACCGGGCGGCGCGGACCAGACGAGACGTCCCGTCGATGATCCGCCACATCCGTTACCCCCGCGACCTCCGACAGTCGGTGTGCGGCCTGCCCGCCGCCGACGTCCAGCGGTGGGAGACCGAAGACCTGCCGCGCGTCGAGTCCACCTGCGAGGACTGCTACACCCTGCTCCCCGAAGCGCAACGACCCGACGACGCCCACCACCCACCCGGAGACCCCACGCTCATCGGCACGCTGCGGCGCATCGTCGCGAACCGGCAGCACGCCAAGATTGACGGTGTCCTCGTCGACCTGTGGTCGGCCAGCGTCACCGTCCTTATCTGGGACCGACTCCGCGACGACAAGCGGCAACGGCTGCTGGCCCTGCCGTCACACGAGCTGATCCTGGGCTGCATCGCGATCTACACCCGCGTCACCGCGACGAAGGACCACCAGTGACCAGACCCGGACTACCCCAGTGGTTCCACGTCGGGCCGTGGGTGTTCTCGATCGACGCCGCGCAGGCGCTGATCGCAGCGTCGCCCCGCGACACCCGGCCCCGGGACGTGCTGGCGTGGGCCGCCGCGTACGGCCTTACCCATCTCGGCAACCCCAACCCGTGGGCAACCAGCCTCATCGGCCCGACCAGCACCGCCCTCAACCGGAGCTACGCCATGACCACCGACCTGACCCAGCCGCTGATCGTGGCGCAGATCAGCGTCAACGGAGCGCCGCCCGGCCCGCTGCTCATCGATGGGACCCACCGCCTCTACCGCGCCTGGTGCGAGCACGTACTGCGGCTGCCGGCCTCCGTGCTCACCGTCGAGGAAACCCGCCAGATCCAGGACAGCGTGCTCCTCGGACCACGCGGCACCTCCACCGTCCCGCCGTCGAACCCATGACGGCCTGACACCACCCGTCCCAACCCCGTACGTCTCGGAAGCCGCCCCTACGCCGGCGGCGACCGAGGCGTACGCGCATGCACCCCTCGGGGAGGAACCCGTGACGTACACGCCACCGTGGCGCAGGGTCTGCAACTGCCGCTGCATCATTCACCACCGCCTGCCGCGCACCACCTACAACGAGCACGGCTGCGCCTGCACCATCACCTGCGCCACCCAGCCCATAACCGTGCTGGCCAATCAGCAGGGTCGCGCGCTGTTCCTCGGCCAGTGCGGCGACCTGTGGCACGTCCGGCCATGGCCAACGGCACCTGGGACTGGGACAACGCCACCAGGAACGACACCCGCGCCGACGTCTACGACGCCAGCCTCGTCATCGAGCACCTGCTCCGCCAGGCCGCCAACGTCCTCGGCACGTCCACCGACTGACGCGACCGCTCGAGGTGGGCCGCCCAGGCGGGCGACCCACGACCTTTTCGTGCTTCACGACCAAGGAAGACATCTATGCACCGCACCTACCGCAACGCCTGCGAGCGCGCCTGCGACCGCCCGATCCACCACGGCCGGCCTCGCTCGATCTACAACGACCCCGACTGCCACTGCCTGGCCACCTGCGCCAGCCAGCCCATGACCCTGCTGGCACCCCAGATCAACGAACGTCGTGTTCCTCGACGTCGCCGGGGCCCTCTGGTAAGTGCCCAGCTTGGAGCCCGGCCACTGGGACTGGCGTTACGCCACCTGCGTCGGCGTGGGCCACCCGCTGTTCACGGCCAGCACCCTGATCACCGACTTCCTCCGCGAGACCCACGCCGAGCTGCTCCCCCTTCTCAACGGCCTTCAGAACGCACGTCGCGGCGTCCGGCCGCGCACCCGCACGCAGACCGGCCCTTTCTTGCTATCCCGAGAGGTCATCACCATGACAAAGATCATCGTCGTCGTCGTTACCGTCGTCGTCATCGCCTGCTTCGGCCTGCCCCTACTGCTGCTGTCCTCCGTCGCCGGCGGCGGCCCCGGCGGGTGCGCCATCGCCGCCGCGCCCGCCATACGTCCCTCCGGGCAGCCGCCCGACACGGGCCGATGGGACACCGAGCAACTCAGCACCGCCGCCACGATCATCGACGTGGGGGTCGCCAAAGGCGTACCCCGCTGGGGCTGGATCGTCGCCGTCGCCACCGCCATGCAGGAATCCGGCCTACGAAACCTGCCCCACCTCGGCGAGAACAACGACCACGACTCCATCGGCGTCTTCCAGCAACGCCCCAGCCAAGGCTGGGGCACCATCGCGCAACTGTCCGAGCCCGCCTACCAGGCCGGCACGTTCTTCGACAAGCTCCAGACCGTGCCCGGCTGGCAGACGATGCCGCTCACCCAGGCCGCACAAGCCGTCCAGGTGTCCGCCATCCCCGACGCCTACACCAAGTGGACCGACGACGCCCTGCACCTCGTGGAGCAGTTGACCAGCACCCCCGCCGACTGCGCCACCGACGCCCTCGACGCGCTCCCCGCCGGGTTCGCGTTACCCGCCAACACCCCACCCGCCGTAGCGACCGCCATCTTCTGGGCAGTCGGCCAAGTCGGCACGCCCTACTACTTCGGCGGCTCCTGCACCGACCCGCACTCCGGCGACCCCGCCAAACAATGCGACTGCTCCTCGCTCATGCAGTCGGCGTACCGAGCAGCCGGCATCGACATCCCACGCGTCACCACCGACCAGATCAAAGCCGGAAAGCCGGTGCCCGACCCGGCGCTCCTGCTGCCCGGCGACCTCATCTTCGTCCCCGGCAGCCAAGGCGCCATGACCAACCCACGCCACGTCGGCATGTACATTGGGCAGGGATTGATCATCCAGGCACCAAGAACCGGCGACATGGTCAAGATCTCGCGGCTGAGCAGCTGGTCCAGCCAGATCGCCGCCATCAGGCGGGTTGTGCTGTAACAGCGTCGGATCCCACCTCGATCCCGCTTCGTGTTCCATCTGCCGTCCTCGGGCGAGCGGATCGCGGCTAGATCCGGATAGTGGCGCTGGCCGCTCGACATCCGTCGCCGGTCCGGCAAAGATCACTTTGTGGTGGTTTCCGCGAGTCGTGATCTGATCCGGCGGGTCGTGCTGGACTACGGGTTCTGGGACGGCTATCTCGACCGGCCCTGGGAGGACTTTGATGATGATCCGCCCGAACTTGTTACGGAGCTTGTGCTCCTGACTGCTGGTGAGATGTCGTTGGAGGTTCGGATGCTGCAGAACCCGAACCTGATGACGCTCTTCCTTCGTCAAGGCGATGAGCTGCTGCCCGAACTGGGCTACGACGACGACTGCGCCCAGTTTCTCCCCTGGACCTTCCGATGGGTCGAGCTGGAGTACATCGCCCGGCTCGCAGCCCTGCGCGACGTGCAGTTACGGCATCCGGGTCCGTTGCTTGCGCTGTTGTCGCGCTTCACACCGCTGACCACCGACGAGGAGATCCGCTTTGCCCGGCCGATGCTCGCTGTCGCGCTGAACCTGCTCAGTGAAGGGCCGTTGTTGCCAGAGCCGCGGTTCGGCCCCACCTTGCAGGAGCGACTGGCGTATCAGCTCGATCACTGGGATTGCCGTGAGCCAGGATCGGGTTACCGGTGGATCTCCACCGCAGAGGGCTGGGCTCTCGCGGAAGCCGAGGAGGATGGGTGGGATCCACTTACCATCCGCAGTCCAGGCAGTGTGGAGTTTCCGTTCCTGCAGTGGGCAGCGTTCATGAACGACGTGGTGGCCGCCTACCGCGCGACCGTCGACCCCGGCTGGCGGTCGGTGCCCGCTCTCCGGACCAAGACCTCTACCGGAGAGAACCTAGATCCCGTCGAACTGGCCGATCAGTTGACAACCGCCGGATGCGACCACCCGGTCGTCCTGCGCGCCCTGCGTGACCCCATCGACCCGCTTGAGACCTTGTGGGTTCTGGAACTCCTCTACGGTGAGGAGCCAGGATCACGTCTCGGGAACCGCCTCGGCGAGTAGGAACCAGGGCCACGCACGCATCTGGGCAGATCAGGATGCCGAGCGGTCGCGGCCGCCGTCACGCTCCGCCACGCGCGGATCGCGGCTAGATGCGGATACCTGACCTTCGTAGGTCGAGGTAGGGTGTTCGACTCGTGAGTGACCTCTACGGAACCCGGGCCGACCTTCTGCCGCGATCGATGGTCAAGGTGGCTCGGGCACCCGAGGGAGAGTCTCGGCTGCTGACGTGGGTTGGGCGCCCAGGCGTCCGCCTGCTGGACCTGCAGGAGCATCTTCGGTATGAGGCGGCGAGCCTCCGGCTGTTCCCGCAAAATCGGGACGGCTCGATCGCGTGGGCCAAGGTGGCCGGCGATCTGGTCGTTCACGCCGAGGACGAAGGCATGCACGTGATCGGGGAGTTCATCCGCGATGACGGCGACCTCGTGATCATGTGGGGAAGCCTAACGATTCCCAGCGTGCTCCTGAGGGCCACCGAGGCGTTGCCCAGGATCTCGGAGATCTTGGACGTCGACGCTGTCCTCTGGATGTACCGCGCCGGTGCACTTCTCGAGCGAAATTTCTTCGAAGGAACGGTGACGGTCGCCCGCGTCTTGCAGACCTGATTGCATATGGCGGGCCCGTCCTTCTCAGCTGGAGGGCTGAGAAAGCACCCTCACATCGGCATGACCGCCCGCATTGCCGCAGATGCGGATCGATCACGGCGGCTGACCTTGCCCTTTGGGGCAGGGTTTAGCGTTTCCGGGTGGGTGGAATGAAGATCGGTGAGCTGGCGGCCCGGGCGGGGGTCACGACCAAGGCGGTTCGCTACTACGAATCGCTCGGGTTGATCACCCCCGGCCGGCTGGCCAACGGCTACCGGAACTACGAAGAGGCAGACGTGCGGCTGATCCGCGAGATCAGGTCGTTGCGCGAGTTGGGGATCCAGGCGGAGCGTGCGCGACCGTTCCTGCAATGCCTGGCCGCCGGCAGCCAGCACGCCGACGACTGTCCGGCCTCGCTGGCCGGCTACCGCCACGCCATTGACGAGTTAACCCGGCAGATTGGCGCCCTTACGGCCCGTCGGGCGGCCCTGGCTGCTCACCTGCGGGCGGCCGCTCACCGCCACAGCATCGTCCCGGCCGTGAACCAAGGAGATCCCGTGACCGACCTGTACCAATTGCCACCGAACCTGCCCGTACCCGAGGATGACAGGGCGGCTGATCACTTGTCCGGCATGCCAATGCCGCCCATCGATCTCCCCGCAACCGGGGGTGGGGTGGTCCGGCTCAACGATCTCGGCCCAGGCCGCACCGTGCTGTACATCTACCCGTTGACGGGCCGCCCGGACACCGACCTGCCGGAGGGCTGGGACGCTATTCCGGGAGCGCGCGGCTGCACTCCGGAAGCATGCGACTTCCGCGACCACCACCAGGACCTCCTCGATGCTGGTGCCGGACGCGTCTTCGGTTTGTCTAGCCAGGACACCGCCTACCAGAGGGAAACCGTGGCGCGGCTGCGGCTTCCGTTCCAGATGCTCTCCGATCCGGCGCTGACCCTGGCCGACGCGCTGAACCTGCCCACCTTCGAGGCTGGCGGTATGCGACTGTTCACGCGGCTCACGCTGGTCGTCAAGGACGACCGAATCGAACATGTCTTCTACCCGATCTTCCCGCCGAACGAGCACGCCCAGCAGGTACTGGCCTGGCTGCGCGGCGACCCGCCCCGGTCGGCATGACAGCGTGGCATGCTCGACCGATCAGCGGCATGAGAGTGTGCTGCTCCTGCGGGTCGTTCCGACCTGACACGCCGTACCGTCGATTCCGCTGGGCACGAGCGGCGCCGACCGCAGTTCGGCGTTGGCTACAGCGGCATCGCGTACACGATGAAGTCGCGGAAATCCGCAACCTGGTCGTATAGCCGGCGGGCGGTGTGGTTGTGCTGCTGGGTGTGCCAGTAGAGCCGGGTACAGCCCTGGTCGCGGGCCCATTCCTCGACGGCCCGGATCAGGGTTCGGGCGACGCCCTTGCCTCGGGCGTTCGGGGCGGTAAACAGGTCCTGGAGGTAGCAGACGTCGGGCGAGGTTGTGCTGGCGTGGACGAGGAAGTGGGCGATGCCGGCCAGCCGGCCGTCGAGCCGGGCGCCGAGCGCATGGATCCGCTTGTCTCGCTGGAACTCCCGCCAGGCATGGTCGTAGTTCTCCGCCGGCCAGGTGCGCCCGTAGAAGGCGTTGTAGCCGGAGAACAGCTCTTCCCAGGTGGGGCGGTCGTCGGATTGAAGCGGGGTGACGCTGATCAAGGGTTGTCCTTTCGGGGTGTCGTGCGGTGCGTCTGTCCTGCGGCGGTGGCGTGATCCGGCGACCCGGGTGCCGGTCCTGCGAGCAGTTCGAGGATGTCGGCAGGCCGGTGGGCCACCATGACCTCGGCCGGTGCGGGGGACGTCATGCCCCAGCGGGCGTGTATGGCCAGCAACCTGGCCGCCTCGGCACACTTGAGGTCCACCTCCGCGTCGCCGACGTACGCGGCTTCGGCGACGTCGACACCCAGGCGCTGACAGGCCAGCAATAGGCCTTCCGGTGCGGGCTTCGGTTCGGCGATCTCGTCACCACAGACGACGACCGGGAACAGTCGGTCGAGCCCGGTGGAGGCCAGTACGAGGGCCGTGGCCCGGCGGGTGGCGGCGGTGAAGATGCCGAGCTGACAGCCGGCCCGATCGAGATCGTCGGCCAGTTCGGGTACGCCGGGGAACGGTCGAACGTCCGCGACTGTCGCCGCAAAGTGCCGGTGGTAGCACTCGACGTCTTCGGCCGAGACGGGGCGGCCCAGGAAATGGGCAAGCACGAACGGTGTGGCCCCGATGTGCCAGGTAGCGACCACAGTCGCTGGCGAGACCTCCGGCCCGCCGAGGGCGCGGATCGTGTCGACGTACACGGTGGGGGCGATCGTCATCGTGTCGACCAGGGTGCCGTCGAGGTCGAACACGACCGCGGCCAGGCCGACGCGGGGCAGCCGGGTCACGCGCGGTCCCGACAGCGGCGACGGGCAGCGGCGTTAGGGACCGTCCGGCGGTACGACGCCAGCGGCTTGGCGCGGGCCCGTCCCGCGAGATGCTGGTCACCGTCGAGACACACACCGCGCATGCTTCCCACGAGGAACACTCGGTCATCGTCGTCACCATCGGCCACACCGCCAAGGTCCAGTCCTGACGAGGTGGCATGTCTGCTGACTCAGCCCTTTCGCGCTCGGGTCGGGCCGGGCTGGTGGCGATGAGGAGGCAGCTGTCGACCGGGAAGTGGCGGAGTTAGCTGCGTTTGAGGTAGTCGCCCCGAAGCCTCGGTGAGCTGGTCTCCGCTCGTAGCCGATGACTCTCGGCTTCCTGGCGCTACCACCGGTCCCAGATCATGATCGACTGCTGACGCGGTGCACTCTTCTCGGCTACGTCCGGACACTCCGAGGGCTGCTGCTGGGTGGTCACCCTGCGCAGCGCGCGGATCGCGGCAAATCAGGATGCCGACTCGCTTCATTGCCTGATCACCGATGGGAGGATCGGCGGTGTGATCGAACTGCCTGAGGGATCTTGGTGGGATTGGGACGTGCTGCACTTCGACGGCTCCCAGCTTCGGTTGGCCGCGGGACACGACCTGACCTACCACCACGGTCTCGAGGTGCTCTTCACAGACGTCGCATACCTGGCCTGCCCGACCCAGTTCCGGGATCCTCGGTTCCGGGAACCCACCTTCGACGAGCGCGCACTGGTGCGTCGGCACGTCGGTGAAGAACCACCAGCGATCGTTGCCTTCGACGCCGACGCACCAGCCGGGGGTGATCTTCTTACCTGCCTCGTCGCAGCACGATCGGTTGAGGTGGTACCCGGCCTGGTCTACCGCTACTGGCGTGACAACCTCGCTGCTGGAGCACGACTGGCTCCGCACGTGCGACCGCCAGAGCAACCAGGGTCCGCACCTTGCCGGAGCCGCGGTTGCTACTGACGGGACGGACCCTCAGAATCGTCAGTCATGGCCATCGCCGTCCCGGTCGCTGACTTCCTGGTGCTACCGCCGCGCCCTGACAGCACCGCCGAGCTGCTTGCTCACTCGGCCCGGCGAAGAGGCCTGGCCGTGGAGCATCTGCCCAATCCGTCGGTACCAGCTCAGCTGCGGCGGGCCCGGGGCGGGCACCTTTACGGCGGACCGACCTTCGCTGCTGCAGTCGCCCCGGACCTCGACCTGGCAATGCTCGAACCGGCCGACGACTGGCTGGTGCACCTGCCGTACGAGTACACCCGCCGCGACATCACCCTCACCACCCTCGGCGACGCACGCTGGCTCCGTACGCCGATGTTCGTCAAGCCGCCCCGAGACAAGACCCTGACGGCCGACGTCTACGCCGACGGCTCCCGCCTGCCCCGCGCCGAGCGTTACCCCGCCGACACTCCGGTGCTGGTCAGCGAGATCGTGACGTTCCTGGTGGAGTACCGGCTGTTCGTCCTCGACGCCACAGTGCACGCCGCTAGCCGTTACGCCATCAACGGTCGGCTCGACCCGGCCCCACTCGACGCATGCCCGCACCACGCCGCCGTGCTCGACTTCGCCGCCAGCCTGCTCGACGCCTTCGCGAACAGCCTGCCCAGCGCCGTCGTCGTCGACGTCGGTCTAGCCAGCAACGCCGACCGCGGCGACGAACACTGGGCCGTGGTGGAGGCGAACATGGCCTGGTTCAGCACAAGCTACGCCGCCGACCCCGACCAGGTCCTCGACGTGGTGCTTCGCGCGGCCGGACCACGCCACCGGCTGGCTCCCCGCGACCATGCGTTCACTAGACCGCCCACCCCCTTCGGATAGCAGCCCCACGATGACCAACTTCGCCACCGACGTCCGCCTCGACGCCAGCCAAGACGTCACCGCCGAGGAGGCATACGGACAGCGTCAGGCGCCATGACGAACGTCCGGCAGGGCGCGCCCGCTCGGCGGCAGAAGCGTGCACGTGATCTTGTTCGCGGATACCAGCGAACTCTCTGGGCGCAGTAGGCAGGCTACGAACGTATCGTTTCTTGTCTGAGGGCGCGAGCGAGGCGGCGGACGGCCTCGTCCATGAGGCCGGGTGGGGCTGCGGCGTAGGTCAGGCGCAGGTGCGGCGCCGGGGGTTCGGCCGCGTACCACGGGCGGCCGGGGAAGACGATGACGCCTTCGGCGGCAGCTGCGGCGGTCAGGGCGACGTCGTCGGTGCTGTCGGGCAGGCTGGCCCACACGTGCAGGCCGCCGCGTGGGATCGTCGGTGGGGCGAGTCCCGGCAGGTGCCGGTGCAGTGCGGTCAGCAGCGCCTCGCGCCGGGTCCGCAGCGCGGTGCGCAGGGTGCGGCGGTGCCGTGTCCAGGCCGGGGCGGTGACGAACTCCAGCGTGGCCTGCTGCAGCGGGCCGGCGACGAAGAAGTCGTCGAGCAACCTGGCCGAGCGGAGCCGGGCACCGGCTGGGCCGCGGGCACCGATCGCGGCGACACGTAGGCCGGGAGCGGCGGACTTGGTCAGTGAGCGCAGGTAGATCACGTGCCCGTCTGGGTCATCGGCAGCCAGCGGTGGCGGGGCTTCTCCGTCGATGGTGAGGTCGCGGGCGTAGTCGTCCTCGATCAGGAAAGCTCCGGCGTCGCGTATGGCACCGGCGACCTCGCCTCGGCGGTGAGCTGCCAATGTCGCACCGGTCGGGTTGGCGTAGAGGGGTTGGCAGTAGAACAGTCGCGCGCCGGTGCGAGCAAACGCGGCGGCGAGTTGGTCAGGGCGTACGCCGTCGGCGTCGGCGGGCACCGGTACCACCCGCAGCCCAGCCGCCCGGGCCGCGGCCAGTGCGCCGAGGTAAGTCGGGGACTCGACGAGCAGGGTGTCGCCGGGTGCGGCGAGAGCGCGCAACGCGGATGACAGCGCCGCCTGCCCGCCCGGGCAAATCACCATGTCGTCGGCGCGCAGCCCGGCCCCGGCCTCACGGGCGAACCAGGCGCGTAGGTCCTCACGCCCCTCGGCCGGCCCGCGCTGCCAGGCTGCGGGCTGCCGGGCGGCGCGGGTGAGCGCGGCGCCGAGCGCCGCAGCCGGCTGCAGATCCGCGTCCAGGTAGCCGCCAGACAGCGGAATCGCTCCCGACCGCGGTAACGCCAATAACGCCTGCATCTCCTCCTCGCCTGGTCGGCGGGCGCCGAGCGCGACGGTTTGCCAGGACAGGTCTGGGGCGCGTCGCTCGTCCGGTGGGGCGGCCACGAAGGTGCCCTTCCCCGATCGCGTCTCGATCAGCCCTTGCGCCACCAGCTGTCGGACCGCCTCGGCGACGGTCACCGGCGAGGCCTGGTGCCGCGCGGTCAACTCGCGCACCGAGGGCAGCCGAGTTCCAGGGCCCGAGACGGCCACGAGCCCGCGCAGATCTTGGATAACGCGGTCCACTGCGTTACCGTTGTTCATGAAGGATAAGAGTAGCGCTACTGTCGCAACCACGGTAACGGCCGATCGGGTCATCGGCCTCAGCCTCGGCGCGCTGGGCGTGCTCGCCTTCAGCATGTCGCTGCCCGCCACCCGCGTCGCCGTGCAGCAACTCGACCCGTGGTTCGTCGCCTTCGGCCGGGCGGTCGGTGCGGCGCTACTGGCATGGGCGTACCTACGTTTCACCGGCGCGCCGCGACCCACCCGAAGCCAGTGGCGGCGGCTGTCAATCGTCGCCCTTGGCGTCGTCGTCGGCTTCCCGCTGTTCACCTCGCTGGCACTGACCACCCAAACCTCCGAACACGGCGCGGTCGTCATCACCGTGCTGCCCGCCATGACCGCCGTGTTCGCGGTACTGCGGGCCGGCGAGCGCCCACCGCTGCTGTTCTGGGTCGCCAGCGCCGGCGGGCTGGCGGCGGTGCTCGCCTTCCTGATCACCAGCGGCGCGATGCACGGCGCACTGTCGGCCGCCGACCTGTTCCTGCTCGCGGCGGTCGTCCTGTGTGGGCTGGGATACGCCGAGGGCGGCGCGCTCGCCCGGGAACTGGGCGGCGCCCGGACGATCTGCTGGGCGCTGCTGCTCTCGCTGCCCGTCACCCTGCTCATCACGCTCGTCGCCGCCTCGGCCCACCCGCCGCGCGCCGACGCCGCCGCTTGGTCGGCACTCGGATACCTCACCGCGATCTCCATGTTCCTGGGCTTTTTCGCCTGGTACGCAGGTCTAGCCCGAGGTGGCATCGCCCAGGTCGGCCAGATCCAGCTCGCACAGCCGGTACTCACCCTGCTCTGGTCCGCGCTACTGCTCGGAGAGACCGTCACCCCTGCCTCGATCGGGGCGGCGCTGGTCGTGCTGGCCTGCGTCGTACTGATTCAGCGCAGCCGCAGCGCGCGCGCAACAGACCAGGACGCCACCGCTGACGCGATGCACCGCACCCTTCCACCCCCATGCGCGGGGCCGCTCCCGCACAAGGCACCCCCGCGAGCGGCGGACCACACCCATCAAACCCTGAACTTGCCGACGTGACGGACCGGGCCACACTCACTCAGCATGACCGCGCGGATCGCGGGCAGATCGGGATGCCTGACGCACCTGACCGACCCGCAACCGCAAGGAAGCCAGCGCGTTCCTCGCCGAGGCCGAGGCGGCGATCAACCGGGGCAGCTACGTCGATCCGCCACGCCGGACGAACGCGGTTCGCGGTCTACGCAAGGAGATGGGCCGCCGGCCGTAACGACAAGGCGATGACTGATTTCTTTGTTTGGCTGGTCAGTTGCGCGAAGCAGTTCGGTGATCAGGCCGGTGTCAGAATCAGCCATCCGAAGCCGACGATGCCGCGGTAGCCGTTGAGGTATCCGTCGCGCCGCTGGTCAGCGAATGCGCGTGCGTCTGGCGTGCCGAGGCGTTCGATGCCAGCACGCCAGTCGGACTCGAAGTCGTCCCACTCGGCGAGGGTCGATACGGCAACATGCAGGGGTCGAAACCCGGCGTCCACGGCGAACTGGGCTAGGGCTGCAAGGTCGGGGAGGTCACCGAAGGTCTCGCGGACCTGATCGCTGGGGCTGGCCTGGTAGATGCCGTCAGCGAACAGCAGTTTGCCGCCGGGCACGGTGAGACGGTGCAACGCGGTGAGGGCTTGCGCGGCGTCGCCCCAGACGTAGCCGGCCCCGACGTTGACGACGAGGTCGGCGGGCCGGTCCCAGGTGGCGGCATCCGTGCTGTGGAACGTGACCCGATCGGAGACTCCCCGCTTCGTCGCGTTCAGTCGGGCCCGTTCACCGTCGCCGGCGTCGCGCTCCACCCCGTCACCAGAGATACCGTGGTTCTCACACAGCCGCATGAGCAATTCGCCGTTGCCGCAGCCCAGGTCCAAGGCTCGCCAGCCCGCCCCGCTGGGGGCCAGCCGCCGAATCAGGTCCGCTGCCCGCTCCGCGCTCAGCGGCGCGTTAAAAGTTAGGTTGGCCGCGGCGGCGGCCAAGTACCGCTTGAGATCTTGGTTAGTCACCGGCACACGGTATCGGCACTGTCCTATTGGGACCTTGGGCATATTGGGCTGGTCATCGTGGGAGTGTGACGGCATTGCAAAGGGTGTCATTGTCTGCGTGTAACAGCTGACATCGACACCCTTCTCATCGCATTGAGCCTTTCCGAGTTACGGTTCGCGACTGTGCGTAGTGTTCGTTTCAGGCGGTTCGTCCGTGCTCTATGTGGAGGATGACCAGGGCTGCGGCGGCGACGGCGCCGATCCGCCGGGGACACAGGCTGACGTTCCGGAGGGCTTTGAAGGTCATCTTGAGCAGGCTGTTGCCGCGTTCGCCGATCGCGCGGAGCCGGTTGTGGGCGCGGTTGAACTGCTGCTGGATGTCGGTGAGCTGCCCGTTCTTCGGGGTCTTGAACGCGACGGCGATGGTGTCGGCTTCGCCTTCGTAGCCCAGGTCGGCCAGGGTGCGCAGGTCCGCGCGGATGGCAGCGAGGGTGTCGAGCAGGTCGGGGTGGGTGCGCAGGCAGGTGGTGTCGTGTTCCCGGCCGGGCCGTACCGGCGAGGTCCACAGCGGCCAGCCGTCCGGGGCGGTCAGGACCTGGACGTTCCCGCCGTGGTTCTTGGTGCTTCGCCGACCACCACAGGTCCACGCCGGCGGTGGGGCCGGGTGTGGCGATCCGGTCGGTTTCGATCAGGGTGCCGTCGAGCAGGATGTAGTCGTACCCGGCGGCTTTCGCGGCCAGCAGCGCGCCGTGCAGGCCGGGAGCTTGGGCGGCCAGGACGTTGATGCCCTCGTGCACGTAGTCGTAGCCGGTGGACCGGCTGATCCCATTGTCTCCGGCCAGCTGAGTTATCCGGGTGCCGTCGAGCAGCCAGCGCAGGACCAGTACGGCCTGTTTGAAGCAGCTCAGCGCACGCCGCTTGCGACGGGTACCACGGCGCTGCTGTTCGGCGTGCAACAGCCCGGACAGGAAGAAGACGGTCTCGTCGCGTACGCCCAGGGTGGCGGTATAGGTGATACTCATGGTCAGGCGCGGAACTCCGGGTGACGTGGTCTGTGAGAGGAACACTTCATATCGGAGTTCCGCGTTCTTGCTGCTCGACCATGCCTATACAGGCGTTTCCCGCCCGTAGCCACCGATTCGGGCATCACGAACGGTGCTCAGGGTGCTACGCGGAAGGCTCAGTAGATGACACGTTCTCGTCCGTTGTAGTACGCGATCTGGAGCTTCACGGTCGACGTCGATTCGTCGTGCCGTAGTTCGAGGCAGAGTTCGTAGGGGTTGAGCCAGCCGATCCGTCGGCATGGGAACTGCACGGTGGACGGGTCGTACCATGTGGCCGGCCAGCCCTTGGTTCGCTGCAGATGCTCGCCGAGCCGCCGGGTCAGCTCTCGCACGTTCGCCCCGTCGGTGGCGGCGACCGTAAATCGGCGTAAGCAGGAGCGGGGACCGAAACCGAAGTTCTCGGGCATGGCGCACCGCGCCTCCTCGTGGGCCACGGTCATCGTCGGAGGCAGCGGTAGGATCGCGTCGCGCGGCGGCACCTGCTGGTCGCCGACGACCGGTATTGCGAAGGTAGCGGCCACGCCGATCATCCACACGAGCGCGCCGATCGCCCAGTGCATGGTCAACAGTTCCCTTGGCCGCCCCTGCCACGACTCGACTGCGGTCGCGGACGCGACGATGACGCCTGTCGCCACCAAGTACCAGCGCAGTCCGTCATCGATGTTGGGCGGGGTGTCGTAACTGCCGAACGTGACGGTCCACAGCGACCACCCGGCGACACACGTAGCGAGCACGATAGCGACGCGCCAGGCATACGGCCTGGACCGGCCCAGTAGGGCCCATGCGACCGGGAACACGAGGACCACAGAAACGACCACGGCGACCTCAGCCGGCTCCAACATCTCGTCCGCGACGGGATCTCCGGGCTGGATGATCGGCCACACCGGCGCCGTGGCGGCGAGCGCACCTACCACGAGCAGCAGCCGTGACCGCCAACGCCACGATCCTGGCGGCCGAACCACGGCCGCGCGGTATCGACTGCCCCGCCGGCTGATCCACCCACCCAGATGCGGGAAGCGTTGCCCCGTGAGATATCCGAACAGCGCCACCGCGAGAAACATAAGCACGTTTAGAAGTAGGTCCACGTGCCTTCGACGTCAGCCGGCGCGAGACAGTTGCCGGCACGCGCCAGTTCCACACGCCACAGGTGCAACACTACGTAACGTCACCATGGCCTTACCCGGAATGGCTCACTGTGCGCCAGTGGCGGATCTCCTCATCGGGCAGTCGTAGACCGTCCAGCCTCCCCGGGCGGGGACAAGGTGGAGCGCCTCACCAGCCGAACGACCTTGGCCCCGTCCGGGGAGGCTGGTAGCCCTTGTGGTGCCCGGCGAGGGGATCCGCCCCCCGGCTGATCTCTGAAGAGGGCCGGGGTTTCGGGGCGGAGCCCCTAGGTCTTCGGGAGTCCTTGTCGTCCGTCAGTGGGCCGGGCCGGCGCGGCCGCTTTGCGGACCGCCTTGATTCAGAAGAGGCCAATTCGGCAGTGGGTTCACCGTGCCCGTTGTCCTGTCAGGGGACATGCTTGACGCTCACGTCCCACCTGATGCCCGACATGATCCTCAAGAGGAGTCGCGGAGGCCCTCACGGTCCGCGGCAGGGGCGCGCATCGCGGCAGATGTGCGCACTCGGCCGCCAATAATCCCACTCCTCGAACGCGTTCTCAGACCGCTCGAACTTCGGCGAGCCGCTTGACTGCGTACTCGTCGTCCCAGCAGACGGCGGCTTCCCATGCGGCCGACGCTTGCCCGGCGATGTCGAGCGCGCCGTCGTCGAGGCCGGCGGCGTTGTCGGGCAGCACGAGGTCGAGGTCGGGGACGTCGACGTGCGCCTCGTCCCAGTCGATCAGCGCGACCTGACTAGCGGTCATGCGGACGTTGCCAGGGTTGTTGGGGTCGCCGTGCACGACGCATGTCTGACGTCCGGCGAGCCGCGCCCACGCTGCCCGGCATCGAGCAACGCTCTCAGGGGGCATCGCGCGGAGGTCGATCTTCGTCCCGGTCTCGGCGTACAGGAGGTCAGTCGACGATCGCCAGCCTGGGCGCTGCGGCCAGCCCTGCGTCAGCCGATGCAGCTCGCGGAGCGTGCCGGCCACGCGACGCCAGTCGGCCTGCGTCTCGGGCGGTCCGCCATCCAGGTAGGTCATCACCACCAGACCGTCGGCGAACAGCCGGCCGTCCGTAGTCGGGATCGGCACCGGCACGGTCAGACCTTCACGGTCGAGGTGTTGGAGGAGCTCCGTCTCCCACGCAAGATCAGCGTCGCTCCTGGTGCCGAGACGACCGACCGCGAGGTGCCCGTTGACGCGCACGCTCCACACGTCGTTGGCGACTCCGCCAGCGAGCGGTTCGATGCGAGCGACGTCTTCACCCCATTGCCCGAGTCCCTCCCACCCCACTGGCCATATCTTACGGGTTTCCGAACATCACTGTTCTCGGCAGTTCAGAATGCCCGAGCGTTGCGAGGCGCCGACCACCCGCAGTGAGGGGCCACGCGCGGCTGACGCGCACGGACGGCGGCAGATCAGTACGTTGGCTGCCAGTCACATTCCGGGGCGCGATCAGCGGCTAGAAGTGGAGGTCCACCGCCTGCTCGAAAGGTGAAAGGAGACCGGTGAGGCTGCGAGCGGCAGCTACTTCTGGGTGAACACGGCTCGGAAAGCAGCGAGATCGACCGGGCCGATCTGGAGCGCGGACTTGAGCGTGCTCAGAGCGGCGACGAGCGGATCCTCCTCACGGGCGGCGACTATCGCGAAGACCATTTGCACCTCTGGCTCCATCGCGCGCAGCTCGATCTTCCCGATCGAGGTAGGGCTGTAGATGAAGGAAGAAATAGAGCTGTGCGCGGCGGTTTCCTCCGGCACATCCCACAAGCGGTTGAGCGCCGTCCGGTAGTCGCTGAACGAGGGAGGCGGCGGGTCACCCCGGTCGAGGGCATCCAGTGCCTCGGCAACCCAGTCCAGCTCGGCGGCACCAGCCTGGATAGCAGCTGACCGGGCGGCCCAGGCTGCCATGGCACGCTGCTGCGCCGGCTCGGCGGCGGCGATCTCATCGACCAGGTCGCGGTCGACGCGGGCCACGTCCTTCGCCCACGCTCCGACCTGGCGGAGCCGGTCACTGTCCGGCAGGCGACCGCCCCAGTCACGCGTCGCTCGCGCGCGGAAATACTCCCTCTCCCGCCTCTTTTTCTCCTCCTGTTGCCGGCGGGCCGCTTCGACACGTTCCGCGTAGGTCGGCCGCGGCGGCGTCTTCTGAGCGACGCGGTGCCGGTTCGCAGCGACCGTCGAGGTCTGCCGGACGATCCGGTCGGGCCCCGCCTTCGCGGGCCAGAACTGCAGCAGGTACCGCTCGGGCGGGTCGTCGACAACGCGATCCTCGTTGTCGTAGCCGATCGCGCAGAACCGTACGCGGTAGGTGTCCTGGTCCAACTCGAGCCGGACGGTCAGCCTGTGATCGCCCGTCAGGAGCAGCACGTCCGGCTCCGTGCAGGTGTACGACGCCTCCACTACCTCGGTCCAGACTGGGTCGAGCAGCGGCTCGCTTTCGTGCCGTTCGATGCGCAGCGGCACATAGCCGGTATGCAATCCCGTGTTGAACACGAGCGCGCCCGGTTCGGCGGCTCCGCACAGCCCGTTGACCTGACCGCCTTGCCCGTCGCCGACCGCGTGGGCGGCCACATCGCCCCCCAAGTGGAACACGTGGAATTCCACAAAGACGCGATCATCAAACAAAACATGCACGACATCCATGATGCGCGCTCATCGGCAGGTGCGGACGCTTGGGGAACCGTCATGGTCAAATCCCGGCGGGTTCGAGCGACCCGGGGGTGAGCGCTCCGTGGTTCTCCGGTGGCGGCGCCAACGGTAGGTATGCGTCGTTGATCTTCGATGATGTGCGCGGTGTGTGCCCGACTGCGTCGACAGGTGACCGAGCTCAGCCCCGCACGTCATCCAACCGAGGAGGAATCCGCAGCCCATGCGCCGTCCATCTCTTCTCGTCTCGTCTCTCGTGGTGGTATCGGTCGTGTCTACACTCGGCTACTGGTCAGTGTCGCGGCGAACCGATGAGGCACCACCCGACGCGCCGACCGAGGTCACTCAGGGCTCCCAGAAACGGCTGGACCCGTCCGGCGAGCAGGCGAGATCGGGCACGAGCGTTGTGCGCAGCGACGACGCGAAACTCCCGGTACGCATGCGCGCCGAACCCCGTGGCGGAGACAACGTCATCGACGAACTTCCGGACAACACGAACGTCACGATGAACTGCTGGTGGGACGGACGCGAACCGCTTCCCGGCACGTCGTCCCGATGGTCCATCGTCACGCAGTCAGGGAACGGACCACACCCCGGAGTCAAGGGATGGGTGTGGTCCGAGCTCGTCTGGGAGCAGATCAAAGTGCCCAAGTGCGCCGGGTCCACCGTGACCAACCGCAACCTGCTGGCAAATAGCCGGGCGACGGTACGCCGCGGAGACCTCGGTAACAGCGGTTACCGGTACGTGGTGGAACTGACGGGACTGCCCCCGGGATGGCACGCCAAGGTCGAGTGTTACGACGACTCCCCGCTCCCGGTACCCGGCCGCGCGCCGAAGGCCATCCACGAAATGTTGTCGTCGCCGACGCGGCGGGCAGGGCCCGGGACGACACCAGCTGCACCTCGGCTCTGGACGGCGAGCACTGGGTGCAGATCCGCCCCGTGCCCTTCGAACCCAACTGGATCGTGAGTTCGAACCGCGCGGTCTGGGACGGCCCCCGCACTCAGACGCCCACCACGCCCAAGCCGGGCGAGAGCAGCGGTCGTCCGGTAGCGCCCCAACCGTCGATCAACCTGGCACACGGCCCAGCCGCACCCGCCGGGTATCGGTACGCGATCACCCTCGAGCGCTTCCCGGCGCATCAGGCCATCTCCGTCACCTGCCGGGACTCCGTCAACCCGGAGGGCTTTCACGCTCACCATGCGCACCGACGGAAGCGGACGCGCGTACACCGAGAACTCGTGCTACTCCGGCGACGGCCCGGACCACTGGGCCACCGCCGGCGGTGTCGAGTCCAACCGCGTGCGGTGGACCGTGGCGAAGGCCGGCCCGCCGCCGCCCCCTCCCCCGCCGGCCCCGGGGATCGACCTGGCCAAGGGTGGGACGGCCCGGTATGGCTGGTGGTACTCGGTGGCGCTGTCCGGCTTCGCGCCCGGCTCCAGCGTCACTGTCACCTGTCGAGACTCGGTCGACCCTGGTGGTTTCTGGACCCAGGCCTTCACGATCGGCGGAGACGGCAGGGCCTCGGATAGCACCCTCTGCTACTCCGGTGACGGACCCGATCACTGGGTCAGCGGTGACGGCGTGGAGTCCAATCACGTCGGGTGGTGAGAACCGCCTCCCGCCCGCCGCGAGCGGCTCCGGCGCCGCGCCATGGTGGGCGGCCGGCCGAATACTGCAAAGCGCTAGTGAGCGGCGGCGCTGCACTCATCCGCCGGGGCGGGTACACGCCAGCCAGGTGGTGAGCATCCGGCTGGTGTCCTCGCCGAGCACCGTCGTCGCTCGTGCCGCCAACGCGACGAGCTCGCCGTGCTGCGCAACGGTGACCGGCAGCTCGGGTGGCGGAGTGCGACGCCAGGTGGTTCGTGCGCCGTCCCGGGCGAGGCGGGTCACGTCGGCCTTGCCACGTTCGGCCAGGCGAGAGTCCGGGTCGAGGGTGAGCATCAGGGCAGCACACAACTCGACGTCGACGCCGTGGCCACGCAGGAGGCGATAGCCGGCACGACGCAACTCCACCCGGGCGTCCCCGAGCAGCTCCCACGGAAGGCCCGGCGGCAGGGCGCCGGTCAAGGGCCGCAGCGCGGTGGTCACCTCTCGGACCACCGCCGGCGACGGATCCCGCAACAGCGGAAGCACCTCCTGCGCGACAACCGCCTCGATCAGGCACAGGCTGCGTACCGCCTGGGCACGGACCTTTGATTGCGGATGGCTCAGCAGTGGCCGCAGCAGCGGGGCATCCGCTGCCGAGCCGGTCTCGGCAAGCCCAACGATCGCACCCAGCGCCGGCTCTCCGGCGCTGACCGCAGTCCGGTAACCGCGCCGACAGGTCGCCGGCCTTGCGGCGCTTCGCCGCCGCGAACCACGCATCCGAAAACCGACGCAACACCGACCGAGCACCCACGCAATCCAGCTCGGCGAACGTGCCCGGCCCCGACGCCGCCAACTCCCGGCACAACTCCTGATAACCGGACAGCGCCACGTCGTGACGGCGGCGCCGCCACGCGTTGACCTCCAACACACACGCCCACACGTCACCAGCGCAGCGCAGCAGCCCGAAACAACGCCGCCGCTGCCCGGGCGTCACCCGCAACGCGACCCGCGCGCTGCGAGGCACGAACCGAGGCGCGGCCGGATCCCGACGGCGAGGCACGAACCGAGACAACACCACCGGTACGACATTTTCCCAACCCCGACCAACCCGGCCAACGTTCGTGATCAGAGCACTAGCTCGCCGGGAAAGATGGCCACCGAACGGCTGCCCACGCGCGCCACGATCCGCCGGTGGGTGGCTGGTCCAGCGGCCCATCGTTCAGCTCATCCAACGTCGGTACCTCAAAGGTTGATGCGAACGCGTCAAGATCAGCGGCCGTCATCGAAAACGTCGTCTCCGGAGCGCGGTTGAGGCGCTCCGCGATGCGCGCGATCTGGGTCTCGCGGTCGATCGGGAGGTAATTGACCCGGACGGCTACTCCATGCTCGCAAGCAATCGCCCGTACTGCAGTTCGTTCGTCGCGGCTCCAGAAGCCGAAGTCAAGGACGACGCTGGTTCCCAGCGTTGCTGCCTCGAGAGCGAGCCACAGCAAGCGCCCCTCCAAGACGTCTCGTCGCCCGTCGCCCTCAGGTTCACCGAAAAGCGGGATCATCCACTCGTCGGGCGTCAAACGCAGGGCTCGATACTCGGCCGCCAGTTGGTGGGCCAGCCGTGTCTTGCCGGCACCCGGGAGCCCGACGATGAGAAACAGGATCGGCACACCGTCATGGTGTCGGTCGTCGAGTGCAGATGCCATGCCATCTCCGTCAGAGCGCTGTTCGCGCGATACCCCGCGCATCCGCTCATCGACATGACCAAGCGACCGCTGACCCGATCACCGTGACAGTGAGTAGCGCTCGGATCGCGGCAGATTCGTGCATTCAAGTGCTGCAACATCCGCGACAAAGGCCGACGCGGGGTATTCAACGGCAACCTCAGGCACCGGCACCGGCACCGGTGCCGGCAGCAGACGCCGTGGCGGCTCCGCGCGGTCTAAGCGATGTCTCGTAACCGGGTGCAGGCGTTGCCCGTGATCGGCTTGCGGGTCAGCCGGCCAGGGCGATGTTTGTGCAGGTGGGCGATGCCGGATGCGGTGGTGGCCAAGGTCCGGGCAGCGCGACGGTAGTCGCGAAGAATTTTGTAGGTCTTGAGTCTGGCCAGGCAGTGCTCGACTCGTGCCCGGATCTTGCGGTGCCCGGCGTTGTAGTCCTGCTTCCAGGCTGGCAGTTCCCTGCCGTCACGGGGTTTGCGGTACGGCATGATCACCTCAGGGTTGCCGCGGTAGCCGCCGTCGGCCATCACCGTCCTGCCGGCGAGTTGGTCGATGATGCCGCTGCTGCGGTACACGATCGTGTCGTTGCGGTTGCCGGGTTGCGGGTCGCCCAGGGCGATGACCAGGCGGGTGTTCGCATCGATCGCCACTTGCAGGTTCGTCGAGTACCGGTAGTTCTTACTCTGAGCTGCGAGCCGGTGATCCCGGGTCGGAATCAGGGTGCCGTCGACGATTGCGACCTGGTCCTTCGGGCGGCGGCGTACCGGCGCCAATGCCAGCAAAGGTCCGATCGTGTCGATGACCCGGTGCACTGCCGAGTGCGAGACGCCGAACAGCGGCCCGAGCTGGCGCATGGTCAGGTTCGTGCGCCAGTACACGGCCACCAGTAGCACCCGATCTGACAGGTCGGGCCCAGGGCCGGCCCGGGCGCCCGTCGGCGATGGCATCACCGCCACGTGCGGCGACCAGGCGCACCAAGCGGCGGAACTGCGCCGGGCGCAGTCCGGTGAACGGGTGGATCAACTCCGGGCGAGAGGCCGAGAACACCTGCACACATCGATGATCACTCGCCGTCCGCGCTGGACTGTCACCGGGTCCTGAGACGCCCCTTAAGCTGGCGGTGACGCCGCCGCTAATGACGGCGGAGGCGCATAAGCGGCTTTCGATGAGCGGGGCGGCGTGATCCCAAAACGGATGTGGCGGGAGCTACGACGGCAGCCTCGGTGGTTCCTCTGGGTAATGCTGGTATCGACGGGTGGCACCTTTGCGTCGATGTTGATGAGGGGCCCGAACCACGGGTTCGGTGGTCCGGTGTTGTACTTCGCCGTGCTGTGTGGGTCCGGTGCGATGCTCGTGTCATCGGTCGTCCTGATGCTGTTGCGGGGGCGGGACCGGCGCCGGTAACCGGTGGAGCGCGCACGGACGTCCGAAGCTGCTTGATGACGTATCGTCCGAGCGGACCGTCACCGGGTTACGAGACATCGCTTAGGCTCGGCCATCATGACGACTCTCGGTGTGGTATTCCGCCCGCAGAACCCGCCCGAACGCCTCCGGTCCGTCGCGCGCGCCGCCGACGAGGCCGGCCTCGAACAACTGTGGCTCTGGGAGGACTGCTTCCTCGAAAGCGGCATCGCCACCGCGGCCGCGGCCCTGGCCTGGACCGACCGCCTGGCGGTGGGCATCGGTCTGCTGCCGGTGCCGTTTCGCAACGTCGCGGTGCTCGGCATGGAGGCCGCCACGCTACACAGGCTCTTCCCTGACCGGGTGCTGCTCACCCTCGGCCACGGCGTTCAAGAGTGGATGGGCCAGGTCGGCGCGCGGGTCGGCTCGCCGCTGACCCTGCTGCGCGAGCACGTCGAGGCGTTGAAGGCGCTGCTGGCTGGCGAGACGGTCACGACCTCGGGTCGTTACGTTCGGCTCGACAAGGTCAAGCTGGACTACCCGCCGGCGGGTACGACCCGAATCTACGCCGGTGCGACCGGGCCCAAGACGCGCGCTCTCGCATGCGAGGTCGCCGACGGGATCCTGCTGACGGCCGGCACGCCACCGCAGGAGGTGGCCGCCGTCAGGTCAATGGCCAAGGCCATCACGGTGTACGTGCATGCGGCGACCGGCCCCGACGCCGAGACGCGCATGGCCCGCGAGCTGGAGTTCTGGGGCGAGTCCGACAAGTTAGATACAACAGCAGTCGGTGGCGCCGCCGACATAGCCGCTGTCGTGAACCGCTACAGAGACGCCGGAGCCGATGCCGTGATCCTGCAACCCACCGCCGACGAACCCGACCTCGAGGGCTTCACGCGGTTCACCGCACAACAGGTCCGCGCTCTGGTGCCATGATTTTCGTCAATGCATTCTTGGCGAGCAAGGCGCCCCGAGGCAGCCCTATCCGCTGAACCGGGTGCACGCACGTCGGCACGAGCGGACGCTGACCGGGCGCGCGGTCTGCGGCAAATCCGGTCATTCAATTCGCGAGGCGGCCGCGTCGAGCACCCGCTGGATCAACTGGGTGGTTGAGATTCCTCCCGTGCGCCGAACGTAAGTGAGTTTCCCGGCTGCTGCAGCGGGCCCGTATACGAACTCGGCTCCCTCGGGCGACAAGTCGTCGCCGTGCACCACGGTGGTGATCCCGTGCTCGGCAAGAAACTCTTCGGTCACTTGGAGCGGGGCGTCCTCAATCACCTCGTCGACGTACCTGCACGACTCGATCACGGCGACACGCTCGGCGAGGGTCATGATGGGACGACGCTTGTAGGAGGCTGCGGTGTCGTCGGACAGCACGCCGACGACGAGCCAGTCACCATGGCGGCGCGCCTCCCGGAGGAGCGACACGTGGCCCGCGTGGAACAGGTCTCCAACCATGTCGACGTAAACCCGCGATATGGCAGCCGCACCCACGTCTGGGTTCTCCACGACAACTCACCTGCTCCTTCGCCCACACCAGTCGTGGTCGCTCACCGTTCTACCGGACGAGACCGGCGAGGCGCGCACATCGGCAGGACCGCGCGTCGACCGCCGCCACGCCCGTCACTCAGCCTGACGCACGGTCGGCGGCATGACCGGCTGCTTGGCGCTGCGGTGCGGCAGAGCAGTTGACGCGGCTTTGGAGCCCTGCAGGCCCATGGCGCGGTCATCGATGGTGTCGTCCGCGAGTTCCACGCCGACAAGGGCTGGGACGTTTGGGTAGGGACATGCTCGCTGTCTCGTTGGTAGGGTGCCCATCATGATCATGGACGGGGACGCGGGGGCGACAGCGCACCGGTTTGCTCCCGGCGATGTGGTCGTCCGGCGGGAGATCCTGCTCGGTGAGGTGTGGTTCGCGTTCCCGACGATCTGTGTCGAGGACTCCGAAGACCTGCTCGCGCTTTACATCCCCAGTGGCACTCGGTTCGGTTTCCCGAAGGCCGGTGTCTTTCCCGCCGGACGTCACCCGCGGCTGGGGCGCCACGAGTTCTGGCGCGGGCACGGAAAGTTGATGTTGCATCGACCTGGTGAGGCGCACTCCATCGACGTCTTCTGGTCCGGCCCGGAACGGTCCTTCGCCGGCTGGTACTTCAACCTCCAGGATCCGTTTAGACGTACGGCCTGGGGCATCGACACGTTGGACCATGAGCTCGATCTTTGGTGGGCGGCGGGCTCGGACAGCCACGCATGGAAGGACGTCGAGGAGTTCGAGCAGCGCCTCATGGAGGGGCGTTACCCCGGCATGGCGGAGGCCATCCGCGCCGAGGGCCGCCGGATCGCCACCCTGCTTGACGCCGGACAGCGGTGGTGGGACGAGGCGTGGGCGTCCTGGCAACCGCACCCGGCTTGGCTACCGCCGGACCTACCGGACGGGTGGGACGTCGCGCCTGTCACCGAGCACGTTCGCTTGTGACTCCGCCTCATTCGACGTGCCCGACGAAGGATAGGACGGCTGGATCTCCGAGGCGGCTACGACCGGCCGATCTGCGGCAGATGCGGATGCCGTGCCAGAGCTGGCCCTCGAACCCGGCCCGAACAGCGGGACCTAGCTGCTCGGGCCAGGTGCGGGCGATGTTAGGCGGCCGTTTCGCCGCAACGGGCGCCATGCGAAGACGGCGATCGCCGCCATCACCACGGCGGCGTGAGGGGAATGGGTCGACTAGCGAATGCTCTCCCCGCTGCTCACGTGCACGTGAAGGTGCTTCGAGTCCTGGTACCCGCCGAGATTAGTGAGCACCCTGGCCGCCCCGTGCTCGTCCTCAACTTTGGCAGCGACAGCGGCCACCACGGCAAGGAGCTCTCGTACCAGCGGCTCGTCGGCCGTTGTTAGCGTTGTCAGAGACTTAACGTGCCGCTTCGGCACCACCACGATGTGTGTCCTCCAGAACGGACGGGTGTGGTGATAGGCGAGCACGCCGGGAGTCTCGTGGATCACCTCCAAGCTGTCGATGTTCGGCATGGCCACATCGCAGTAGAAGTCATCACCTTTGTACGTCTCATGCAGGGAAGCCATGCCGTGAGTTTGTCAAAGCCCTAGCCTTCGCCGGGAAGTGCGGGCACGGCTGAACACCCGCACATCGGCAAAGTCGCGCGGTCAGCGGCAGAGCCGGATGGCCGCGACCGCTCGCGTCGCGGTAGCTCGCTACCTGGTCGGCGCGCGCTCGGCCAGGCGCGTTCAGCTTCGTACCGCCGGCCCTTCTCCCACGGTCCGGCCGGCGGGCCGGACGGGTGCTGCAGGGTTGTTGTCAGCGGTTGTTCCTGCAGCTGATCCTGCAGGGGCGCGCCGGTCAGCGCGGCGGCTGGACCAGGGTGCGGGTCCAGTGGATACCGTCGGTCGAACGGTAGAGGGCGGTGTTGTTGAACGCCAGATACACCCCGGGTGCGGTGACCAGGACCGGTGCCCTCATGCCGGACACGAGCAGGTCATCGCCGAGCCCGGTCAGGTTCGCGGGCCGGTAGGTATTGCCGTTGTCGCTGCTGGCATACCACCGTTGTGGCCCATCTGCGCTCGTCAGCACGACGTGGGTACCGTCTGCGGCGACGTAGGAGTCGCCGTCCTCGTAGTTGCCGCGGGGCAGCGTCTGGTCGGGGTTGACGCGTTGCCAGGTCTTCCCGCCGTCGCCGGTGCGATAGATCAGCTGTTTCAGGCTCGCGGTCGTCGCCGAGGTTGGGCTCGCGCCGGTGGTGTCGCTCGGGTTCGGCACGGAGATGATGGTGTACCCCGTGACGCCGTCGACGCTGGACGGCACGGCGGACGCGTAGGTGGCCGTGACCGGGAAATCCGCCTCTCCCTGCCCGAAGGCGTGCACCGACCAGGTGCGGCCCCGATCCAGGCTGACGGCGACGGCAGGTCGATGGTCCTTCCCGCGTTCATGACCGGTGATCCAGAATCCAGCCGATGTGGGGGCACCGACCGGACCCTGGATATCCAGGGCGGGCTGGCCGGCCAGTGGCGCGGAGCGTGCAGTTGCCGGGTCGACGGCGAGGAGCGTGCAGGGCCGGTCCGCCGTACTCGGTGCACACTGAATCCAGCCACCCGCGGGCACCTCCGCCACCGCCTCGGTGACGGCTTGTACGTCTCTCCAGCTTCGGCCGCCGTCGGTGCTGATACGCGGCTGCAGGACCGTCTTCGGGCCGGCCGATGACGATCCGTCGTAGGCCTCGTTGATCGTCTCGATGGTCTGCAGCAGGACTCCCGGAGCGGGCACGGCCACCTGTCCGTCGCCGAAGTCGGTCTGGCGAATGGTCCAGGTGCGTCCGGCGTCGTCGGAGCCGACCAGCTGGGCGGTGCAGTGCCGCACGCTGTCCTTCCAGCTGCAGGCGTTGACCCCGGCGTACACATGGGAGGCGTCCGCGGCGGCGGCCGAGATCACCGTGCCGTCGCGCGTTTCCGCGGGCCAGCCGTCGGCGGTCTGCGCCGGCTCCGGGTCCTGCGCGATCGTCTTGTCTGCGGGGGCTCGCAGCGCGTCGAGGCCCATGCCGGCGACCAGCGCGCCGGTCACGATCCCGCCGACCATCCAGGCCGTCGTGCGCCGACGCCGTGTGCGCCACGCCGCGGCGTAGACGGCGTCTGCGGAAAGCCTGCTGGGCGGGGCAGCCGTCTCCGCCACTTCTTCGAATCTTGCTCGCATCTGACTCACCGCTTGCCCTCCACCATTGTCATCTCGCCGTTTTCTTCGAGCAGCTCGCGGAGCTTCGCCAAGCCCCGTGCCGCCTGGCTTTTGACCGTTCCCTGAGAACACCCCAGCGTCACCGCCGTCGCCGCGACGTCGAGGTCCTGGTAGTACCGGCAGACCAGGACCGCCCGCTGGCGCGGAGGCAGTTGACGCAGCGCGGCCACGAACGTCATCCGGCCCGCGGCCCGCTCGGTCGTGTTGGTCCGCGTCGCCAAGTCGGGCGGCTGGGCAACGCTCCGCTCGCGGCGCCGCCATACGCGTCTGACATCGGAGAGGTACGCCCGCATCAGGCACGTGCCCACGAAACCGTCGAGCGCTTCCCTGTCGCGCACCGTCCGCCAGCGCACCGCCAGGCGCATGAACGCGCTCTGGGTCAGGTCGTCTGCCCAGTACCAGTCGCCACACAACACATAGGCCGTCCGGCGCACCGCGTCGCGCCTTGCCGTGAAGTACTCACGAAACTGCCTTTGCTCTTCTGTCTCTCCGCTTGGCATGACACCCCCTCGCACATAGGTGCACCCTGGCCGACGATTCGGTTGCACGTAGCTTGACGACCGGCTGAGTCGGTCAGCGCTGCTGCGTCGCTGGCGGTCATGAGCCTGGCGCGCCGCGGCCCGGCTGTGGGAGGTTGCGCTGCTCAGCTTCGACCCGCGGTACCGGTGACTGGTGCCGGTCCTGGTTGTCCGCAGTTCCCCCGGCACTGCATGCCGAACGCGCGCTTCCGAGCTGTCGGCGCTGGCCCACGGACACCCGACCGTCGGCAAAGTCGGACGTTGCGGGAGCGGGGCTAAACGCGCGGATCGCGGATGGGGATGCCGCGTCGAGGCTCAGCGGGACCTCATAATTCCTCGTATCCGATCGTTAGGATCATCGGCCATGACTCGCACCACGCCGCCGCGGCCGCTGGACATCACGGAACTCTTCCCCGAGTTGAGGGAGCACTCGGCGACGGCCACGCGGCTGCATCCCCGGCCCGGTACGCCGACGGCCGCCGACAGTTCGGTCGGTGGCCCGATGCTCTGGCCGGCCGACGAGGCCTGGCCGGTGTGCACGGATGGCGACGCCCACTACATTTTCCAGCTCCGGACGCCGGCGACGGTCCGCCGCAGCCGGGAGATCTACGCGGCGGCGCAGGCCCGTGCCGACACGACGGGCACTCGTTACGCCCTGACCGACGAGGAGCGAGCGCAGTTGCCGGGCCTCGACTTCTCCGAGCCGCACAGCCTGGTGAACCAGCCGATCTCGCTGGTCCCAGTGGCGCAGCTGTACCGCCGGGACGTTCCCGATTTCGCCGGCCCAGACGACGCCGATCTGTTGCAGGTGCTGTGGTGTCCGCTGGACCACCCCGAGGAGGGCTACAACCCGCGGGTGCGGCTGTACTGGCGGCGCAGCGCCGACGTCAGCCGGCCCTTGGACGCGGCTTCCGAACCGCCCGTCGTCAACGGCTCCTATCTGCCGACTCCCTGCGTCCTGTACCCAGAACAGATTCGCGAGTACCAGTACGGCGGACTGCTGCCCGAGGAACTCGACGCCCGGATCACCGCCTGGGAGGAAGAGACGGAGGAGGAATCCGACGACGAGGAGGCAATCAACTATCAGTTCGACCTGTCACAGGCGCCGGGCTGGAAAGTTGGCGGCTTCGCGAACTGGTCGCTGACCGACCCGCATCCAATGGACTGCACGGAGTGCGGCACCGCCATGACGCTGCTGTTCACCGCCGACTCCGGCGAGTGGCACGGGTCGGGCGGCAGCTGGCGGCCGGTGGAAGATCCGGCGGAGGCCGCGTCCAACCCCAGCGATGTCTCCATCGGCCGGGGTTATGCCCTGTACATCTTCCGCTGCCCGGTCTCGTTCGATCACCCGCCAGCCACCGCCATGCAATGATCTTTTCGGACGTCGGCCTCCGAAACGGCGCACGGCGCACATCACGGATCCACGCCTCGTGGCCTTCGTCGCGTTGGCGCAACGCCCCTTCGGCGGTGCCGCAGTAGCCGACGGCGTGGTCCGCGGCCGGGCCATCGAAGTGAGGTGCAGTGGGTGCTCCGAACACGTCGATGAGGTGGGACAGCCGCTAGGCGATCGTGGTGACCGGCTCGCGGTCGTGCGGCGGCTTGGCGTAGTCCATGGTGAACTCGCCCGTGCCCAGCGACATCGGCGCCGAACTTGCGCCGCGGCGGCTGAGCGTCCAGCAGCCCGGAACCGGCTGCCAGAAGTACTCCTCATCGGTCAACCCGTCCAATCGCGGCCGAAGCTGATGTCGCCAGTGCCACTCAAGCTGATCGATCGGTTCGGCGCTCCAGTCAACGTTCACGCCCTGACCCTAGAGATCGACCGAAAGCCCGTACAGCCCACGGACGACCGCATGGGCCGCAAGCCGGCACGGGTAAGGCGACATCTCAACCCTGCCCCGGCTACGCCGGGTTCAGCCGCGGCGAGCACCTCGCGGTATGACAGGACGCCCGAGGGTGACCAATCGGTTGTCGCGTGCTTCGATGGGGAGGTGACCCGCCTCCATGAATCCGAGCATGTCGTCACCGCCAGCCGTGATGTTGCCGCGACGGCTGCGGAGATCTTCGAGCTCATCGCCGATCCGTCACAGCAGCCCCGCTGGGACGGCAACGACAACTTGTCCGAGGCGCTTTCCGGGCAGCGAGTCCATGCCGTCGGTGAGGTCTTCATCATGACGATCACGACAGGCAGCGTCCGCGAGAACCATGTGGTCGAGTTCGTCGAGCAGCGCCGCATCGCGTGGCGACCAAGCGAGCCAGGCCAGCCGACACCCGGGCATCTGTGGCGGTGGGTACTCGAGCCGATCGACGCATCACACACGCGCGTGACGCATACCTACGACTGGACACAACTCACGGATGAGAAGCGCATCCCGCACGCAAGAGCGACCACGGCGGACAAGCTGCGGGCCTCGCTCGACCGGCTCGCCGAGCTGGCCGAACGCCGCTGATCCACACCCTCGGAACGCCATCAGCCGAGCAAGGTCGTTCAGCGGAGCGCGTCCCGAATCCGGCGCCGCCGGCCAGCGGCCGTTCGATCACTGCGACGTCGGGCCTCCGCCATGATCACGTGCGCGCTCATCGGCAGATCCGGATGCCGTAGCCACGCAGTCCGCCGGCACGGACGGTGACGAGCCGACCAGCGGCCGGCGCGCCTTGACAGCGGCATGAGCGGATATCGGCTGGCGAGGCGTGCGGCCAGTGGGCCCTGGTTAGGGCGTGATCGTCATCCAGCGGGTACGCGTGCGATGGAGCGCGGCTGGGCGCGGCGCTCCACAGGCCGACGCCCGTCGAGGACTCAACCGGCCGGTGACACTTCCTGCGCCGCTGCCCGCAGGCGACGTCGTAGTCCATGACGTCCTGGCCGATGAGGCCGCCGGCTACACACGTCGCGGCGAGGTGCTGACCGGCGGCGTGAGCATCGCCCGCAGCCTCAATCTATGGCTCACCGTCGACGGCTCGGCGGTAACCGTCGAGCGCCTGCCCGGCCGGGCAGCGTTTCCCCGAACGGGAGTGTCGACCCGCCTGTTCACCCTCACCCCGCAGGCAAGTCGGCCGGTATAGGGCCAACTTCCGGTTCCGGTTCACCGACTGCGCGTGCGACCCCAGCTGGTATTACGAGGACTGGGCGGTCCATGTCAGCAACGGCCATGTTGCACACGACCGCTTTCCGCGCGGCGAACCGGACCACGATGTCGACAACCGGGTCCACCTATACGGCGACCCCGCGCGCCGAAGTAACCGCTAGCAGCCGCCCTCACACGCGGCCGATAACCACTCGCCGAACAGGAACAGCGCACCACCGCGCCCGCACGGGTAGCGGCAGAAGAGGATGTGTAGGATGACCCGCGTCAGCGATGAGGGGAGGTGAGCCCGGTGAACACCCAATGTCACGTCTGGGCGCTCCACCCGGCCATCCCTGTCCGCTGACCTCGCGTCGGGGAGCGCCCTCCTAGCCGGAGGAACAATGCCCTTCTCCCCGTTCCGTATCGATGTATCCGACGAGGTACTCGACGACCTTCGGGCCCGACTGGCCCGTAGCCAATTCACCGACCGCAGCGGCGATCAGCCGTGGCAGGCCGGCACGGACCCCGACTACCTGCGGGACCTGGTGTCCTACTGGGCCGACGGGTTCGACTGGCGCGCTCGAGAAGCCGAACTCAACGCATTGCCGCATTACCAGGCCCAGATCGGCGGCCGGCGCATGCACTTCCTTCGCGTACCCGGGGTGCGTCCGGCAGGCGCGCCCGCGCCGCTGCCGCTGATCCTGAGCCACGGCTGGCCCAGCAGCTTCGTGGAGATGCTGCCGCTGGTCGATCGCCTGACCAACCCCGCTCGCCACGGGGGCGACCCCGCCGACGCGTTCGACGTGGTGGTTCCCTCGCTGCCAGGCTTTCTGTACTCGGAGCTGCCGAAGGGTCCGCTCACCCGCGCTGCGATGGCGCAGACGCTGCACCTGTTGATGACCGACGTCCTCGGCTACCAGCGTTACGGCGCCTTCGGCGGCGACGTCGGTGGCGTGGTCACCGGCTGGCTGGGCGCTCTGTACCCCGAGCAGGTGGTCGGCATTCACATGATCCACCCACCGTTCCCGGCCAGTTTCGACTCCCACCCGCTGTCCCCCGCCGAACAGGCGTTTCTCGATGCCGAAGCGGTTTACGACCAGACCGACGGCGGCTACAGCGCCATCATGGGCACCCGGCCGGACACCATCGCCGCGGCGCTGGTCGACTCGCCGGTCGGACTGGCCGCTTGGCTCGTCGACAAGTACCGGGACTGGAGTGACAACCACGGGGACCTGGAGAGCCGGTTCGACCGGGACACCCTGCTGACGATCATCACTCTGTACTGGGCGAGCGGCGCGATCGGCTCCTCGTTTCGGCAGTACTTCGACTTCGACCACAACAGTCCGCGACCCGACATCACCGTGCCGGCCGCGTTCACGGTGAGCACCGAACCGTCGATGGCCAACTTCCCGCGCGAGATCGCCGAACGCGCCTGCACCAACATCCGGCATTGGAGCGAGCCAGGTAGGGGCGGACACTTCATGCCGCTGGAGGAACCGGACCTGCTCGCCGGCGAACTGAGGCAGTTCTTCACGTCGCTTCCCCCGTACTGATCAGCAAGGGAGCCGGGTCGCCTCGGCCCGGCTCCGCTGTCGGGTTCCGCACGCATCAGTCGAGAAGCTACCCGTGAATGCCGTCCCGTTCAACGCACGTCAAACGCCCTCAACGCGGCATGTGCGGACGTCGACGTGGGGCAGCATGGGCAGGGTAGGCAGTGCATTTCCTGATCTTTAGGATGACCTCCGCCGGCTGGTTCGACCGCTCAGCGGACGAGTTCGAGTTCCAGATGCCCTACGTCAGCCGCCCAGAGGAGCAGACCCGGCTGGCCGGCCAGAGCCAAAGTTTCCGGACCTACCTGCCCTACGACAGCGACTGCTACGGCTACCCGATGCGCCGGCTCGCCGAGCGCCTCGAACGTGGTCGTCTTCGCCCGCGCCCTCGTCCTCAGCGGCAGTCGGCTGGCTTGGGAGAGGGCTTGAGCGGGGCGACGCCAGCCGGGATGATCCACTAATGGATCTCGTCGCCTCGCTACCTGCCTTCGTCGTTGCCGTTGTGCTGATCTCGGCATCTCCAGGTCCTGCGATGGCGCTGATCATGCGTCGGGCCGCGCTGCGCGGATTCGCCGGAGCGGTGCCGACCGTACTGGGCCTGGAGGCCGGTCTCTACCTCTGGGCGTTGTTCGCCGCCGCAGGTCTGGCAGCCATGGTTGCCGCTTCGGAAGCAGCCTTCATTTTCCTCCGGGTGATCGGCGCGGGATTCCTGATCTACCTAGGAATCAAGGCGTGGCGGACCGCCTGGCAGAGCCGGAAGCTGGGGTCGATCCAGGAGCCGACCGAGGACTTGCTGTCCAACCCGAAGCGGGGCTGGTGGAAGGCCTTCGGCGAGGGTGCTTTGGTGATGCTCGCCAACCCGAAGGCCGCCGTGTTCATGATCGCGTTCTACCCCCAGTTCGTGCCGGCCGACCGGCCGTTGTTCGCGACCACCGCCCTCCTCGCACTGCTCCAGGTAGCTGTCGAGATCGTCCTGTACCTCGGTCTGGCGGCCATGGTCGGGCGAGCGGGCGCGTGGTTCCGCAGACCGATGATCCGCCGTCGACTGGAAGCGGTCAGCGGCACCGTGCTCATCGCCCTAGGGCTACGGGTAGCCGCCGCGACCCGCTGACCGCCGCGACCCGCCCAAACCCCCGTTGTCGGGTGGCGCCGGGGTCGGGCCCGTCGGCGGAAGAGGCCGTGCTCGGTCGGCGGCAGATGAGTGCGTTCACACACTCACCGAACTCGGTCAGCCTCTAGGAGGGGAATCGTCCTCGCTCGGGCGGCCCAGGCATCGACGATGCGGTCCAGGGTGCGCCTGCCCCACCGGCTCATCGTCGGGTTGGAGTCGAGGTAGTACCAGACCAGCCCCATCGCCTGCTGGAACGCCCAAGCCATCCCGCGCCGCCACTGGACGTCGCCGCATCCGAGCTCGCGGCGGAGGATGCCGCGCTGGGTCTCGTCGAGGAGGTGCCAGGCCGCCACGAGGTCGAGCGCCGGGTCCGCCGGGCCGAAGCCGCCGCCGTCCAGGACGCCGACGAGACGGCCGTCTTCGACGAGGACGTTGGGCGGGATGAGGTCGCGGTGGCACATCGCGTCCTCGTCGACCTCGGGCAGCGTCCGAAGCTCCGCCCAGATCCGCCGCAGGAGGGGTACGTCGAGCAGGTCCTCGCTCTGCCGGAAGCATGTCTCGAGCCACTCGTCGTGGTCCGGGAGGTGCCCGCCGCGACCGACGCCGTCGAAGCGTCGCCCACGGGTGTCGTCGGCGCGCATCCCGGCGATGAGCTCGGCCAGGTCATGGGCGAACGCGTTCGACCCTGCGGGGTCCTCGACCGTCGCGTCGTGGCCGGGCAGCCAGGTCTGGACGCTCCACGGCAGCGGATAGCCCGCGCCCGGCTCCCCGATCGCCACCGGCTCCGGGGTGGGCACGGTGGCGGCGTCGGCCAGTTCACGCGCGGCCTCGGCCTCTGCCGCCAGCGACGCGCGGGCCTGCGCCGGGTCGTGACCGACCAGCGGGAAGCGGGCGGCCAGGTCGTCGCCGATCCGGAAGATCGCGTTCACGGTCCCGGGCGTGCGCAGCTCGGTGACCGGCAGTCCGCGCCACTGAGGGAACTGCACCTCGACCAGCCGGCGGACGGTCTGCGCGTCGACGTGGAGCTGGCCGGCGTGCATCGTCATGCCGCCATCCTCCCGTAGGCGACCGCGGGTGTCCTCCGACTTTCGCGCGGCAGGCTCGGCGCCGTCATCGCCCGACCAGCCGCCAGCGCCCGGTCGAGACGACGTCCACCTTGTCGCCGTGGACCCGGATCGCGGAGTCGTCGTCGAGCAGGTAGAGCGAGAAGTCCACGCTCGCCGCCAGCCGGTCCGCCCATGCCTCGTCGCGGTTGGGGAAGGACGGGGAGTCGAGGTGCGGCTTGACGTACCAGTCGAACAGCGGGCAGGCCGGCTTGATCCGCTCCTCGCCGAGCAGGTGGAGGTCGGCTAGGTCACCGAGCAGGTCGGCCGCCCGCTCGTCGAAGCGCCGGCTGAAGATCATCGAGCCAGCGCTGGTGCCGACGTACACCTTCTCGCGCAGCAGCCTCGGGAACGGCTGGGACAGGCCGGCGCGGGCGATGCTCTGAGCGAGATGGAACTGGTTGCCGCCGGTGACCCACCAGACGTCGGCCCTGCCCAGACGTCCCTCCAGCACGTCCCGCGGCAGGCCGTTGAGGTCGAGCACGTCGAGCTCGCCCCAGCCCATGCCGTGCAGGTCGGCGAGCGCCTCGACGAACCAGCCGTGGTCGCCGGGTTCGCCCAGCGAGGCGGTCACGATCGCGGCGACCCGGGCCTCGGCGCAGGGCTTGCCCAGCAACTCCGCAAACGCCTGTCGCAGTGTGTCGTTGGCCAGTCCGTTCGAGGTCAGCAGCATTCGCACGGCCCCGATTCTGTCGCACGCCGGCCAGAGACGGCGTGGCGGGCCGGTCAGGCGGTGAACAACTCGGCGATCGGGCGACCAGCGTGTTGACGAATGCGTCCGGTAGGCCGCGATGCCGCCACCCCAAAGGTCCACACATGACGGAACAGCTCCAGCCCGGCCGGGTGCCGTTGCCTTCTCCTCACAGCAGCACCACACAGCCGGGTGCTTCGTCAGGACTTTGACGCGGCCGGTCGCACGTCCGCACATGGGCATGACCGCGCGGATCGCGGCAGAAGTGCGCATCCCGATCAAGCAGTGAGATCGTTTGCTCTGGCGTTGTTGGTCGAGATTGGACGGCCTGCGAGGACGCGGCAGCCATGCTGCGGTGCGTTGCGGCAGCGGTTGGCCGCCGTGGCGGTTGATCGATACTGTGCCTCGGTGGCCCGTGCACAGCTCACCGCCGAGTTGGTGGTTGACGGTCGTGTTCCGCGGGCATTGGCGCTGTCGCCGGACGGCAAGTGGGTCGCCTACGTGGTCGCCTCGGTCGGGCGGGCTGGTCTTCACCCGGTCAGCGAACTCTGGGTCGCCGCCGCCGACGGGACCGGGGCGCCGCGGCGGTTGACCTCGGGTGAGGCGCACGATCTGGCGCCGCGGTGGGCTGCGGATTCGCTGTTGATTTACTTTCTCTCCGACCGGGCCGAGCGTGGCACGGCGCAACTGCACCGGGTGGGGCTCGTCGACGGTGTCGTGCAGGCGGTCACGTCCTGGGCCGGTGGGGTGTCCGGTCACCTCCCGCTGGCCGACCCGGACCTTGTCGTGGTGATCGCAGCCGATGAACCGTCCGCTGAGGACGAACGTCGGGACAGGGAGCGCGACGACGCTCGGGTGTGGGGTGAACGCGTACGCCCGGATCGGCTGCGGCTGCTCGACGTACGGAGCCGGGAGGTTCGGACGCTGGATACGTTCGGCGATCGCCATGTCGTCGAGGTGGCCCAGCGGGCCGACGATGGAATGCTGGCGGTACTGACCTGGTCGACCCCCGACGTGGACCCGGGCCTGGTGGAGCCCGGTCTGCACCTGTTCGACCCGGACAGCGGCGTGACGCGGGACCTCGGCCCGGCCGCGGCGGACGCGTCGTCGCTCGTCTGGTGGCCCGCCGACGACGGCTGGCACCTGGCATATGTCGCGACGACCCCGCCCGCTCTGGTGGGCGGACACGCGGTTCTCGATGTCGCCGTGCCGGTGAACGGGCCGGTGGGCGAGCACCGAAGCCTGACCGCCGGCACGACCGTCTGCCCGAGCAACCTGGTTCAGGTCGACACCGGTCCGCCTCTGGCGCTGGTCGCCGACGGGCTCGAAACCGCGATCCACCGGCTCGATCCAGCCGGGCCCACCCTCGTCGAGCTGTCCCGGGTCGACGGCCTCGCGGCGTCGTTGACCACAAACCGGCACGGTGACGCCGTCGCGGCGGTCGTCAGCACGTCCTACGAGCCCGGAAACGTCTACGCCGGCCCCACGAGCGGGCCGCTGACGAGGCTGACCGACCTCAGGCCCGAACTCCGCGACATCCCCTGGGGTGTCCAGGAACGCCTGTCATACGAGGCATCCGACGGGCTGGCCCTCGACGGCCTGCTGATCCTGCCCGCCGGCCGGTCCCACAAGGACGGGCCCTTTCCACTGGTGACACTGGTCCACGGCGGCCCGTACGACCGGCACGCCGACCGGCTCATGCTCGGCTGGGACCCGTCCGGCCAGTGGCTGGCGACCGCCGGCTACGCCGTGTTTCTGCCGAACCCGCGCGGCGGCAAAGGGCACGGCCACGACTTCGCGGTGCGCGTCGCCGGTGCGGTCGGCCTCGACGAGTGGACCGACATCTGCGCCGGCATCGACCTGCTCATCGCCGACGGCGTCGCCGACCCCGACCGGCTGGGCATCGGCGGCTGGAGCCACGGCGGTTTCCTGGCCGCCTGGGCAGTCGGGCAGACCAACCGGTTCAAGGCCGCCGTGATGGGAGCCGGAATCAGCGACTGGGGAATGCTCGCCGCAACCGGAGAACAGGGGCCGTTCGAGGCCGCCCTCGGCGGTAGCAGCGGCTGGGAAGGAACGGGTCCACACCGCCACGACCGGCTCAGCCCGATCTCGTACGCCTCCAAGGTCCGCACCCCGGTGCTGATCCTGCACGGCGAGAACGACACGAACGTTCCGGTATCACAGGCGGAGTTCTTCCACCGCGCGCTACGCAGGTTCGGCGTCGAGCACGAGTACGTCGTCTATCCCCGAGAGAACCACTCGATCCGCGAACGCAACCACCAGCTCGACGTGCTCCGCCGCACCCGCGCATGGTTCGATCGGTGGCTCAGATGACCCAACGTCCGACCGCCGCGACCGCTACGGCCGACCGCTGCAGGCCAGACCACCTATTCCAGAAACAGGGCGGCAAGCCGGCAAGCGTTGACGCAGGTTGCTGATCGTCGTCCAAGTTCCGCAGCTGCCACGCATTCATCGCGGCATGATCGAGTGCACTCAACTCGGCAGAACCGGTCGTCTCAGACGCACGGTCAGCGGCAGATCCGCGTACCTGATCTTGGACGGCTCGCTGGCGCGTGTGGGCCGCAGCGCACCTGGCAGCGGAAGCTACGCGCCGCGGAGCGGGCGTACGCCGAGGTCCAGCACCATGCCACCCGCAGGTTGAGCGTGGACCGGCGCAACTACCGTGCGCTGTACCGGCACATGGGTGCGGATCTGCGGTACCGGCTCGTGGAGTTGCCCGACGGGAGCCGATGCGGCGGGATGGTCACGTTGGGGAGCCGGTCGACGCCGCGTTGCCCGCATTTCGGGCGATGATCGCGGGCCGCTTCCTCGGCGATGTCGAGGTCACCGAAGCGCCTGGTCAGGGCGGTGACCACCCGGGCACACTCCTCGTGGTGGGGCCCGGGTGACCGCCTCGCGGACGCGAAGATCCTGACCGGTGGTGGCGGGCGTCGAACGGATCGGGCGCGAGGGCAACCTCGTCGGTGGGGTAGCCGCCGAAGCACCGGATGCGGGCGGTCAGGCCGAGCGGCGGTGCGCAACCTCGGCGGCCGACAGGCTCGACTCCGACGTGCTGCCGAAGAGGCGTCCCGGAAAGTTCTTCAAGGAAATCCGGGAGGCGGTGTCGGATCGGGGCGGTGGTGCTCGTAGGAGGGATGAGGCCGCCGACAAGGGGCGGCGCCAAGGCAAAGGAACCGCGATCATGAAGCTGACGACCATGACCCAGGTCACCCTCGATGGAGTGATGCAGGGAAACGGCGCCGCGTCGGATGACCGCAGGAACGGATTCGAGCGCGGCGGATGGGCCCGGGGGAAGGGTGACGACGAGACCAGGAGGTTCATCACGCAGACTTACCAGCGCGCCGAGGCGTTCCTGTTCGGCCGGCGCACCTACGAGTTGTTCGCCGGCTCCTGGGGATCAATCGACCAGATGCGCGCACATCCCATCGGCGTGGCCTTGAACGAGGCCCCCAAGTACGTTGCCTCGACCACGCTCACCGCGCCGCGTTGGGAGGACACGACCGTTCTCCGCGGTGACCTCGCGGCGGCCATCAGCGAGCTGAAGGCCAAGCCCGGGGGTGAGCTGCAGGTGCACGGCAGTGGCGCCCTGGCCCGGTGGCTGCTGGAGAACGATCTGGTCGACGAGATGATTCTGATCGTGATCCCGGTGATCCTCGGCCAGGGCGCGAGACTGTTCCCGGAGACCGGTCCGGATCTTGCGCTCGACCTGATCGAGTCGCGGGTCGACTCGAAGGGCGTGACGATCCAGGTCTACCGGCCGGCCGGGCGCCCGCGGTATGCAACGGCCTGAAGTCCCTGCCCACCGAACCACGCTTTCTTGACACCACAGGAGATGATCTTCAGATGCAGTACCTGGTTTCCGTGATCGATGACAAGAGCAATCCCGGCAGCACGGACAGGCAGCCTGCCATCAGCGCGTTCAACGAACGGCTGATCGCCGATGGCTACTGGGTTTTCGCGGGCGGACTCGCGGACACCGACGCGGCCACGGTCATCGACAATCGGGGCGAGCAGGCGGTGCTCAGCGACGGGCCTTTCGTGGAGTCGAAGGAGTACCTCGCCGGCGTCTGGGTGTGGGAGGCCCCCGATCTGGATGTGGCGCTCAAGCTCGCCACCGAGGCGTCGAAGGTCTGCGATCGGAAGATCGAGGTGCGGCCGTTCCAGTGAGCGACGTCGAGGAAGCGATCACCCGGGCCCACCACGAGGAGTGGGCGCGGGTGCTCGCCGCCCTGACCAGGCGTTTCGGTGACCTCGACATCGCCGAGGAAGCGGCCGCCGAGGCGTTCGCGACCGCCGTCGAGCGGTGGCCGGCCGACGGCGTACCCCCCAACCCCGGCGCCTGGCTGACCACCACCGCCGTTCGCAAGGCCATCGACCGGATCCGGCGCGAGAACAAGCGCGACGACAAGCACAAGGAGGCTCAGATGGTGTACGACAGCGACCCGCCCGAGCCTCTCGGCGCCATCGACGACGACCGGCTCCGGCTGATCTTCACCTGCTGTCACCCGGCGCTGGCGATGGAAGCCCGCCTGGCGCTGACGCTGCGCATGGTCGGCGGCCTGACCGTGCCCGAGATCGCCCGCGCCTTCCTGGTGCAGGAGACCGCCATGGGGCAGCGGATCACTCGCGCGAAGGCCAAGATCAAAGCGGCTCGCATCCCCTATCGGATGCCGTCCGCGCAGGATCTCCCGGCCCGCGTCACCGGCGTACTCGCCGTCCTCTTTCTCGTCTTCAACGAGGGCTACCTGGCCACTGGCCCCGACACCGATGCCGTACGTCACGACCTGACCGCCGAGGCGATCCGGCTCACTCGCCTGATCCGTGCCCTCCTGCCGGACGACGGTGAGGTGGCCGGGCTGCTGGCGCTGATGCTGCTCATCGAGGCCCGCCGCACCGCCCGGGTCTCGGCCAGCGGCGAACTGGTCGCCCTCGACGAGCAGGACCGTGGGGCCTGGGACGCGACGCTGATCACCGAGGGCCACCGACTGGTGCGCGAACGCCTCGCCGTTGCCGCCGCCGGGGTGGCCCCGGGTCGCTACCAGATCCTCGCGGCGATCAACGCCGTCCACACCTCCGCCCGCGACGTACGCGACACCGACTGGTCACAGGTCCTCGCCCTCTACGACCAGCTCGTCCGCCTCGACCCGTCACCGGTCATCGCCCTCAACCGGGCCATCGCGGTCGCCGAGCTCGACGGCCCGGAGGTGGCACTGGCGGCCGTCAACCGGCTTGAGCACAGGTTGGCCGGCTATCACGCCTACCATGCCACCCGCGCCGACCTGCTGCGCCGGCTGGGCCAGAGTCAGCAGTCGCGTGCGGCGTACGACAAAGCCATCGAGCTGGCGGGCAACACCGCCGAGACCGCCTACCTGACCCGCCGACGCGACCAACTGCGGTAGCTCCCACGGATCCCGATCGAAACCCCGCGCGCAACGGCCGCCGACGCCGCAACGCGCAGACGACGCCCCGGCAATGGCAATCAGATCGGCCTAATACCCGCATGAGGTCGTTCAACTTCTCACGGGCGGCACCGTACTGTCATCGGCATGTCCGTGCGCTGACGGCGCCGACTTGCCGCAACTGTGTAGTGCGCGGATCGCGGCAGAAGCGTGCACGTGACCTTGCCGTACGGCGTCACAAGACGTAGGTCAGATGCCCGAGTAGGGCGCCGTGGCACGGCGCGGGTCAAGGCTTGGATGCGAAACGTCGCTGCAACCAACGTCCCGACTACACGATCTTGTCCAGAACAGCACGGGCAATCCGCGTTGCGACCGGCAATGGGACGGCGCCGTCCGGTGCGGCATTCCTGGCTGCGCGAACGAGCTGCCGGAGTTCGGCACCGAGTTCTTCGGCTCGTGACATGCTCAGACCGATGCCCAACCACCGCAGCCATTGCACGACGTTGCTGAGCTCGTACTGCTCGCGCCACGGTGTCGCAGGGTCTTCGCCGGAGAGGATCGTAATAGCGGTCGACAGGCGGGCGTGTGCCGAGTCGTGACCGTCGAGGACCAGACCCAACGCGGTCGGCGCCGACAGTCCGTCCGCCGCGCTGGTGCGGACGTCGAACAACGCCGGACCGTTGGACGGCGACAATGATGTCAGATGGGAACCGATGTCGATGCCGACGTCGATGCGTGATGCGCGACCGGGGTCGTCGACCCGGACGACGAGGCGTTGGGTGTCGCCTCCTCGGAATAGTCGCATGCTCCACCAACTGTGGCGGTTGATGTCGCCGAGCCAGAGTGTCTGGTTCTCCAGTCGGAGTTCCCCGTCGAACACGACCTCGCCCACGAGCGGCATGGTGTCCCTCCAGAAGGACACCCGGGTAAGGGTGTCCCGCCCGGTGGCCTGGACGACAACATGTTGGTCGTCCGATCCGACAGGACCGTCCCATTCGGCTTCCGGCAACGCCATCGAGCCGATGAGCACCGTGCCGTAGCCCGCGTAGAACTCGACCGCACTCACCAGCATCTGAACACCCCCGGATCCGCACCACACCTGATCCTCAGCAGGTTCGCACACCCGGTCGAGCGCAGATCGACGCGACGTCGATGCGGCGGGAGCACTCTCGCAGCACATGACTGCCGATTCGGATGTCGCTGCCTCATCTCGCCTACGAGCGCGCACCGAGCCGTCGTCGGTGACCGGGGCGGCGCGTACGGAGCGTTACGGCGGCCCAGCAGTCAACGCGCCCGGTCGGCGGCAGATGGGGATGCCGTTACAGGACTCTGAGCCGCTCGCCTATACGTTGTCCCGTGCGGCAATCTCGTCAGCGGACATCCGGCTGATCGTCCTGCCGGCTTCGGTCTCCACCAGCGTCAGCGCACCGATCCAACTCGGATCATCCGGGTACTCCCAACTGGCCGGGTCTGCCAGCAGCACCGGCAGCTGGTCCCTTGGCACAGGATCGCCGTGCGCCAAGCCCTCCCGACCGTCATCGGCAACCCGCCGCACGTAGCGGCGCATCTCCATCCAGCCGTTGTCCACCAACGTCAGCAGGACGGAGGCCAGCTCGGACAACGACGGCTCCGGCTGGGCGGGGTCCAAGTCACCGAACACACCGGGCAGGAGGTCCATCTCGAACGAGTTGATGAAGAAAGCCCGCTCGATATGCGTCAGGCGCTTCCACTCACGAAGGCTCACGAACCGATCATCACATGCCGCACGGAACACAGGTGACGAGCCAGGCGGCCACCCGCGCTGTCAGCGGCAGAAGCGGATGCTCGCTAGAAAAGCGGGATCGTGGCCGGGATATCGAGCGTGACGAGGTGGCCTTCGCCGATTGCGTGCATCAGACCGTTGTCCACGCTGGCCGACTTGGCCGCCCACGCCGAGGACAGCGTCCGCACCTTCACCCGCCGCTTCCGCGAAGAAGTCGACACCAGCCCCGGCCAGTGGCTCGTCCGCGCCAGCGCGTCGACCTGGCCCGGCACCTGCTGGAGACCACGACTGGCCCGTCGACGTCGTCGCCCACCGCGCCGGATTCGGCACCGGCGTCTCCCTGCGCCAGCACCTCCACACCGCTATCGGCGTCACACCCCAGGCATACCGCCGGACCTTCCGCCCCACCCACAGCCGGGCAATGGCCGGCATTGAGCAGATCGAACCCGACGGAACCTCGCCGACGCCGTGGGGGACCGCGCCGACTGGTCCGAGCACGGCCAGAGGGTAGGGGTGGCCCTACCACGATGATCAAAGGTCGCCATGTGGTCCGGAAACGCGGCGTCGACCAGGCTGATCACCATGAGAAACAGGGGTACGGCCGAGGCCAGCGGGCCGGTCGTCGAGGTGGTTGACGTGGCGAAGAGCTATCCGGGCGGTGCCGGGGTACGGGCCCTCGACGGGGTTTCGGTGGCGTTCGCGGCCGGTACGCTCTGCGCGGTGATGGGCCCGTCCGGTTCCGGGAAGTCGACCTTGTTGCACTGCGCGGCGGGGTTGGACCTGCCGGACACCGGCCGGGTGCTGCTCGCCGGCCAGGAGATCGGCGGGCTGCGTGAGCCGAAGCTCACCGAGGCACGGCGTCGGCGGGTCGGGTTCGTGTTCCAGTCGTACAACCTGATGGACTCGCTGTCGGTGTGGCACAACATCCTGCTGCCGCAGCGGCTGGCCGGGGTGCGGCCGGACCAAGCCTGGGCGCGGGAGGTCGTGCAGCGGGTGGGTCTCGCCGGCCGGGAGCATGACCGGCCGGGCCAGCTCTCCGGCGGGCAGCGGCAGCGGGTCGCGCTGGCTCGGGCGCTCGCCGGCCGTCCCGAGGTGATCTTCGCGGACGAGCCGACCGGGGCACTGGACCTGTCCACCGGTCGGGAGGTGCTCGGGCTGCTGCGGGAGGCGGTGGACTCCTTCCGTACTACGGTGGTCATGGTCACGCACGACCCGGCGGCTGCCGCGTGGGCCGACCGGGTGGTGTTTCTTGCTGACGGCCGGATCGTCGACGAACTGGTCGACCCGACGGCGGAGAAGGTCGCTGCGCTGATGATGGCGGTGAGCGCCCGATGATGCGCCTCGCCCTCGCCACGCTGCGCCAGCAACGCGGCGCCTACCTCGGCACGTTCCTGGCCGCCTTCCTCGCGGTCGCGCTGCTGGCCGGTGGCGGCCTGCTGCTGTTCTCGGTGCTGACGGCGAAGCCACCGGCCGACCGGTTCGCCGCCGCGACCGTAGTGATTTCCGGCGACCGCGAGGTCACCCTGGAGACGGTCACAAAGAAGAAGGACAAGGTCAAGACCAAGGTCAAGAGCGAGCGGCTCACCGGCGCGGGCATGTTGCCGGCCGACCTCGCCAGCCGGGTCGCGGGACTGACCGGTGTCACGGCCGCGATTCCGGATGCCGCGTTTCCGCTCCAGTTGAGCACGATGACCGGGCAACCGATCCGGGGCCGCGACGACGCGCCCGTGATCGGGCACGGCTGGCAGTCCGCGCGGCTCACCCCGTACACGTTGCGGGCCGGCGCCGCGCCGTCACCTGGCGAGGTCGTGCTCGACGCGGACCTGGCCTCGCGGGCCGGTGTCACGGCCGGCGATAGCGTGCAGGTCACCTCGAAGGCCGGGGTCCGGACGATGCGGGTTGCCGGGATCGCCGTGCCCGCGAGCGGGGACGGGCTGCCCGCGCAGGGTGCGCTGTTCGTGGCGGACCGCGAGGTGCAGACGATCTCCGAACTCGCCGGACCGACCGCGGTCGGCATCCTCACCGCGCCCGGCGCGGACCGGACTGCGCTGCTGGCCGCCGTACGAGCCGAGGCCGCCGACGCGGCGGTGCTCACCGGCGCGGACCGGGTACGGGCCGATCTGCCCGGCGCACTGCCCGACTACATCGGCCCGATCTCGATCTTCGGGTTCGTCATCGGCATCACCGCCTTCGCCGCGGTGTTCGTGCTGACCGGCACGGTCTCCCTCGGGGTACGGCAGCGGCTGCGGGAGCTGGCGCTGCTGCGAACGGCCGGGGCCACCCCCGGCCAGTTGCGCCGGCTACTCGGCTTGGAGAGCATGCTCATCGCCGGCCTCGCGGCGGTGCCGGCGTGCGCCCTCGGTGTGCTGGTCGCCCACCTGGTCGCCGCCCGATTCCGGACGATCGACGCGATCCCGCAACAGTTCACCGTCCGGATCAACGTGCTGGTGCTGCTCTGCGCCGCGCTGGCCGGCCTGCTTGTCACGTTCCTCGCCGCGCGGATCGCGGCCCGTCGGGCGGTACGGATCGCCCCGACCCAGGCGCTCGCCGAGACCGCGACGGCTCCCGGTGGCGGCGTACTGGTCCGGGCGTTGCTCGCCGTGGTGCCAGCGGGCGGGGCCATCGCCGTGCTGACCTTCGTCCCGCTGGGCGGACCGCTCGGCATGGGCATGAGCTTCGTCTCGTCCGCGTTGCTGCTGTGCGCGGTGGCCGCGCTCGGGCCGGTGCTGCTCCGGCTGCTGATCGTGCCGCTGTCGCGCCTCGCCGGGACCACCGGTGTCACCGGCTGGCTGGCCGGCGCGATCACCCGGGCCGAGGGCCGGCGGGTCGCGGCGGTAGCCGTACCGTTGGTCCTGATGTTCGCGATCAACGCCACCATGCTGCTCAACAGCGCCCTGCTCGGCGCGCTCACCGCCGACGAGCAGGCCGCCCGCACCGCCGCGGCGACCGCCCAGGTGACCGGGGTGGGCGGCGTCCCGCTCGGTACCGTCGACCGGCTCGTCGCGTTGCCCGGCGTCACCGGCGCCGCGGCGACGCTGCCCACCCGGGCCATCGTCGCCCAAGGCGGGAAGCCGGAGGACTACGTGGCGCAGGGGCTGCTCACCGTCGGCTCCGAGCAGGTCCTGGATCTGGCGGTGCGGGACGGCGCCATCGGCGGGGACGGCACCTTCGCGGCCAGCAGCTTCCTCACCGAACAGGAGGGCTGGCAGCTCGGCGACGAGGTGCCGATCTGGTTGGCCGATGGCTACCAGACCCCACTGCGGCTCTCGGCGGTGTACGAGCGGTCCCGCGGCTTCGGAGACATGGTGCTGCCGGCCCAACTCGTCGCCGCACACGACCCCCGTGGCCTGGTCAGCGCGATCGCGCTGCGATATCAGGGCGACGTGCCGGCACAGATCCACGCCGACTGGCCGGCGCTGCGGGTGACCCCGGCGATCGAGGCGGCCCGGGCCGGCGACGCACAGAACCAGCAGGGTGCCTGGGAGCTGATGGTGGTCATCTCGCTCGGCTTCACCGCCATCGCGGTGGTCAACACCTTCGCGATCGCCACGGCGGCACGTCGACGCGAGTACGCCGACCTGAGGCTGGCAGGCGCGACCACCGGTCAGGTCCGCCGGCTGGCCAGCCGTGAGGCCGCCATCACCGTCGCGGTCGGGCTGATACTCGGTATGGCGGTCACCGCCATCGTGGTCGGCGCGTTCAGCACCGCGCAGGACGGCACCTTCCGGCTGATCGTCGACCCGGGTACCTACCTGGGCATGCTCGGCGGGGTGGCCGCCCTGGGCCTGCTCGCCGGTGCGCTGCCGACCCGGTTGGTGCTGGGCCGGCGGAGCCTGCCGCTTGTCGCCGAAGGGCGCTGACGATGTCAGACCGGGCCCGTGCCGCCGCGACGACCATCCGGGTGATGGTGGGAGCGGGGGCGCGGGCCCTGGCGTACCTGGTCAGCAGCATGGTCGCCGGCGTCGTCGGGCTGGCCTGGAGCCTCGCCGTGACCCTGGGTGTCGCCATCATCGGCATCACCCAGCTCGGCGGGCCGGCCTTCCTCGGCGCGGCGTGGATCACCCGCCGGCTCGCGACGGTCGAACGCCGCCGGGCCGGCTGGCTGCTCGGGCAGGAGATCGGATCACCGTACGTCCGGATCGACGCCGGCACGATCCGCCAGCGCGCCGCTGCGATCGGTGCCCAGCCCGCGACCTGGCGGGACCTGGCCTGGCTCGTGATGCTGTTCCCACTCGGGCTGGTCGGTGGCATCGTCGCGATCGTCATCACCACTGTCGACCTGAGCGCCATCATCGCGCCCGTCTGGGCCTGGGCCGTGCCCAACCCGCACGCGCCGTTCCCGATGAAGTGGTTGATGACCACCACGCCCGGTCGTTTCGTCCTTACCCTGGTCGGGCTCCTGCTGCTCCCGGTGGTCGCCTGGCTGCTGCGCACCATGGCACGGGCGCAAGCGTTGGTCGCCCGTGTGTTGCTGGCACCCGGTACGTACCGCCGCCTGGTCGAGCAGGCCACCCGCCTCGCCGCGACCCGCACCCGGGTGGTGGACGCCCAGGCGGCGGAGTTGCGCCGGATCGAGCGGGACCTGCACGACGGGGCGCAGGCCCGCATCGTCGCCGCCGGTATGACCCTGGCGCTGGCCGCCCGCAAGCTCCGCAGCGGTGGGGCGGCGGTCCCCGATGTCGACCTCGCCCGCCGGCAACTCGACGAGGCGCTCGCCGAGCTGCGCCGGCTGGTACGGGGCATCCACCCGCCGATCCTCACCGACCGTGGCCTGCACGCCGCCCTGGCCGCCCTGGCCGCAGACAGCCCACTCGCGGTCGAACTCAGCGGCGACCAGTCCGACCGATATCCCGCGGCAGTCGAGTCGGCGGCGTACTTCGTCGTGGCCGAAGGGCTTGCCAACGCGGGCAAACACGCAGACGCCTCCACCTGCACCATCGACCTGGTCCGCACGGCCACCGTCATCTCCATCACCCTCACCGACGACGGCCGGGGCGGCGCCGACCCAACCGGTTCCGGGCTCGACGGGCTACGCCGCCGGGTCGAAGCGCTCGACGGCCTGCTCACCCTCACCAGTCCGGCCGGCGGGCCGACCATCCTGCACGCGGAGTTCCCATGCGCATCGTGATCGCCGAAGACCTCCTACTCCTACGCGAGGGCATGGTACGGCTCCTCACCGACACCGGGCACACCGTCGTCGCGGCCGTGGACAACGGCCCCGACCTGCTGGACGCCGTCACCGAGCACCGCCCTGATCTGTCCATCGTCGACGTCCGGCTGCCGCCGGGATTCCGGGACGAAGGACTCCGGGCGGCGCTGCAACTGCGGGCCGCCGACCCGGACACCCGAGTGCTGATCGTCTCCCAGTACGTCGAGCGGGCCTACGCCGCAGAGCTGCTCGCCGACGGCCGAGGCGGCGTCGGCTATCTGTTGAAGGACCGGGTCACCGCGCTCGACGACTTCCTCGACGCGATCGAACGGGTCGCCAGCGGCGGCACCGCGATGGACCCCGAAGTAGTGCGGCAACTCTTCGCCCGCAACAGCCGAAACCACGGCATCAGCGGACTCACGCCCCGGGAACGCGAAGTCCTGGACCTGATGGCACAGGGACTGTCCAACTCCGCCCTCTGCGCCGCACTCGTGCTGGCACCGGTGTCGGTGGAAAAGCACATCACCAACATCCTCGCCAAACTCGACCTCCCACCGGCCGACGATTCCCACCGCCGTGTCCGGGCCGTCCTGGCGTACCTCAACCGGTGACAGCACGGGTGCCAGCAGGAGGTCCCAGCCGGAGTTGTTCATCCGCTGCTCACGTCGAACTATCGCGGGTCTCGCGGGCCAGCCAGAAGACGTAGACCATCAGCAGCGCCGCGAGCACCACGACGGGGAGGCGGAAGTCGAATACGGGCTCATCACAGATGAGGGTGTAGTTGAGGTCTGAAGCCGCCGGTCTCGAGCAGGGATCGGGCGATGTAGTTGGTGAGATTGCGGAAGCCGAGGGCGGAGCCACGCAGGTGCTCGAGCCTGCCGTTGATGGCCTCCGTCGGTCCGTTGGACGTTCCAGGTCGGTCGAAGTAGGCCAGCACGTCGGCCGCGCGCTTCTTCAGCGTTCGACCGAGTGTGATGACCTCGGTGAGGGGCTTCGGCACACCGTGACTGATCGAGTCGATGAGCTTGACCATCAGCTCGCGGCCACGACCCCGGTCCTGCTCGCGGTAGGCCTCGATCATCCGCTGGTAGATCCCCCAGGTGGCCTCGACCTCGACATGGGCATCGTCGTCGAACAGGGCGGCGAGCCGGTCGGTCTGCTTGTCGGTGAGCAGGTCGGCGTCGGTGTGCAGGGTCCGGCGGGCGGAGTAGAGCGGGTCATTCTTCATCCCGCGGTGGCCGTGGATGGCCTGCTGGACCCGGCGGCGACACCGGTCGAGGGCGTCGCCGGCCAAGCGGACCACGTGGAAGGGATCCATCACCGCAACCGCGTCGGGGAGTTCCTCGGCGGTGGCGGTCTTGAAGCCGGTGAACCCGTCCATCGCCACCACCTCCACCCCGTCGCGCCACGTCTGGTCACGGTCGGCGAGCCAGGACTTGAACGCCTGCTTTGAGCGGCCCTCGACCATGTCCAGCAGCCGAGCGGGTCCGGTGCCGTCACGGATGCCGGTCAGGTCGATGATCACGGTGACGTACTTGTCGCCGCGGCGGGTGTGGCGCCACACGTGCTCGTCGACCCCAATCGCGGCCACGCCGTCGAACCGGGTGGCGTCGTTGATCAGCACCCGCTTGCCTTCGGCCAGGACAGCGTCGTTGGCGGTGTTCCACGCGACCCCGAGTCCCTCGGCGACCCTCGCGACGGTCAGGTGCTGACACACGATCGCCTCGAGTGCCCACCGCAGCCCGCGACGCGACAGCATCGCTCGCGGCTCAGCCGCGAGGCTGGTGTCCTGGCGCCACACGTGACCGCAAGCGGTACACCGGTAGCGGCGCACGATCACCACGAGCATCGTCGGCCGCCAGCCCAGCGGCTCGTGGGCCAGCTCCCGGGTCACGATGTCGCGCGGTACGCCTTCGCAACCACAGCGACGGCACCACGGGTCCGGCTCGACGACCCGGCATGCCAGCACCGCACGGTCGGGCCTGAGTCGTTGGCCGGTGACGGCCAAGCCGAGCTCGTCGAGCCGGCAGAACTTGGTCAGGTCAGGGCAGGCAAAGGTAGCGTCAGACAAGTCGAGGTGTACCAATCTGGAAGACCACGACTTCCGTCCCGGGGCAGCGATGCACAAACGCAGCCGGACGCCCGATCTCCTGTCACCGTCGCAGCGGTCTTCTTCGCGTACCCACTCAGATCGGTCAACGGCGCACCCGATAGCGCAGGTGAAGCACCCGGTTGCCCTGAACAACTACGTCTGGGCCTTCCAGCAGGTGCTGCGCGTCGACGGAGCCGAAGTAACGCTTACCGGACCCGAGCACGACGGGTGCGACGTCCATGCGTACCTCGTCGACCCAACCTGCCGCGAGCGCCTGGCCGCCGACGTCGCCAGCAGCGAACTCGACAGTGCGGTCACCCGCAAGCTCCCGCGCCTTGGCCACGGCCGCCTCGATGCCGTCGACAAAGTGGAACGGCGCCTGGAGGTCCCAGCCCTCGGGCGCACCACGGTGACTCACCACGACCACATGGTCGATCCCACTCGGAGGCGTCCCATCCCAGCCGTCGGTGATGTCGAAGGCGTGACGGCCGGCAACGGTCACCCCGACCTCGTCCCAGTACGGCCGGACGTGGTCGAACGAAGCCTGCGACACCTTCAGAACGCCACTGTCGTCCAACGGCACGTCACCGCTGACCAGCCACTCGAAGATCGGACCGGGATCGTCGTTCTCAGCCGCGATGAAACCATCCACCGAAACCGACGCGTTCATGACCACTTTCCCCATGGATTCCTCCTCTGTTCGGAGTCCCAAGTCTTGTGCGGCGTGAGCTGTCGCTCTTGTACGGAATCAATCGGCCGGGAGCGGCCAGCCGTCCAGGACGTGGTCGGGATGATCGCGCAGGAATCGCCGCCGGACTTCGGCGTACCGGGTCGGCGTGAGCCCGGTGAACTCCCGGAACTCGCGCACGAAGTGGGCCTGGTCGAAGTAGCCCGCGCCAGCGGCAACGTCTCCCCAGTCGATCGGTGCAGCGACGTCGAGCGCCAACACGGTGGAGCTGAAGCGGTAGCTGCGAGCCAGCCGTTTTGGCGTGACACCGACTACGGCCTTGAACCGCTTCGCCAAATACGTGCTGCTGGCGCGGGCCGCCACACCGATGTCGCTGATCGGCACTGTCCCGCCTGCCGCCGCGACGGCGCTGCTCATTTGGCGGACCAGGTCAAGACCGTCGATCACCCGCAGCCGTCGCACCAGTTCCTCCTCGAGCAACATCAGCATTTCGTGCGGTGCGTCCGCCAAGGTCAGTCGGTGTCGCAATTCAGCGATAGCGGGCTGGCCCCAGATCTGCTCCACCGTCGCAGGTCGGTCGGACAACTCGAACGCGGGCATCGGAAGGAACGGTGCCAGGCCCCACGGCCTGAAGTGGACGCCCACGGACCGGGTCGGGGTTGGGTAGCTGAACTCCCACGCACGCGTGGGCGTGGCGACCGCGCAGCCGTCGGCGTACTCCACGGCGTCTACGTCGGTGCCTGCGCGGATGAGAAACGGCGCCCCGAGGTTGACGATGAGCAATGGCGCGGGCGCCGCCGGCAGCATCAACCGGGAGTACGGCGGAGCGCCCTCCAGGTAGTAGAGGTCGTCGATCAGCCCGTCCAGCGGCGGACCGGGCACCCTGGACACATACTCCACGCCGACATTATCGCCGACGGCCCATCCGGCATCACGCGCCGCCGCCAGCATCGAGCCGGCGCCGATCCCTGACGGGCGCCCCGGCGCATTCCGGTCCCCAACTACACCCCAGGTTGTGAAGAGCCCGAATACGACGTGCACGTCTCGCGCCAGATCCAGCGGGGCCGACCATCGAGCCGGCGGCGGCCCGTCTTATGCCCATCGACCTTGAGAACCTCCTGGGTGCTCGGACCTCGGTACCCCGGTCACCACGCTGGGCGTGCAGGGGCTCTCGTCGGCGCTGTGGGTAGGCGCCCCATGGCTGGAGCCAGGTCATCGGCACCATGGCGTCGCGCGAGGTGCTGCGCGGCCTACTCGCGCCCTGAGCAGACCCCTGATGCAGATTCGCCATTGGCGAACGACGCCACTGGCCTTGATCGAACGGACGGTCATCGGCAAAGCAGAACGTCCGCGCCAGCGCGGCTCGGCTACGGACGGTGATGGGCGCACCGGCTGCCCACGCGCTCGATCCGCGGCAGAAGCGTGCATGGTCTGACCATGGCAGTCTTTCGCCTTTCCGTCAGCTGATCTCGATGAACTATGCTTCGGGTAGCGTCGCGTGCCGGTGGCAGACGGTGTCAGGCATGGAGGCGCCCGACCGAGGGAGACCGACGATGTTGACGTCGCATCCTTCGTCTTCGCGTGACTGAGCGCGAGACGACCAGGCTCATCGCCTGGAGCCGTGAGCTTCGCCAGGTGCACGCGCGCCTGCGCGAGGCGCTCGACCTCACCCGCAGTGCGGTTGCCGAAGGCCGGTCCGGCGAGGCGGCCACTCGTGACCTGCTGCTGTACTGCCACGGGTTCTGCGCTGCCCTTGACGGGCACCATCGGGGCGAGGACCACACCCTGTTCCCGGCGATCAAGGCGGTCCACCCGGAGCTGGAGCCCGTGCTCCGCTACCTCACCCAGGACCACTCGATGATCGCGCACCTGCTCGCAGGCCTGCAGGCCGCGGCCGATCGGGCCGCACCGGTCGCCGAGTTGGATCGTCACCTCGAGGGCGTCGCAGCCATTATGGAGAGCCATTTCCGGTACGAGGAGCGTCAACTGCTCACTGTGCTCGAGACGCTCTCGCTGGATGCGCCACCCGAGGAGGTCCTGGGACCGCTGTGAGCAACCCGGGCCCGCGAACCGGCGGGCCCGGCCGCTCCATCCTCAGCTGCCGAACTCGGTCCACGTCCCCCGATTGCCGGGACGAGGACAGCACGATGGCGTCCGGACAGGGTTCACCGCATCGACAACGCGCTCTTTGACCTGTTGGGACCGTTTACGTCTGGCAGGGTCCGCTACGACGCGTGACCCTGTCCGCCGAGTCGCGCGCACGGTCGGCGGCACGTCCACGCGCTGACGACGCCGACATGCCGCAACTGCATAGCGCGGATCGCGGCAGATCAGGATGTCGGCGGTGGTCGGCGGTGACGACAAGGCCCAAAGTCGGGTCGGCACATGTACGGCTGGGATGATCGTGGCCATGTGGTTGGAGTCGCGGTGACGGCTACGTCGGATCGTGGAGTGGTGTCGGTACACGGTTCGTTGGCGGTCTATCCCGGTACGTTCGATCCGCTCACCCCGGGGCACCGCGACCTGGTGGCCCGTGCCCGGGTGATGTTCGACCAGATCATCGTGTTGCTGGCGGTGAACGCCGACAAGCGACCAACCGCCGAGGCCACGACCAGGGCCGTACGCGTGCGCGACGCCATGCCGACAGCCTGGGGCAATGTCGAGGTGGACACCTGGACCGGCCTGACCACCGCCTACTGCCTGCGCCGCGGCGCCACGGTCATCGTCCGCGGCCTACGTACGGCCGCGGACCTTCGCCACGAGTACCAGCTCGCTGCGATGAACGAGCAACTCGGCATTCAGACCGTCTGGTTGCCGTCCCGTCCGCAGCTGGCCGCCACTTCGTCCACGGTCGCACGCGCATACCGCTCGGCACAGTCGGCCCGTCCGTCTTTGAACGCTGAAGAGTGACCCCCAGGGGTACCGGAACGGTGGCAACGCCTCGAGGTGGGATGCACTCTTCTCGGCACGACCGCGCGTCGAGCGCCACCGCGAATTCGTGACGCAACGTGACGCCCGGTCAGCGGCAGATCCGGACGATCCCTCGGAGCGCGTTTGAGAAGCGTATGAGGTGATGCTCCGACGGTGGGCGCGACTCCTCCGGCGGGGAGAGGCTGCCCTTCCCACGGGCGGTCTTCTGACCTGATTCGGCGATACACTCGATCATGCCGTTCGATCTGCAGCCCGTGCTCCGTGGAGATCTCGTTGGCGTCAGGCCCTTACGTTCGGCGGACTTTGATGAGCTCTATCAGGTTGATCGTGACCCTCTCATCTGGGATCAGCATCCCGCCAGGGATCGGTACCGGTACGAGGTCTTCACGCGGTTCTTCGCGGGGTCCCTGGCGTCCAGCGCTCTGGCGGTCACGTCGGCTGCGGGCGACATCATCGGGTCGTCCCGATTCCACGGTTACGATCAGCGACGCAGCGAAGTTGAGATCGGGTGGACGTTCCTCGCCAGGTCGTACTGGGGCGGCCAGGCGAACGGGCAGCTCAAGGCCCTCATGCTGGGACACGCGTTCCGCTTCGTCGAGCGGGTCGTGTTTCTTGTCGGCCCAGACAATCGCCGTTCTCAGCGAGCACTTGAGGAAGTCGGTGCGGTTCGCGTAGGAAGCCGGCCTGACGCGGCAGGCCACGACAGCATCCTGTTTGAGATGCGGCGCCCAGCGGGCTCTACGACGTCCGGGTGAGTGGTGGGACGCGCTGATGAAGTTGAAGACGCGGGGCCCGGGCGCGGCCTGCTATATGGCTTGGAACTGCCCCTCGGTTGGCCCACGATGGGCGGGTGTCTGATCCCGAGGGCGCGGCGGATGCCGTCGCGACTGACCGCTTGATCCTGCGGAAGCCGAGCCGAACGGACCTACCGGAGCTGTTCGCGCTGTACGCCGACCCACGAGTGTGGGGGCCCGACCCTTTGACTCGCCACGACGCGATCGAACAGACCGACAAGATGGTCGACAACTGGTGTGCGGCGTGGCGTCGTGATGGCCTGGGAATGTGGACCGCTTACAGCGCGGACAACATCTTCGTCGGCATAGGGGGCTGCTTCGTCCGCTACGGCGTCGCGTGGAATCTCGGCTTCCGCCTTCTTCCCCAGTTCTGGGGACAGGGCTACGCGCAAGAGATCAGCACGGCAGCGACTACCGCAGCGCGAAATCTGCGCCCCGACCTGCCGATGACCGCTTACGTGCTGGAGAGCAACGAACGGTCTCGGCGGGCTGTCGAGCGTACCGGGCTCAAGCTGGCCTGGCGCGGCGCGGACGCGGGAAACCCCGACGCCTCGGCCGTCCGGCTGCTCTACAGCGATCGGCAACTGCCCAAGGAAGCCGTGAATGCGCTGACCGAGCGCTGAACGCGTTGGGCAAAGCTTTCCCGCGCTCACTCCGAGCCATACACGGCAATCGGGAAGCGCACTGTCATCGGCCAGATCCGGTCGTCTCGGACGCGCTGTCAGCGGCAGATCCGACATCCGATCGAAGGCCGCCCGCGTGATTCCGGCTTCTTGGGCACTGAACACCATGGGCTGCGGTCGGCCGAGTCACGTCCGCCGAGCGGCCCGTTTCCCTCCAACGGGCTGTGCATCAGGGCGTATGCGATCTCCACTCGCACACCTAAGCAGTGGGAAGCCGACACGCCTGGGCATCTGACGCTTTCCCAACCGGTCTTGGTGTTGACCCCTCCGATCGCCACCACGCCACCGCTGCTGACACTCGAGCAACCAGCAACCAGCAACCAGCAACCAGCAACCGGCGACCAGCGACCACCGCCCGAGACAGCGGACGCGACTGCTTACCGTGCGTGACGCGCGGTTTGCGGCATAGCGGACGGCCGGCGCGGTCGCCACCTACTGTTCGACGGGTCCGGCCTCATAGGATCCCCGCTGTGACTTCTGCGTTCGGAAACCTCTCTCCGCGGCAGCGGGCACTGGTGGACCAGTGGCTTCCGGGCGCGACCGTCGAGCGGGACCACAGCTGGGGCTTGGTGGAAACCACTGTCCTCGAGATGACCCACGCCGGGTCACGATTCATCGTTAAAGCTGGCGGCGACGACGACCATCACATCGAGCGGGAGCTCCACGCCCATCTCAACTGGTCACGTCCGTGGACCAGCAGGGGCCGCGCGCCGGCCCTGGTGCATGCCAGCGCGGACGCCAAGCTCC
>NZ_JAMOKF010000089.1 GCF_023656545.1 Micromonospora phytophila | reverse complement strand
CCATGACCACCACCGCTACTCAGCCGACCACCGGCCTGGCCGTCGAGTTCTACGACCCGGGCGGCACCCGCTACGGGTTCCCCACCTTCCCCTACCTCGACGCCCCAACCGGGCTGGCCACCCGCCGCCGGCCCGCAGACCACCCCGCTGCGTGGCATCGCCGCGAAGATCGTCCAGAACATGGACGCCTCGCTCGCCGTCCCGACCGCCACCAGCGTGCGCGCCGTCCCGGCCAAGCTGCTGGTGGACAACCGCATCGTGGTCAACAACCACCTCGCCCGCGGGCGCGGCGGCAAGGTCAGCTTCACCCACCTGATCGGGTACGCGATGGTCCGGGCGCTGGTCGCGCACCCGGAGATGAACAACTCCTACGCCGAGGTCGACGGCAAGCCGGTGATGGTCAGCCCGGAGCACGTCAACCTGGGCATCGCGATCGACCTGACCAAGCCGGACGGCACCCGCAACCTGGTGGTCCCCTCCATCAAGGCCTGCGAGCAGATGGACTTCCGGCAGTTCTGGCAGGCGTACGAGGACGTGGTCCGGCGCGCCCGCCGCAACGAGCTGACCATGGACGACTACTCCGGCACCACGATCTCGCTGACCAACCCGGGCGGCATCGGCACCGTGCACTCCATGCCCCGGCTGATGCAGGGGCAGAGCGCGATCATCGGCGTCGGCGCGATGGAGTACCCCGCGCCGTACCAGGGGATGTCCGAGACGACCCTGGCCGAGCTGGCGGTGAGCAAGGTCATCACGCTCACCAGCACGTACGACCACCGGATCATCCAGGGCGCGCAGTCCGGCGAGTTCCTCAAGGTCATGCACGAGCTGCTCCTGGGCGAGCACAGCTTCTACGACGAGATCTTCACGTCGCTGCGCATCCCGTACGAGCCGGTGCGCTGGATGCGCGACGTCGCGGTCAACAACGAGGGCCAGATCAACAAGACGGCCCGGGTGCACGAGCTGATCCACGCCTACCGGGTGCGCGGTCACCTGATGGCCGACACCGACCCGCTCGAGTTCAAGATCCGCAAGCACCCCGACCTGGACGTGCTCCAGCACGGGCTGACCCTGTGGGACCTCGACCGCGAGTTCCCGGTGAACGGCTTCGCCGGCCGGCAGCGGATGAAGCTGCGCGAGATCCTCGGCGTGCTGCGCGACTCGTACTGCCGCCGGGTCGGCATCGAGTACATGCACATCCAGGACCCGGAGGAGCGGCGCTGGATCCAGGAGCGGATCGAGCGCAAGTACGAGAAGCCGCCGGCCGACGAGCAGAAGCACGTGCTCAACCGGCTGAACGCCGCCGAGGCGTTCGAGACCTTCCTGCAGACCAAGTACGTCGGCCAGAAGCGCTTCTCGCTGGAGGGCGGCGAGTCGCTGATCCCGCTGCTCGGCGAGGTGCTGGAGGCCTCCGCCGAGGGCGGGCTGGACGAGGTCGTCATCGGCATGGCCCACCGGGGCCGGCTCAACGTGCTGGCCAACATCGTCGGCAAGCCGTACGAGAAGATCTTCTCGGAGTTCGAGGGGCACCTCGACCCGCGCTCCACGCAGGGTTCCGGCGACGTCAAGTACCACCTGGGTCAGAACGGCAAGTTCACCACGCCGGGCGGCGACCACTCGGTCAAGGTCTCGCTGGTGGCGAACCCGTCGCACCTGGAGGCGGTCGACCCGGTGCTGGAGGGCATCGTCCGGGCCAAGCAGGACCGGATCGACCTCAAGCTGGAGGGCTACACCGTGCTGCCGCTGGCGGTGCACGGTGACGCCGCCTTCGCCGGCCAGGGCGTGGTCGCCGAGACGCTCAACCTCTCCCAGCTGCGCGGCTACCGCACCGGCGGCACGGTGCACGTGGTGGTCAACAACCAGGTCGGCTTCACCACCGCCCCGGAATACTCGCGCTCCAGCCTCTACAGCACCGACGTCGCCCGGATGATCCAGGCGCCGATCTTCCACGTCAACGGCGACGACCCGGAGGCCGTGGTCCGGGTCGCCCGGCTGGCCTTCGAGTACCGGCAGGCGTTCAACAAGGACGTCGTGATCGACATGGTCTGCTACCGGCGGCGCGGGCACAACGAGGGCGACGACCCGTCGATGTCCAACCCGCAGATGTACAAGATCATCGACTCGAAGCGCTCGGTCCGCAAGCTCTACACCGAGGAGCTGATCGGGCGCGGCGACATCACCGTGGAGGACGCGGAGGAGCTGCTGCGCGACTACCAGTCGCAGCTGGAGCGGGTCTTCAAGGCCACCCGGGACGCGGCCACCACGCCTCGGCACCTCAGCCGGCCGCGCCGCCAGGACGAGCCGGAGCCGCAGGTGGAGACCGCGACCGACGCCGCCGTGGTCAAGGCGATCGGCGACGCACACGTCAACCTCCCCGACGGTTTCACCCCGCACAAGCGGATCCAGCAGCTGCTGGACCGGCGGGCCAGGATGTCCGTCGAGGGCAACATCGACTGGGGCTTCGGCGAGATCATCGCCCTGGGCTCGCTGCTGCACGACGGGGTCACCGTCCGGCTCGCCGGGCAGGACTCCCGCCGGGGCACCTTCGTCCAGCGGCACGCCTCGGTGGTGGACGCGCGGACCGGCGAGGACCACCTCCCGCTGAAGTCGCTGACCGGCGACGGCGAGCGGTCCCGCTTCTTCGTGCACGACTCCCTGCTCAGCGAGTACGCGGCGATGGGCTTCGAGTACGGCTACTCGGTGGAGAACGTCAACGCCCTGGTCTGCTGGGAGGCCCAGTTCGGCGACTTCGTCAACGGCGCCCAGTCGGTCATCGACGAGTTCATCTCCTCCGGCGAGGTGAAGTGGGGCCAGCGCTCCGCGGTCACCCTGCTGCTGCCGCACGGCCACGAGGGCCAGGGCCCGGACCACACCTCCGGCCGCCCCGAGCGGTTCCTCCAGATGTGCGCCGAGGACAACATGCGGGTGGCCATCCCGACCACCCCGGCGAACTACTTCCACCTGCTGCGTCGCCAGGCCCTGTCGCCCAAGCGCAAGCCGCTGGTGGTGTTCACGCCGAAGTCGCTGCTGCGGCACAAGCTCTGCGTCTCCTCGGTCGAGGACTTCACCACCAGCACCTTCCAGCCGGTGCTGCGCGACCAGGCCGCCCCGGCGCCGGAGCAGGTGAAGCGGGTACTGCTCTGCTCGGGCAAGATCTACTACGACCTGTTCCAGGCGCGGGCCGAGCGCGGCGTCACCGACACCGCGATCATCCGGATGGAGCAGCTCTACCCGATGCCGGTCGAGGAGATCCGGGCCGCCCTGGCGCAGTTCCCGAACGCCGAGGACTTCGCCTGGGTGCAGGAGGAGCCGGCCAACCAGGGCGCCTGGTCGTTCGTCGCGCTCAACCTGCTGGAGCACCTCGAGGAGGTCCGGCTGCGCCGGATCTCCCGTCCGGCGGCGGCCGCACCCGCCGTGGGCTCGGCCAAGATGCACGAGGTGGAGCAGGGCGCGCTGATCGAGGCGGCCCTCCCCCGCCCGTGACCTGACGCGGCACGAGAGCCGGGGCAGAGCCAGTCAGCGTGACGGCTCTGCCCCGCTGTCGTACCGCCCCTTCCGGCACGACCGGGACCGGCCGCTCTCCCGGCCGGTCCGCGGCTGGTCGACGCGATCGGCGGTCGACGAGTGAGCACGAGCCTGCGCCAACGGAGCAGGGAGAGCAGAGAGAGGCGAGGAACGGATGTACTTCACCGACCGTGGGATCGAGGAGCTGGTCGAGCGCCGGGGTGCCGAGCAGGTCAGCATGGAGTGGCTCGGCGAGCGGTTGCGCGACTTCGTCGACCTCAACCCGGAGTTCGAGACCCCGATCGAGCGCTTCGCCACCTGGCTCGCCCGCCTCGACGACGAGGACGACGAGTAGGCGCCAGGGAGCCCGGTGCCGCGCGGGCGGCCGGCACGTCATGATCGGGGGGTCCAAGGACCCGGGCGGGGTGCCCCGCGATCTCCTAGGGTGGGTACGTGGCCCGGAGCGTGTACCTGACCAGCGTCGGATCCGGCGGAGGAAAGTCGACCGTCGCGCTCGGGCTCGCGGAACTGCTGTCCCGCCAGGTCGAGCGGATCGGGGCGTTCCGGCCGCTGGTCCGCGGGCACGGCCCCGACCCGATCCTCGCCCTGCTCTGCGACCGCTACCGGATCGAACTGCCGCCGGAGGACCTCGCCGGCGCCACGTACGCCGAGGCGACCACGCTGGTCGCCGACGGGCGGCGGGAGGAGCTGATCTCCCGGATCGTCGAGCGCTACCGGGAGGTCGAACGGCGCTGCCCGGCGGTGGTCGTGGTGGGCAGCGACTTCGCCGACGGCGGTGACGGCGCCGGGCCGCGCGAGCTGGCCTTCAACGCCCGGCTGGCCACCGAGTTCGGCGGCGTCGTGGTCCCCGTCGTCGACGGCTTCGGGCAGGAGCCGGCGGCGATCGCGGCCGCCGCGCGCGGGGCGTACCACGATCTGGAGGACCTGGGCGCGACGGTGCTGGCGGTGATCGCCAACCGGGTACCCGGGCCGATGACGCTGCCCGACCTGCCGGTGCCCACGTACGTCATCCCGGAGGTGCCGAGCGTCTCGGCGCCGACGGTGGCCGAGGTGGCGGCGGCGCTCGGCGCCACCCTGCTGGCCGGCGACGACGCCGCGCTCGGCCGCGACGTGCTCGACTACGTGGTCGGCGCGGCGCACGTGCCGACCCTGCTGGACCACCTGACCGAGGGATCCCTGGTGATCACTCCCGGGGACCGGGCCGACCTGCTGGTGGCGGCGAGCGCGGCGCACGTGGCCGGGCAGGTCTCTGTCGCCGGGCTGGTGCTCACCCTCGGCGAGCAACCCGACCCGCGGGCGATGCGGCTGGTCGAGGGGCTGAACACCGGCCTCGCCGTGCTCTCGGTGACCAGCGACAGCTACGACACGGTGGCCGCGTCCAGCCGGATCGAGGGCCGCCCCAGCGCCGCCAACCCGCGCAAGGTGGAGGCCGCCCTCGGCGCCTTCGAACGCTGCGTGGACACCGACGACCTGGCCCGCCGGCTGCGGGTCACCCGCTCGGAGCGGGTCACCCCGCTGATGTTCGAGAACGACCTGATCGACCGGTCCCGGGCCCGGCGCCGGCACGTGGTGCTGCCCGAGGGGGCCGAGGAACGCATCCTGCGGGCGGCGGAGATCCTGCTGCGCCGGGGCGTCGCCGACCTCACCCTGCTCGGCCGTCCCGACGACATCACCCGGCGGACCCGGGAGCTGGGCATCGACATCGGCGGCGCGCGGGTGGTCGACCCGGTCACCAGCGAGTGGCGCGACGAGTTCGCCGCCCGGTACGCCGAGCTGCGCGCGCACCGCGGCGTCACCGTCGAGCTGGCCCACGACATCGTGGCCCAGCCGAACTACTTCGGCACCCTGATGGTGCAGACCGGGCACGCCGACGGGATGGTCTCCGGGGCGACCCACACCACCGCCGCCACCATCCGGCCCGCCTTCGAGATCATCCGGACGGTGCCCGGCGTCTCGGTCGCCTCCAGCGTCTTCTTCATGCTGCTCGCCGACCGCGTGCTGGTCTACGGCGACTGCGCGGTCAACCCGGACCCGGACGCCGCCCAGCTCGCCGACATCGCCATCTCCTCGGCGGACACCGCCGCCCGCTTCGGCATCGAGCCACGGGTGGCGATGCTCTCCTACTCCACCGGCAGCTCCGGCGCGGGCGCCGACGTGGAGAAGGTCGCCGCGGCGACCGCGCTGGTCCGGGAACGCCGGCCCGAACTGCCGGTCGAGGGGCCGGTCCAGTACGACGCGGCGATCGACCCGGCGGTGGCGGCGACGAAACTGCCCGGCAGCGTGGTCGCCGGCCGGGCCACCGTCTTCATCTTCCCGGACCTGAACACCGGCAACAACACGTACAAGGCCGTGCAGCGCTCCGCCGGCGCGGTGGCCGTCGGGCCGGTGATGCAGGGCCTGCGCCGCCCGGTGAACGACCTGTCCCGGGGCGCCACCGTGCCGGACATCGTCAACACCGTGGCGATCACCGCCATCCAGGCCGCCGCCGAGGAGTCATCGTGAGCAGGGTGTTCGTCCTGAACTGCGGGTCGTCGTCGGTGAAGTGGCGGCTCTACGACGGCGACCGGGTGGTCGACAAGGGCACCGTCGAGCGGGTCGGCGAGCCCGGCGGCGGCCCGCCCGACCACGAGACGGCCGTCCGGGAGGTCCTGGCCGGGCTCGACCTGACCGGGCTCACCGCCGTCGGGCACCGGGTGGTGCACGGCGGCCGGACGTTCAGCGCTCCGGTGCTCATCGACGACGCGGTGCTCGCCGCCATCCGGGACCTGGTGCCGCTCGCGCCGCTGCACAACCCGGCCAACCTGGCCGGCATCGAGGTGGCCAGGGCGGCGCTGCCGGACGTCGCGCAGGTCGCCGTCTTCGACACCGCGTTCCACCACACGCTGCCCGAGGCCGCCGCCACCTACGCGATCGACCGGGCCACCGCCGAGCGGTACGGCATCCGGCGGTACGGCTTCCACGGCACCTCCCACGCGTACGTCTCGCGGCGCACCGCCGAACTGCTCGATCGCCCGTACGACGAGGTCAACACGATCACCCTGCACCTGGGGAACGGGGCCAGCGCCTGCGCGGTCGCCGGCGGCCGGAGCGTGGCCACCTCGATGGGGATGTCCCCGCTGGAGGGCCTGGTGATGGGCAGCCGCAGCGGCGACATCGACCCGACGGTGATCTTCCACCTGCGCCGCGAGGGTGGCCTCGGCGTGGACGAGATCGACGACCTGCTCAACCACCGCAGCGGCCTGCTCGGGCTGACCGGGGCCAACGACATGCGCGAGGTGCTGCGGCGGCGGGCCGACGGCGATCCGGCGGCGGTGCTCGCCTTCGAGGTCTACCGCCGGCGGCTCACCGCGTACGTCGGGGCGTACTACGCCCTGCTCGGCCGGGTGGACGCGGTCACCTTCACCGCCGGCGTCGGCGAGCACGCCGCCGCCGTACGCGAGGCCGCGCTGGCCGGGCTGGAGCGGCTCGGCATCGCGGTGGACCCGGAGCGCAACGCCGGCAGCGGCGACCGGTTGATCTCGCCGGACGGCGCCGAGGTCACGGTCTGCGTGGTCGGCACCGACGAGGAACGGGAGATCGCCCGACAGGCGCGGGCGGTCGAGGCGGCCCGCTGAGGCGTCACCGGGCCGTCCTGCGTGGTCGCCGCCGGGCGGCGCGGGTGCGCCGGATCCGGTTCCGACCCGGCCCCCGCCGGGGCGACGCGGGTGCGGGGCGGTCGAACAGCCCGGTCGGCACGAGGGCCGCGAAGACGAAGAACGCGCCCAACGCGGCCACCAGCAGCTCGAACGGGATGCCGCCCCAGGAGTTGAGGAAGAAGACCGAGTCGTCGGTGTTGCCGTTGGCGGCCACGAACTCCTCGGGACGCTCCGGGTCGACCCAGAGCGTCATCACCTCCGGCGGTTCCCGGGTACAGCCGCCCGCCGAGCCGCAGAGGATCCGCTCGGTGTACTGGGTGCCGTCGACGTCGTACCAGACCCGGATCGTGTCCGTGCCACCGCCGCGTCCGACGGTGTTCTCCCGACCGGTCACGCTGGCCTGGACGGGGACCCCCTCGGCCCGCAGCCGCTCGGCCTTGGTGTGCAGGTGCCACCGGTACGCGCCGGTGGCTGTCGCGTACGTCGAACCGGCGAGCAGCAGCACCAGGCCGATGACGGCCCCGCCGGTGTGCACGCGGCGGAGCCGGGAGAGGACGCTCGGCGCGCGTTCGGGCGGCTCGGAACCCGTCGGGGGTTCGACGGCTCTCAGCTCAGGGCCAGCCAGGCGACCAGGGCGACCAGCGCGACCACGACCAGCGCGGCGCCGACGAGCAGCGGGGTCCGGGACGCCGCGGGGGCGGGCGTCTCGGCCTCGGCCGGGTTGACGAAGGCGCGGAACGCCTCGGTGTTGCCGCTCGGGTCGGTGTAGTTCTCAGCCATGCCGGTGACCATAGCGAAGCCGTTCGACGCGTACCGTCCCCCGCGCTTGGGCGCGGGACAGGTCGAGCCGGCCGGTGGACGCGGTCCGGCCGGGTGGCGGGGGTACCCGGGCCGGACGGCGGGGACGATCCGGGCGCCCGGGCACCTACGGTGACACCATGGGGGTCAAGCGGCTGGTCGCCGCGCTGCTGACGGCGTTGCTGGCGGGCTGCGGACCGGCCACCGCCGCGACCGGTGGATCCCAACCGGACCGCCGGGCGCCCGAGGGGGCGTACGCCGTCGGCGTGCGTACGCTCACCCTCGATCCCGCCTCGGCGCGGCCCCTGCCGGTGACCGTCTGGTACCCGGCGGACGGGGACGCCGTGGCCGAGGGGCGGTTCCCGGTGGTGGTCTACAGCCACGGGCTGAACAGCCTCCCGGAGCTGCACGCCGGGCTGACCGTCCGCTGGGCGGCGGCCGGCTTCGTGGTCGCCGCCCCCACCTATCCGCACACCCGCCGCGGAGCGCCCCGGTTCAACCGCGCGGACGTACGCCACCAGCCGGCCGACGGTTGGCGGGTGATCCGGCACCTGGTCCGGCTCGACACCCGGCGGGGGGACCCGCTCGCCGGGCACCTCGACGTCACCCGGTTCGCCGCCGCCGGGCACTCGGCGGGCGGCTTCACCACCGCCGGGATGTTCACCTCGGGGCGTTCCGCCCGGCTGCGCGCCGGCATCGTGATCGCCGGCGGTGGGATGGCCGGCGGTCTCGCCGGTCCGGCCGCGCCGCTGCTCTTCGTGCACGGCACGGCGGACCGGGTGGTGCCGCCCGGCGTGGGGCGGGCCGGCTACGAGCGGGTCACCGGGCCGGCGGCGTTCCTGAGCCTGCTCGGGCAGGGCCACGGCGAGTACCTGATCCCGGGCCGGGCGGGCTTCGACCAGGTCCTCGCCACCACCACCGACTTCCTCCGCTGGACCCTCTACGGCGACCTCGACGCGGCCCGCCGCCTCCCCACCGACGCGTACTCCCCCGGCGTGACGACCTACGACACGCGCCCCTGACCCGGCCGGGCGTGCCGGCGTCGAAGCCCGCGCCATCGGCGCCGCGACCGCGTGATCCGCGCGACGGCGTCGGGTTACCGTCGGGCGGTGGACGGGCTCGCGGGACGCCAGTTGGAGAGCATCGGCGAGGTGGTGCGGGTGGCCGGGGCGGCCGGCCTCGGGGTGTGGCTGCGGGGCGGCTGGGCGATGGACTTCCACCTCGGCGCGGTGACCCGACCGCACGTCGACGTCGACTGGTACTGCTGGCGGGCCGACGCCGACCGGCTGGCGGCCCTGCTGCTCGGCCGGGGCTGGCGCGTCGACCCCCGGATGCCCGTCGACGTGCAACGGGACCTCGTCGGGCCCGACGGCGTCGAGGTGAGCTTCGCGTACCTGGCCCGGGACGGGGCCGGCCGGGTGACGGTCGGGGCGGGCCCGTGGGCCGGCACGCCGCTGCCGGCGGGGATGCTGGACGGGCCGCCCGGTCGGATCGGCGCGCTCACCGCGCCGGTGATCTCGGTGGCCGCCCAGATCGAGGTCAAGGAGATGTTCCCGGTCTGGATGCCCGACCGCCCCCGCCGGCCCAAGGACGCCGAGGACCTGGCCCGCCTGCGCGCCGGACGCGGCTGAGAGCCCGGTCACCCGGCGCGTACGCTGCGTCGATGTCCGGTCGGCGAGCCCGACGGGCGAGGCACAATCGGATTCATGTCACGTCGCGCCACCCCCGCCCTGCTCGCCAGCGCCCTGTTCGCCGCCGGTCTGGTGGGCTGCTCCTCCGACACCGGGACGACCAACCGTCCGGCCGCCCCCGTCGAACCCCCGACAGTGAGCACCCCGACGCCACGGGTGCCCGCCGGCATCGCGCCCGAGAAGACCTTCGCGGTCGGCGTACGCGAGTTGAAGCTGAAGCGCGACGGCACCCGGCCGCTGCCGGTGACCGTCTGGTACCCGGCGGCCGGGGAGGCCGGCGGCGGGCCGGTACGGTCCGCGGACGCCGCCCGTGGGAAGTTCCCCGTCGTCATGTTCAGCCACGGCCTCAACGGGCGGCCGGCCGACTACGCGACGCTGCTGACCCGCTGGGCGGCGGCCGGGTTCGTGGTGGCCGCGCCGACCTTCCCGCACACCGCCCGGGGCGGCGACGGCAACGTGCTCGACGTGCTCAACCAGCCCGCCGACGTGTCGTACGCGCTGACCCAGGTGCTCGCCCTCGACGCCAAGGCGGGTGACCCGCTGCGCGGCCGGCTGGCCGCCGACCGGGTGGCGGCGGCCGGGCACTCGGCCGGCGGGGTTACCACCATCGGGCTCTTCACCGCCGGCCGGGACGAGCGGCTGGACGCCGGGGTCGTCTTCGCCGGCACCGCGCTCGGCGTGGGTACCGCCTTCGCCGGTGCCGCCGCTCCCCAGCTCTTCGTGCACGGCGAGGCCGACGAGGTGGTCGAGTACGCGGCCGGCCGGGCCGCGTACGACAAGGTGCCCTGGCCGAAGGCCATGTTGAGCCTGCCGAAGGGCGACCACGGGCGGGCCCTGCTCAGCGACGGCGCCGCGCTGCGGGTCGTCTCCGACACGACGGTGGAGTTCCTCCGCTGGTCCCTCTACGGCGACGAGGCCGCCAAGCGCCGCATCCCCACCGACGCCACCCGCAGCGACATCGCCACCCTCGACAACCGCCTCTGACCCACCGCGCCCCACGCGCCGCGCGCCCAGGATCCGCACAACTTCGGGGAAAGAGTGGCCTCCCGGCCGTCGGGAAGCCACTCTTTCCGGGAAAGTGCGCGGATCCTGGGCGAGCCCGGCACGCACGGCGAGCCCGGCGCGGGCGCGAGGTGGGGGTCAGGTGGTGTGGTCGAGGACGACCTTGCCGAAGACGTCACCGGAATGCAGGCGGGCGAAGGCGTCGGTGACCCGGCTGAACGGGATGACGCTGTCGACCACCGGGCGGACGCCGCGCTCGGCGCAGAAGGCGAGCAGGGCGGTCAGCTCGTCCGGGGTGCCCATGGAGGTGCCCAGGATCTCCAGCTGCATGGCGAAGACGCGGCGCAGGTTGACCTTCGGCTCGTGGCCGGCGGTGGCGCCGGAGACCACGATCCGGGCCATCGGCGCGGCGGACTTCAGCGAGTGGTCGAAGGTGGCCGCGCCGACCGTCTCGATCACCACGTCGACCCGCTCCGGCAGCCGGGAGCCCGGCTCGACGGCGGTCGCGCCCAGTTGGGCGATCCGCTCCCGCTTGGCGGCGTCGCGGCTGGTCGCGTACACCCGCTTGCCCATCGCGGCGGCGAGCGCGACGGCCGCGGTGGCCACGCCGCCGCCGGCGCCCTGGACCAGCACCGCGTCGGCGTCGTCGACCCGGCCCTTGGTGGTGAGCATCCGCCACGCGGTGAGCCAGGCCGTCGGCAGGCAGGCCGCGTCGGTCGCCGCCAGGCCCGCCGGCAGCGGCAGCAGGTTCGACCGGGGTACGGCGACCTGCTCGGCGAGGGTGCCGGGGAAGTGCTCGGAGAGGATGGAGACCCCGCGCGGGTCGCCCGGGGTGGGAACGACCGGGTAGACGACGACCTCGTTGCCGTCCGGGTCCACGCCGGCGGCGTCACAGCCGAGGATCATCGGCAACTGGTCCTCGCGCAGCCCGACCCCGCGCAGTGACCAGAGGTCGTGGTGGTTGAGCGAGCTGGCCCGGATCCGCACGGTCACCCAGTCGTCGTCCGGGTGCGTCGGCTCGGGCCGCTCGCCGACGGTGAGCGCGGCGAGCGGGTTGGCGTCGTCGAAGCGGGAGGCGAAGGCGGCACGCATGATCGGCACGGTAACAAGCCTCGCGGGATTGAGCAGCCGGCGAGGCCTGATCATCTCGGTGTCGTGGACATCGGGGTGTCCGGCCGTGCCGGAGACCCCGATGTCGGCGACCACGAGTCGATCACGCCCCGCCCGGCCGGAAGTGGGCCCGGGTGAGGGTCAGGCGCGGATGACGCCGTCGCGGCGGGCGGCCTCGGCGACGGCCGCGGCCACCGCCGGGGCCACCCGGGGGTCGAGCGGGGACGGCACGATCGCGTCCGCGGTGAGCGACTCGGCGACCACCCCGGCGATGGCGTCGGCGGCGGCGACCTTCATCCCGTCGGTGATCCGGGTGGCCCGGGCGTCCAGCGCGCCCCGGAACACCCCGGGGAAGGCCAGCACGTTGTTGATCTGGTTGGGGTAGTCGCTGCGGCCGGTGGCGACCACCGCTACGTGCCGGGCGGCCACCTCCGGGTGCACCTCCGGGGTGGGGTTGGCCAGCGCGAAGACGATCCCGCCGGGCGCCATGCCGGCCACCGCCGACTCGGGGATCTGACCGCCGGAGACACCGATCAGCACGTCGGCGCCGCGCAGCGCCTCGGTGATGTCGCCCTGCCGGCCGTCGGCGTTGGTGCTCGCCGCCAGCTCGGCCTTGGTGCCGGTCAGCTCGGCGCGGTGCCGGCCGATGATCCCCTTGGAGTCGCAGACCACCACCTGGTCGGGGTTCACGCCCCCGGCGACCAGCATCTTCGTCACCGCCACCCCGGCCGCGCCGGCGCCGCTGACGGTCACCCGCAGATCGCCGAGCTTGCGGTTGAGCAGCGCGGCGGCGTTGCGCAGCGCGGCGAGCACGACGATCGCGGTGCCGTGCTGGTCGTCGTGGAAGACCGGGATGTCCAGCGCCTCGTCGAGCCGACGCTCCACCTCGAAGCAGCGCGGCGCGCTGATGTCCTCCAGGTTGATCCCGCCGAACGAGGGGGCCAGCGCCTTCACCACCGCGACGATCTCGTCCACGTCCTGCGTGTCCAGGCAGACCGGTACCGCGTCGACCCCGGCGAACTGCTTGAACAGCACCGCCTTGCCCTCCATCACCGGCAGCGCGGCACGCGGGCCGATGTTGCCCAGCCCGAGCACGGCGGAGCCGTCGGTGACGACCGCGACGGTGTGCGACACCCACGTGTAGTCGTCGGCCAGGGCCGGGTCGGCGGCGATCGCCTCACAGACCCGGGCCACACCCGGGGTGTACGCGAGAGAGAGGTCTTCCCGGCTGGTCAGCGGGACGGTCGAGACGACGGCCATCTTGCCGCCCCGGTGCAGCCGGAAGACGGGATCAGCGGGGTCCACGGTGGACGATGACATGGTGACTCCAGGATCTGTCGAGCAGACGGGGCGTCCGGCGCGGGCGCGAGGTGAGGCGTCGAGCGGCGGCACGCGGTGCGGGGGTCACCCGGGCACTTTCCGAGCATAGTGTCGACCGTGCACCGCCGATGTGAGCAGGGTCATAACCGGCGTGGGCGCACCCGTCCGGGGCGGGGCCAGTAGCGCGCCACCACCCGGCCCCGCACGTCCGCCACGCCGTACGCCCGGGAGTCGTCGACGACCAGTCCGTTGTCCCCGGACAACCACCAGCCGCCGTCCTGGGCGCGGACGGCACGCTTGACGACGAGCAGCTCCGGGCGGCTGCGGAAGACCGCGACCACGACGTCGCCGGGGCGGACCGCGCGGCCGCCGCGGCGGACCAGCACCGCGTCGCCGTGGCGCAGCGTCGGCGACATGGACGGACCCGTCACCAGGACGGGCGTCAGCGGCCACGGCAGCCGGGGCGCGGTGGGCGGCAGGTCGGCGCTCATCGGTTTCACCTCCGTCCGCCTCCGGGGAGCGGGTCCAGGAGTAATGTCGTCTTGGATCATCGCAAACTTCCCATGGAGGATCCCGATGCGACTTCCGCGCATCCTTACGCCCCGCGTGACCGCCAGCGCCCACTGCGACCTGCCGTGCGGCGTCTACGACCCGGCGCAGGCCCGGATCGAGGCCGAGTCGGTCAAAATGATCTGCGAGAAGTACCAGGCGAACACCGACCCGGAGTTCCGCACCCGCGCCATCCTGATCAAGGAGCAGCGCGCCGACCTGGTGAAGCACCACCTCTGGGTGCTCTGGACCGACTACTTCAAGCCGGCCCACTTCGAGAAGTACCCGCACCTGCACCAGCTGTTCAACGAGGCCACCAAGATGGCCGGCGCGGCGGGCGCCAAGGGCGCGACCGACCCGTCCAAGGCCGACGAGCTGCTCCAGAAGATCGACGAGATCTCGAAAATCTTCTGGGAGACCAAGAAGGCGTGACGTCCGGGGCTTCGGCACCGACGATCCGGCCGGCGCGTCCCGAGGACGTGCCGGCCGTCGTCGCCATGGTGCACGAACTGGCGGAGTACGAACGCGCCGCCGACCAGTGCCACCTCACCTCCGAGCAGCTCACCGCCGCCCTGTTCGCGACTGCTCCAGGTCCCGGCGCGGCGCCGGGGCCGAGCTGGAGCAGTCATAGCCCGGCCCTCTACGGCCACGTGGCCGTCGACGCCGACGACCGACCGCTCGGGTTCGCCCTCTGGTTCCTCAACTTCTCCACCTGGGCCGGCGTGCACGGCATCTACCTGGAGGATCTCTACGTCCGCCCGGCCGCCCGGGGCACCGGGGCGGGCCGGCTGCTGCTGGCCACCCTCGCCGCGATCTGCGTGGAGCGCGGCTACCAGCGGCTGGAGTGGTGGATGATCAACTGGAACCCGGCCGCCGGCTTCTACGCCTCGATCGGCGCGCGGCCGATGGACGAGTGGGTCCCCTACCGGCTCAGCGGCGACGCGCTGGCGGGCCTCGCCGCCCAGGCACGTGGCGGCCCCCACACGGCCGGACGGGTGACCGGGTAGAGTCCGGCACCGGGGGGATGAGTGGTGACTCAACTGACCGGCCAGCCGACGACCGACGACGACGTCGTGCACCTCACGGTGCCCGCCGACGGGGGCTACCTGGGGGTGCTCCGCACCGCCACCGCGGGCCTCGCGGCGCGGCTCCAGTTCGCCCTCGACGAGATCGAGGACCTGCGCATCGCCGTCGACGAGGCGTGCGCGATGCTGCTCGCCATCGCCACCCGGGACGCCGAACTCGACTGCCGGTTCGCGGTCACCGACGACGCGCTCACCGTCGAGGTGACCGTCCCGACCGTACGCGGCGCCACGCTGCCCGCCGAGTCGTCGTTCGCCTGGAAGGTGCTCACCGCGCTGACCACGTCGGCGAACGCCAACGCGGTCGGCGGCCGGGCCACCATCTCCCTGCTCACCCGGCGCTCCTCCGGCTACTGACGGCCAGCGCGCCCTCCGCCACCCGCAGTCGCCCAGTCCGCCCGCACTCGCCTGGACCGCACGCACTCCCCCCGGACTCGCCCGGACCGCACGCCCGCCAGGCCGCACGCACTCGCTCGGACCGCACGCACTCGCTCGGACCGCACGCCCTCCGGGCCACTTGCTGACGCGGGTTCGGGCGCCGAGGCGGGTTCGGGCGCTCAGGCAGGTCCAGGTCGGACGACCGGCCGGCGGCCGGGGGCGGTCACTCGAAGCCGAGGGCCCGGTTGGTGGGGGTGCTCACCAGCAACCCGGTCACCCCGAGGCCGAGCGCCATCAGCGGCACGCCGAGCCAGCCCAGCCCGCCCTGGATCATGAACCAGCCGATCGGCAGCAGTATCAACTGGAGCACGATCGCCGGCGCCCGGGCACCGGCCCGGCGCCGGGCCAGCGCGCCGCCCAGCGCCCAGAGCGCCGCCGCCGCACCGATCGCGAACGCGGTCACCAGCAACGCCGACGGCAGGTCGGTGGTGGTGGCGGTGAGATCGGCCCAGACCAGCCAGCCGGCGATCAGCGCGACGGCGACCGCCTCGCCCCGGAGCAACCGGGCCGCCCAGCGGAGCGTGACGGGAATCGGGTCGGAGTCGATGGTCACGCGCGCCACGATACCCGTGGCGCCGCGCGGTACAGTGCCGCCCATGCGCGCCGTCCTGGTGGTCAATCCGAAGGCCACCACCACCAGCGAACGCAGCCGGGACGTCCTGGTCCGGGCGCTGCGCAGCGAGGTCGACCTCTCCGTGCGGTACACCCGGCGGCGGGGGCACGCCACGGACCTGGCCCGCGAGGCGGCCGAGGAGGGCGTCGACGTGGTCGTCACCCTGGGTGGCGACGGCACGGTCAACGAGGTGGTCAACGGCCTGATGACGGCGCAGCCGCCGACCGTGCCCACCGGCGCGACGCCGGCCGAGCGGCTGCCGGCCCTGGCGACCGTCCCGGGCGGCTCCACCAACGTCTTCGCCCGGGCACTCGGGTTGCCCAGGGACTGGCCCGACGGGACGAGCATGATCCTGGAGGGGCTGCGACTGGGCCGGCACCGGATCATCGGGCTCGGCCGGGCCGACGACCGCTACTTCACCTTCTGCGCCGGGTTCGGCATCGACGCGGCGGTGATCCACCGGGTGGAGCAGGCGCGCCGGCGGGGCCGGGTCTCGACCCCCGGGCTCTACTTCCGCTCCACGGTCGGCCAGTACTTCCTCAACTCCGACCGCCGGCATCCGGCGATCAGTCTGGAGCGGCCGGGCGAGACGGCGGAGGACGAGCTGGCCACGGTCATCATCCAGAACACCGCACCGTGGACCTATCTGGGCGAGCGGGAGGTCAACCCGAACCCGGACGCGTCGTTCGACCTGGGGCTCGACGTGCTGGCGCTGCGACAGCTCCGGGTCGCCAGTACGACACGCACCGTGACTCAGTTCTTCTCGCGGCATCCGGATCCGCGCGGGCGTCAGGTGCTGCGGCTGCACGACGTGGCCGAGTTCACGCTGGTCTCCGGCCGTCCGCAGGCGTTCCAGCTCGACGGCGACTATCTTGGCGAACGGGAGAAAGTCAGATTCACATCCGTTCCCGCCGCACTGAGAGTAATCTGTTAGGTCTCGGGTACAGCCCTTGGTTGACGCGGTCCCGACGCCGCACGACGCGGTGGCCGCCACACCGAGGGGACAGGTGCCGGAAATGTCAGCAATGTCACGCGCACTGTACTATATTGATCCTCGACTGTGGCACGCGGGGTAACTAGGAAGGCGCTGAAATCGGGACAAACGGGTTGTGGGCTTGCTCACCGCCCGGAGTTTTTCCGAGCGTCACCCTTGACATCGCGGGCGTTCGTGAAAGTATTCACAAGCGAACTTGAGTTACCGGGACATTGCCTGGATATGCTCGTCAGGTTGAGCTGTTCCAGCAGGTCCGCGGGGCCAGCAGCCTGCTCACGCACTGCCAAATGGTCAGACGCGAACCGTCACCACAGGCACTGCGGATGCATATAGGAAAAGCACCAAAGCAATATCTGCCACCCATCCAGAATGAGGAGTGTTGCCGCCATGGACTGGCGTCACCATGCTGTCTGCCGCGACGAGGACCCGGAGCTGTTCTTCCCGATCGGGACGTCCGGACCGGCTCTCCTGCAGGTCGAGCAGGCCAAGGCCGTCTGCCGGCGCTGCTCCGTGACCGACCAGTGCCTGCAGTGGGCGCTGGAGTCCGGTCAGGACGCCGGCGTCTGGGGCGGGATGAGCGAGGAGGAGCGGCGCGCCGTCAAGCGTCGCGGTGGCCTCCGGGTCCTGCGCGCTCACTCCGCCTGATCCACGCATCAGCGTTGAACGCCCCGGTCGGGTCCGCCCGCCGGGGCGTCTCGCTGTCCGCACCTTGGTTCTCCTACCCGGACAGCCCCCTCCTGGATCATGACCGGGCTGCGACGTCGGTCACCGTGGCGGTGGCGTCGACCCGGCGCAGGACCAGATCGGCCAGCTCCGGGGCGTCGGTCAGCGGGGCCGACACCGCCACCGCCCCGGCCCGCCGCGCCGCCGTCGCCACGGCGTCGTGGAACAGGCCGGGCGCGAGGAAGTACGCCGAGACCACCACCCGGCGGGCCCCCCGGGCACGCAGCCGGGCCACCGCCGCGTCGACGGCCGGCGGCGCCGCCGAGGCGTACGACACCCTGGTCGGGACGT